>NZ_JBWLKL010000030.1:0-100438 GCF_059026065.1 Streptomyces sp. A18 | reverse complement strand
GGCAGATCTTCGTCAAGGGCGAGGTCATCAAGACCGTCCCCGAGTCGAAGATCGTGGAGACCCTCATCGAAGAGGCGATGAAGATCGCCGCACAGATGGAGGACGAGGGCGTCACCTCAGGGGTGCCCGACGTCACCGTGAGCTGAGAAGAACCAGAGAGGGGGCCCGAGCATGACCATTCTGGAAACCATTCGGGGGCCGCGCGATCTGAAGGCGCTGACCGAGGCCGAGCTCGACGAACTGGCCGAGGAGATCAGGGAGTTCCTGGTGCACGCGGTCGCCAGGACCGGAGGTCACCTCGGGCCCAACCTGGGGGTGGTGGAACTCTCCATCGCCCTCCACAGGGTCTTCGAGTCGCCGGTCGACCGCATCGTGTGGGACACCGGCCACCAGAGCTACGTGCACAAACTCCTGACCGGACGGCAGGACTTCTCCAAGCTGCGCGGCAAGGGCGGCCTGTCCGGCTATCCCTCGCGCGCGGAGTCCGAGCACGACATCGTCGAGAACAGCCATGCGTCGACCGCGCTCGGCTGGGCCGATGGCCTGGCCAAGGCGCGGCAGGTCCTGGGGGAGCGGGGCCATGTCGTCGCCGTCATCGGTGACGGCGCGCTCACCGGCGGCATGGCGTGGGAGGCGCTCAACAACATCGCGGCCGCGAAGGACCGGCCGCTGATCATCGTCGTCAACGACAACGAGCGTTCCTACGCCCCCACCATCGGCGGCCTCGCCAACCACCTCGCCACGCTCCGTACGACCGACAGCTACGAACGGGTCCTGGCCTGGGGAAAGGACATACTCCAGCGCACACCCGTCGTCGGACACACCGTGTACGAGTCGCTCCACGGCGCCAAGAAGGGCTTCAAGGACGCCTTCGCGCCGCAGGGCATGTTCGAGGATCTCGGGCTCAAGTACGTCGGGCCGATCGACGGCCACGACACGGGCGCCGTCGAGTCGGCGCTGCGACGTGCGAAACGCTTCCACGGGCCCGTCCTCATCCACTGCCTCACCGAGAAGGGGCGCGGCTACGAGCCCGCGCTCGCGGACGAGGCCGACCGCTTTCATACGGTCGGCGTGATGGACCCGCTGACGTGCGAGCCCCTCGCTCCCTCCAACGGGCCGTCCTGGACCTCGGTGTTCGGCGACGAGATCGTACGCATCGGAGCCGAGCGCGAGGACGTGGTCGCGATCACCGCGGCCATGCTGGGCCCGGTAGGCCTCGGCAAGTTCGCCCAGGCCTACCCCGACCGGGTGTGGGACGTCGGCATCGCGGAGCAGCACGCGGCGGTGTCGGCGGCCGGACTCGCGACCGGGGGCCTGCACCCCGTCGTCGCCGTCTACGCCACCTTCCTCAACCGGGCCTTCGACCAGCTCCTGATGGACGTCGCGCTGCACGAGTGCGGCGTCACCTTCGTCCTGGACCGGGCCGGGGTGACGGGTGTCGACGGCGCCTCGCACAACGGCATGTGGGACATGTCGATCCTCCAGGTCGTGCCGGGCCTGCGGATCGCCGCGCCGCGCGACGCCGACCAGCTCCGCACTCAGCTGCGGGAGGCGGTCGCCGTGGACGACGCGCCGACCATCCTTCGCTTCCCCAAGGAGTCGGTGGGGCCCGCGATTCCCGCGGTCGACCGGATCGGTGGCATGGACGTGTTGAGCCAGGGCCGCCAAGACGCCGACGCGGACGCCCTGTTGGTGGCGGTCGGCGTGATGGCGCCCGTCTGCCTGCGGGCCGCCGAGCTGTTGCGCGAGCGCGGGCTCACCTGCACCGTCGTCGACCCGCGCTGGGTCAAGCCGGTCGACGCCGAGCTTCCGGCACTCGCCGCACGGCACCGTGTCGTGGGGGTCGTCGAGGACAACAGCAGGGCGGCCGGTGTCGGCGCGGCGGTCGCGCTCGCGCTCGGCGAGGCCGAAGTCGACGTACCCGTGCGGCGGTTCGGCATTCCCGAGCAGTTCCTCGCGCACGCCAAGCGGGGCGAGGTGCTCGCGGACCTCGGGCTCACCCCGGTCGAGATCGCGGGGCGGATCAGCGCCACACTGGCAGCCAAGGAGCACGGAGTATGACCAAGGAGTTCGATCTCGGCAGACTCCTCGCCGAGCGGGGCGCCGAGCGCTACGAACTGCACGCGCGGCACCTGAACCACCAACTGCCGCGCATGCTGCACACCATCGGCTTCGACAAGGTCTACGAGCGGGCCGAGGGCGCGTACTTCTGGGACGCGGACGGCGCCGACTACCTCGACATGCTCGCGGGCTTCGGCGTGATGGGCCTCGGCCGCCACCACCCCGTCGTACGCAAGGCGTTGCACGACGTCCTGGACGCCTCGCTCGCCGACCTGACGCGCTTCGACTGCCAGCCTCTGCCCGGTCTGCTCGCCGAGAAGCTGCTCGCCCACAGTCCGCACCTGGACCGGGTGTTCTTCGGCAACAGCGGCACGGAGGCCGTCGAGACCGCGCTGAAGTTCGCCCGGTACGCGACGGGCAGGCCGAGGGTGCTGTACTGCACGCACGCCTTCCACGGCCTGACCGCCGGCTCCCTCTCGGTGAACGGCGAGTCGGGATTCCGGGACGGGTTCGCGCCGCTGCTGCCCGACACGGCCGTTCCGCTCGGCGATCTGGACGCGCTGCGGCGGGAGTTGAAGAAGGGCGACGTGGCCGGGCTCATCATCGAGCCCATCCAGGGCAAGGGAGTGCACGAGACGCCGCCCGGCTATCTGCCGGCCGCCCAGGAGCTGCTGCGCCAGCACAAGGCGCTGTTGATCGCCGACGAGGTGCAGACCGGCCTCGGCAGGACCGGTGACTTCTACGCCTATCAGTACGAGGAAGGCGTCGAGCCGGACCTGGTGTGTGTCGCGAAGGCGCTGTCCGGCGGCTATGTGCCGGTGGGCGCGACGCTCGGCAAGGACTGGATCTTCAAGAAGGTCTACTCGTCCATGGACCGGGTGCTCGTGCACTCGGCGAGCTTCGGGTCCAACGCGCAGGCCATGGCGGCCGGGCTCGCGGTCCTCTCCGTCATGGAGGACGAGGAGATCGTCGCGAACGCGCGCGTGACGGGCGAGCTCCTGAAGTCCCGGCTCGGCGCGCTCGTCGACCGCTACGAGCTCCTGAGCGAGGTCCGCGGCCGTGGCCTGATGGTCGGCATCGAGTTCGGACGCCCCAACTCGCTGAAACTGCGCGGTCGTTGGACGATGCTGCAGGCGGCGCGCAAGGGGCTCTTCGCGCAGATGGTGGTCGTGCCGCTGCTGCAGAAGCACCGCATCCTCACCCAGGTCTCCGGCGACCATCTGGAGGTCATCAAGCTCATCCCGCCGCTGACCATCGGGGAGCGGGAGGTGGACCGCTTCGTGGAGGCCTTCACCGCCGTGATGGACGAGGCGCACAGCGGTGGCGGGCTGATGTGGGACTTCGGCAAGACGCTGGTGAAGCAGGCGGTCGCGAACCGCTGAGCGACGCTCACCAGGGCTTCGGAGGCTCCGGGGCTTTTGCCTCTGAGGCAAGAAAGTTGCCTCGGGGGCAAGAGCCTGGCTCAATCGACGTATGAGCAATGCCGAGCCCGAGCCGGTCGACCCGGAGGCTGCCGAGGTGCTTCCGGCCGTCGCCCCGCAACTGCGTGAGCTGCGGCGCCGTGCCACCCTGACGCTGGAGGCCGCGGCCCGCACCGCCGGGCTCTCGCCCGCCCATCTCTCCCGCCTGGAGACCGGGCAGCGCCAGCCGTCCCTGCCGTTGCTGCTCGCGCTCGCCCGTACCTACGGTACGACGGTCTCGGAGCTCCTCGGCGAGAAGCCCGCCGACCGGGACGCGATCGTCCGCGCCGCGGACATGGAGCCGACCCGGGCGGGCGGCTGGACCTACTGGCAGGCGGGCGCGCAGGCCCGCGGGATGCAGGCGCTGCGGGTGCACGTGCCGCACGGGGCGCAGGGCGATATCGTGCGCGTCCACCCCGGCGAGGAGTGGCTGTACGTCCTCCAGGGGCGCCTTCGGCTGCGGCTCGGCGACACCACGTACACGCTCGAGCCCGGAGACAGCGCGCACTTCGACTCGCTGACCCCGCACCGGATCGCCGCCGCGGACCACCTCGGCACCGACCTTCTCTTCGTCCACACCCTGCTGCAGAGTCCCGCCACCGCGCTGTGCCTCGGCGGAGCCCCGCACAGCCCCACCCTGGGAGACCCGCGATGACGGACCCCGAAGCGCAGCGGCCCGAACAGATGGATCCCGCGCCTGTTCCTGTGCCGACACCCGCGCCCGCGCCTGCGCCCGCCAAGAAGGCGATGTCCATGGAGGAGAAGTTCCCCCGTGGGCTCTGGATCCGGCTGATCGTCTACGTGGCTGTCGGCCACCTCTTCGCGGCCTTCGTCTACCTGCTGTTCTCGCTGGGCGCGCAGAGCCAGTGACTCAGTCCAGGAGGTGCTCGCGGAGCCGCTCGCGGATCTCCGGGGTCACCTTCAGGCCCTGCGCGAGGTAGGTGTCCGTGTCGCCCCAGATCTGCTCGATCGTCTCGAAGGCGGCGGCAAGATACTCGGCGCGGGCCTCGAAGAGCGGGCTGAGCAACTGCATGACCTCGGGGGACATCGCGCCCGGGGCGTTGTCGCCGCGGCGCACTTTGTAGCGGCGGTGGGTGGCGTTCGACTCCAGGTAGTCCGCCTCGATGGCGTCGCGCTCGACGCCGACGGCGAGGAGCGTGACGGCTATGGAAAGGCCCGCGCGGTCCTTGCCGGCGGCGCAGTGCATCAGCGCGGGCAGGCTGTCGGCGGCCATCTCGTGCAGCACGCGGCTGTGCTCGGCGGTGCGGTCCTTGATGATCTCGCGGTACGTGTCGGAGAGGCGCCCCGCGGCCTGCCCGTCGGAGAGGGCGGCGCGCAGCTGGTCCAGGTCGCCGTCGCGGACCATCGTCCAGAACTCGGCGCCGTGCGCGGGGTCGGTCAGCGGCAGGTTCACGTTGCGCACGCCGGGCAGTTCGACGTCCGGGCCTTCGAGCCGCTGGTCGGCCGCGTTGCGGAAGTCGTAGATCGTGTTCAGGCCCAGGGTGTCGAGGAACGCCGCGTCGGCCGCCGTGGCGTGCGCGAGGTGGCCGCTGCGGAAGAGGCGTCCCTGCTTGACCCGGCGGCCGTCGACGGTCGGAAGTCCGCCCACATCACGGAAGTTGCGGACTCCGGCCAGCTCGGGCTCGGTCAGCTTCGTCGGCGGGACTTGCTGCGACACGGGGGCTCCTCCCGTCCGGCCGCCGGCGCGACTCGCCGGTGGGGGTGCGCCTTCGACGATACGACATGGGTTCCTGAGGCAATCACCGCTCCGTATTCCTGGCTTGGCCGAAACTTGACCGGTGGCTTATCTCACCCTCCGTCAACCCCTCCTTACGGTGGCGTAGGTCACTTGACGAGGTGAAAGATAGGACGACGTGAGAGCAGAGTCGACATCCTTCATCCCTGACACATTCACCTCCTACGCAGCGGTCGGCGACAGCTTCACCGAAGGCGTGGGGGACCCCGGACCGGACGGCACGTTCGTCGGCTGGGCCGACCGCCTCGCCGTCCTGCTCGACGACCGGATGCCGGAACACACCTTCCGGTACGCCAACCTCGCCGTGCGCGGCAAACTGCTCGACCAGGTCGTCGCGGACCAGGTGCCCCTGGCCAAGGAGCTCGCTCCCGATCTCCTGACGTTCTGCGCCGGCGGCAACGACATCATCCGTCCCGGCAACGATCCGGACGAGGTCGCCGAGCGGTTCGAGCGGGCCGTCGCCGACCTCACATCGGCGGTCGGCACGGTCATGGTGACCACGGGGTTCGACACCCGCGGGGTGCCGGTCCTCAAGCACCTGCGCGGCAAGATCGCCACGTACAACGGCCATGTCCGCGCGATCGCCGACCGCTACGGCTGCCCGGTCCTCGACCTGTGGTCCCTCAAGACGATCCAGGACCGCCGGGCCTGGGACGGCGACCGGCTGCACCTCTCCGCCGAGGGCCACACCCGCGTGGCGCTGCGCGCGGCCCAGGTCCTCGGCCTTGAAGTCCCCGCCGACCCGGACCAGCCGTGGCCGCCGGAGCCGCCGCGCGGCACGCTGGAGGTGCGGCGCGACGACATCAACTGGGCGCGTGAGTACCTCGTGCCGTGGTTCGGGCGGCGGCTGCGGGGGGAGTCGTCGGGGGACCACGTGGAGGCCAAGGGGAGCGTGGACCCGTACACGGTCAGGATGCACATCGAGTCGGCGTCCTGAGGGAAAACCCGATGCCTGCGCGGGAGTTGATCGCTACGGTGGAGGTGTCCAGGTGCGAAGGCGCGGGTTACTTCCTTTGGTGAGGCGGTCGCGGGTTCGAGTCCCGTCGTCGACTTCGGGTCGGCGTAGCTCAGGGGGTAGAGCACCTTTTTTGTACCTGCACCGACTTCGATCTCTGGACATCTTGCGCGAGCGTCAGCTCCCGCGTCAGGGCCTCGTCCACCCACGCCAGCATGCGGGCGCGTGACAGGGATGTGCCCTCGTACGCCGTCATCTGCACCGCCAGGCCGTCCAGGAGCGCCGTGAGGCGAAGGGCCGTGTCCTCGGGGTCGCAGCAGGTGAACTCGCCCGCTGCGACGCCCTCCTTGATGACCTCTGCGAGGGCCGCCTTCCACTGCTGGTCCAGGTCGCGTGTGACCGTACGCAGAGTGGGTTCGCGCAGTGCGGCGGACCAGCCCTCTATCCAGAGGCGCCAGCCCTTGGCCTGACCGGTGGGGGCGTACCAGCGGACGGCCGCGCGCAGCCGGCGAAGGGCCGTGGTGCGGCGGCTCAGGAGGGTGTGGAGGTGGGCGAGGTCGTCCTCGGCGGCATGCGCGAAGGCGGCTGCCACCAGCTTCTCCTTCGTGGAGAAGTGGTACAGGACCAGCGCGTTGCTCACCCCCAGCGCCGCTGCCACGTCCGCGATGCGCACGGCCGCCACACCGCGCATCTCGATCTGTTCGACGGTGGCGGACAGGAGCTCCGCCCGCCGCTGCGCCACACTCAACCGCACTCTCGCCACGCCGGGCAGCCTATCCACCCTGCGTGCGCCTCTAGGCGTGCGCATACCAGCCGAATCGCTCGCCGATCACCGGCAGCCGGTCGGCCACCAACGCGTGGGCCGCCGCGCGGGGCGTCGTGCCCTCCGCCTCGGCGCGGCGCAGGATCACGTCGACCAGGGCCCGCATCGAGCGGCGCGTGTACGCGAAGGCCTCGTCCGCGTCGGCCCCGATGTCTCCGAAGAGCGTCCACCACCACCAGGCGTTGGTCCCGGAGTTGACGACGACGTCCGGCAGGACGGTGATGCCGCGCTCCGCCAGCAGCCGCTCCGCCTCCGGCAGGACCGGCATGTTGGCCGCTTCCGCCACCCAACGGGCCGTGATCCGCGCCTGGTTGACCTCGTTGATCGTGTACGACACGGCGGCGGGGACCAGGATCTCCGCCTCCGTGGACAGCCAGGCCTCGCCCGGCAGCTCCCGGTCGCCGGGGCGCAGGGCCGAGCGGTCCACCGTGCCGTGTGCGTCGCGGGCGGCCAGCAGCGCCTCCACGTCGAGCCCCGCCGGGTTGGCGATCGTGCCCTTGACGTCGGCGACGGCCACCGTCGTCAGACCCGCGCGGGTGAGGAAACGGGCGGTCGCGCCGCCCATGGTGCCGAGCCCCTGCACGGCCACGCGTGCGCCCGCGTGCGCGTGCCCCGCGCGGTCGAGGGCCGCGAGAATCGCTTCGGCGACTCCGTGGCCGCCGACCAGCTCGTCCAGGCCGCTCCCGTCGACCTCCACGGTGAACGCGTCCGCCAGGCGCTCGCGGGCCGCCGCCTCGTCGTCCAGGAGCGGGTAGACGGCCTGGATGGAAGAGATCAAGCCTGCTTCCGCCGCCGCCCTGTCGACCAGGTCCTGGGTCAGGCCAAGGTCCTCGCCCGTCGTCCAGGAGCTCTCGATGTACGGACGCATCGCCCTCAGGTAGCGCACCAGGACGCCGTACGCCTCCGGGGCGCGCGGATCGCAGTCGATGCCGCCCTTGGCGCCGCCGAGCGGGATGTAGCGGGCGCTGGGGTCGTAGTGCAGGACCTCCTTCATCGTCATCCCGCGGGCCAGTCCCGCGACCTCGTCGAGGCTGCAGCCGGGGCGCATCCGGAGACCACCGCTGCAGACACCTCGTACGAGACGGTCGATGACGAGAAAGCCCTGGTGGCCGGTGATGTGGTCGGTCCAGGTGAGGGAGAGGTGAGGCGGGGGAACGGAGGCGGGCACAGCGCGTATGGGGGGCATGGAGCGTACTCCTACTGAATGGGGGGTCAGTAGGAGTACATCACGCAGCGGGCGGGCGCGTGGCCGGTGCGGGCCCCTCCGGGCGGCCGTTGTCGGTGGCGGTGTCCATAATGGGGATCTGACCAACCCCTTTCCAGGAGGCGCCGTGTCCCGTTCGCTGAGCTCCGGGCTCCGCTCGCTCAGGACCGCCCCCTTCGGTGCGGATCCGGCCGGTGAGCGGCTCGCGAGGATCCGCAGATCGCCGAATTTCGCGGACGGGACCTTCCAGAACCCCGAGGGGGCGCGGACCCGTCCGACCGGTTCGACCCTCGAGTTCGCGAAGATCTACTTCCGCAAGGAGGAGCGGATCCGCCGCGGCCCCGCGGGTACCGTGCCCGTGCATGCCACGACTCTCGCCGACCTCGCCAAGCCCCCGGTCGGCGGAGTGCGGATCACCTGGATGGGGCACTCGAGCGTGCTCGCCGAGATCGACGGGCGGCGGGTGCTCTTCGACCCCGTCTGGGGCGAGCGCTGCTCCCCCTTCTCCTGGGTCGGGCCCAAGCGGCTGCATCCCGTGCCGGTGCCGCTCGCGGCGCTCGGCCCGGTGGACGTGGTGGTGATCTCGCACGATCACTACGACCACCTGGACATGCCCACCATCCAGGCCCTGGCCGGCACGGACACGGTCTTCGCGGTGCCGCTGGGCGTCGGCGCGCACCTGGAGCGCTGGGGCGTCCCGGCCGATCGGCTGCGCGAGCTCGACTGGAACGAGGCCACGAAGGTGGCAGGCCTGACCCTGACGGCGACGCCCGCGCACCACTTCTGCGGCCGCGGCCTGCGCAATTTCCAGCACACGCTCTGGGCGTCCTGGGCCGTCGCCGGACCCGAGCACCGGATCTACCACAGCGGGGACACCGGTTACTTCAGCGGTTTCCGGGACATCGGGGCCGAGCACGGACCGTTCGACGTCACGATGATCCAGATCGGGGCGTACAGCGAGTTCTGGCCCGACATCCACATGACGCCCGAGGAGGGCGTGCGCGCGCACCTGGACCTCCAGGGCGGGCGGCCCGACGGAGTGATGCTGCCGATCCACTGGGGCACGTTCAACCTCGCGCCGCACCCGTGGTCCGCGCCGGGCGAGGGCACGATCACCGCGGCGGGACACGCCGGGGTGAAGGTCGCACTGCCCGTCCCGGGGGAGCCGTTCGAGCCCGCGACGGACTCCGTCCCGCAGGAGCCGTGGTGGCGCGGGGTCGCGATCGAGCCGGAGGGCGGGTGGACCCGTCCGGAGGACATCACCGTGGACATCGAGCGCGCCGGGCCCGCCGACCGCCGTGGGCGCTCAGAGGGCACAGGGGGCGCAGGGGGCACGGAAGGCACCGGAGAGCCGGAGGCGGCGCGGGTCGGCTGACGCGGTGGCGGCTCGGGGCCTCGCGTACTACGGCCTCGCGTACGACGACGGACGCGAGGCCCCGAGCCCTGTCGGCCGGGGTACTGGCCGATCCGCGTCAGCCAGGCGCAGACGGCAGTGAGGCACGCTCGGAACCCCGGTCGGCCGAGGGCGTGAGCAGCGAGGTGAACCACACGGTCTTGCCGCCGGCGGTGGGCCGTGTGCCCCAGGCGTCGGCCAGGGTTCCGACCAGGAGCAGACCGCGCCCGCCCTCGCTACCGCCGACCGCCGAACTCCCAGTCGTGGACCTCGATGTCGGCGTACCGGTCGGGCACCAGGACGGCGCGTGCCGCGGCCGGGTCCGGGGCCAGGACCAGTGCCGCCGTGCCGAGCCAGAGGGTGCCGTCGTCGGACAGGAGCGGTCCGTACGCGATCAGTCCGTCCCGGTCGGGCGGCACGTCGAGGTCGGCGTCCCGGTCCGAGCCGAGGCCGATGACCAGATGCCGGCTGCCGCCGGTGGCACCGCCGGGAAAGTCCCACATGGTGCGCCCCAGCCTGTTGCGCCACCGGCGCAGCAGCACGTCGCGGTACGCGCCCGCCTGGTAGTTGGGCTCGTCGAAGGCGAACGCACGTGCCGCGGCGGGATCCGGCAGGTCGACGATGTGCACGCTCCCGGTGGGCGTCTCGCCGTCGGGGGCGAACGTCGGGCCGCGCGCGATCAACTCCGCCGCGTACCCGTCCATGTAGGACCAGTGATCCTCCAACAGCTCTTCGCGCAGCTTGACGGAATCGGGCCGGTCGCGGTGGTAGCAGAAGAACTCCATGCCGCAGACTCTCGCCCACGCGCGACGGAGACTCAACGGGATTCGGACTACCGTGCGACGTGTCATACCAGAGCGGGACGCTGGGTGCCGGACTTTGTCAACTGCCTCCCGCACATGAAGCGTTGGTGACTACCGTGAGTGTCCGCCGGTCGACGCAGGGATCATGACAGGGATCACCGCCTGTGCCCTCCCGACCGGCACGGCGATGCCGCGAAGCCACGCGTCGCGCGCCCGTCGGAGCCCGCTCCCTGACCGAGGACGCTGATGTCTCACCTTCGTGCACCGGCCACCCGCGCAGACCGCCGTGAGGGCGGCCGGCACGGCAGGCCCGGGAGCCGACCCGCCGCGCCGCTCCCCGAAGCCCGGATACGACCCCAGCTCCTGCGCATCGCCGTACTGCCCGCCGTCGCGGTGGCCCTGTGCGCCGGTGCAGCCGTGCTGTTCATCGTCCGGTCGGCCCCCGGCCCGCCGGAGCCCGCGCTCCTCCTCATCCTCGGCGCCGCCGGAGCCATCAGCCTGGCCAGCGTCGTGATCGCCGGTATCGCCGCCGACCGCACCGCCACCTCCGTACGCGACCGGGTCGGCACCCTGCGCCGCACCACCGCACGCGGACAGGCCGAGCTGCGCGAAGTCGTCGAGAAGCTGCGCCGTGGCGACGGTCCGCCGCCGCGCAGGGCACCGGCCAGATCCGCCCCGGACGCCGACGACTTCGGGCTGCTCGCCGACGAGCTCTCGCGGGCCCAGGACGTCGCCGTCTCCGCCGTCGTACAGGCATCGCAGCTCTCCAGCCACGCGGGCAGCGAACAGAAGGTCGAGGTCTTCGTCAATCTGGCCCGGCGGCTGCAGTCCCTCGTACACCGCGAGATCTCGATCCTCGACGACCTGGAGAACGAGGTGGAGGACCCGGAGCTGCTCAAGGGCCTCTTCCACGTCGACCACCTGGCCACCCGCATCCGCAGGCACGCCGAGAACCTCGCCGTGCTCGGCGGCGCCATGTCGCGCCGCCAGTGGAGCAACCCGGTCTCCATGACGGAGGTGCTCCGCTCGGCCATCGCGGAGGTCGAACAGTACTCCCGGGTCAAACTGGTGCCGCCGATCGCAGGCACCCTGCGCGGGCACGCCGTCGCCGACGTCATCCACCTCCTGGCCGAACTCGTCGAGAACGCCACGGTGTTCTCCGCCCCGCACACCCAAGTCCTGCTCCGCGCCAACCTGGTGACGGCCGGGCTCGCCGTCGAGGTCGAGGACCGCGGGCTGGGCATGCCGCTGACCGAACAGCACAAGATGAACCACCTGCTCGCCGACCCGGACCAGGTCAACGTGGCGAGCCTCCTCCAGGACGGGCGGATCGGCCTCTACGTGGTCTCCGCGCTCGCCCGCAGGCACGGCATCGCGGTCCGCCTCCAGACCAACATCTACGGAGGCGTGCAGGCCGTACTGATCCTGCCGCAGAGCCTGCTCGGCACCGAGCCGCAGAACGAGCCCGTCCCCGCCGGACGCCCGCAGGCCGCCCCGGAATCCGCACCCCCGGGCGCCCCCGGCGGCGTACCGGAAACACCCCGGCCCCCCACGGCGGCCCCCCGCCCGCAGCCGGTGGCCGTGCCCGCGCAGCCGCAGGGGGAAGCGCAGCCGAGCGTGCCGCAGGCTCCGGTGGTCCACGGCACCGGGCCCGCCCCGCTTCCCGTGCGCAGCAGGGAAGGGCGGCCGACCCCCGCCGAAGCCGTGCCGGGGATCAGGCCGGAGGACCGGCAGGCCGCCGCCGAGCACGCCTGGGCGCCGCCGACACCCCTGAACGGCGCCGTACGCGGCCGGGTGGGAAGGCCCCAACTGCCCAAGCGGCGCGCCCAGGAACACATCGCGCCCCAACTGCGGGACGCGCCGTCGCCCCGCCCGGAGAACGAACACCCCGTCGGCCACGACCCGGGCCTGATGGCCGCCTTCCAGCGCGGCATCGGGCTCGCCGCCGCACAGGAGACGCGTGACCCGGCCCTTGAACCCGACCTCGACGTCCCCCGCGACGGGGGCGACCAGGGTGGCTGAACCCCACCACCCCACCAGCGCCACGTCTGCCCCGGCAGACCCTCGTACCTCAAGGAGTCGATCCACCATGGCGAGCGATGCGCCGACCGGGCAGGTATCCGACCTCGACTGGCTGATGAGCGGACTCGTGCAGCGCGTGCCGCACACCCAGAGCGCGGTCCTGCTCTCCTCCGACGGACTCGTGAAGTCGGTCCATGGCCTCGACCCGGACAGCGCCGACCACATGGCGGCCCTCGCCTCCGGGCTCTACTCACTGGGGCGCAGCGCCGGCATCAGGTTCGGCGACGGGGGCGACGTGCGGCAGGTCGTCGTGGAGCTCGACTCCACCCTCCTGTTCGTCTCCACGGCGGGATCCGGCACCTGTCTCGCGGTGCTCGCGGGGCGCGACGCCGACGCGGCGGTCCTCGGCTACGAAATGACGATGCTGGTCAAGAGCGTGCGCCCCTACCTGATGACGGCACCCCGGCAGTCCACCGGCGAACCCGCCCCGATGAGGCATTGAGCGTGGCGGCCCCGCACGACGGGCCATGGCTCGACGCATCCGCCGGACGGCTCGTCCGCCCCTACACGGTCAGCGACGGGCGGACCCGGCCGACCGCCCAACTGGACCTCCTGACCCAGGTGATGGCCACCGGGAGCCCGGTCATCGGCTACCTGGGACCCGAGCACACGGAAGCGCTCGGTCTGTGCGCGGCACCCACGTCGGTCGCGGAGATCGCGGCTCAGCTGAAGCTGCCCGCGGTCGTCACCAAAGTGCTGCTCTCCGACCTCGTCGACTGCGGGGCACTCACCCTGAGAGCCCCGGACTTCTACCACAATCCCACTGACCGGTCCCTGTTGGAGGCAGTGCTCGATGGACTACGACGACAGCTCTGACCCCTTCCCCACCGCGCTGAAGATCCTCGTCGCGGGTGGATTCGGGGTCGGCAAGACGACCTTCACCGGCGCGGTGAGCGAGATCGCGCCGCTGAGCACGGAGGAGCTCCTCACCACGGTCAGCGAGGGCACCGACGACCTGTCGGGCGTCGAGAACAAGACCACGACGACCGTGGCCATGGACTTCGGGCGCATCACCCTCGACCCGGAACACGTGCTCTATCTCTTCGGCACGCCTGGCCAGGAACGCTTCTGGTTCATGTGGGACGAACTCTCCGAGGGCGCGCTCGGCGCGGTGGTCCTCGCCGACACCCGCCGCCTTGAGGACTGCTTCGCAGCGGTGGACTTCTTCGAGCAGCGCGGCATGGGATTCATCGTCGCCATCAACGAATTCGACGGCGCCCACCGCTACGAACCCGAAGAGGTGCGCTCCGCCATCGACCTGGATCCGCAGGTGCCCGTCGTACGGTGCGACGCGCGGATCTCCAGCTCGGGCATCGCGACCCTCCTCACCCTCGTCAAGCACCTCCTCGCCCACGCCCCGGCCGCCCCGAGCTACGGAGCCCACACCTGATGTACGACTCGACCGCGCACCTGCTGCTCACTCCCGTCGACAAGGAGGCGCCGAGCCGGGTGCGGCGGCTGCGCAGGCTCGGTATAGGCCACAGCCCGGACCTCGCCTTCGACGCCTTCGCCGACCGGTTGGCCGAGGTCACGGGCGCGCCGTACTCCATGGTCAACTTCATCGACGAGGAACGGCAGTTCTTCGCGGGCCTGCATACCCCTGATGCCACGGAGCACCGCTACATGGAGCGCGATCACGGGTACTGCCCGCATGTGATCGTGCGGCGCAAGGCCCTCGTCCTCGAGGACGTCCGCGACTTTCCGCGGTTCGCGGGGAACCCAGTGGTCGACGAGATCGGCATCCGCTCCTATCTGGGCGCCCCGCTCATCGACCGCACGGGCATCGCGCTCGGCACGGTCTGCGTGGTGGACGTCGAGCCCCGGCCCTGGGGCAGGGCGGGGCTCGAGACGATCAAGGCGATGGCGGCGGAGCTGATCGAGCAGATCCACCGCCGGGAGGACGGCGGGATCTGACGCTCAGATCTCCCACCGGGTGCCGTCAGGGAAGCGGACGCGGACGCTTCCACCCTCCACCACGCACGTGATGGCCTCCCTCAACACCGCGGGCCGGACGGTGTCCTGGGAGAGCACGACGAGCGTGACGTGGGTACTGGCTCCACCCGGGTGTCCGGCGCACGTCAGATACGGCGTCGCCGAATGCGGCCCATACGCGTTGGCCGCCACCTCGCGGGCGATGCCCGCCCCCTCGTCCCAGCCGTGGAGCGCGACGACGGCGCTGGTGAGCCCCGATTCCGTACGGGTCAGGGACCAGCCGGGCCCCTGCTCGGCGTGCGGCTGCGCCTCGTCGGCGACCGCGTGACCGCCCTCGCGGACCGTCACACCCGCGGGAGCCTCGATCCGGTGGACGCGGATCTCCCACGGGCCGTGCAGCGCGCTGGTCGTCTCGACGGGGAACTCACCCTCCATGCCCGGTAGTTGCGCGTCGTGCCGGGAAGCGGCCACGCGTCCCTCGCAGCGCAACGGGTGGATCCGGCGGCGGCGTGACGGGGTGCCGTCGGGGGCGATGAGCGCGAGGTGGTTGTCCACGGTGCGTTCCCACGCGCTCGGGGCGGTTTCGGGGGCGGTCGCCGTGGAGTAGGCGAACTTGGCGTAGTGCGGGTCGTCGGCCGCGGGGCCTTCCAGGGGGTTGTGGTCGCTGCCGTGGTTGATCAGGCGGACGATGCCGTCGTGCCGCGTGCCGTGCAGGAGCCAGCCGGGCTCGGGGAGCGCGGTGTACTGGTCGGACTCCTCGACGGGGAGCGGGAGTTCGCGCTCCGTCCACACCGGGTGGTCGGCCGGCAGGAGCAGGCCGAGGAAGCCCTTGCTCGCCCAGTACGGGGACGCCGGACCCGAGTAGGCCTGGGTGGACGACAGGAACGTCCCGTACCAGCCGAGCGGGAGCAGTCCGCGCTCGTCGGGGACGCCGCGCTCCACGAAGTGCCGTGCGGTGCCGGATGCGAGGCGGCGGGTGAGACCGGGGTCCAGGGGCGTGCAGTCCGCGAGGGCGCCCATCCAGACGGGGGCGGTCGCCGCGAAGCGGTACGTCAGGGAGCGGCCCTGGTGGACGGGGGCGCCGTCGGCGCCGAAGAAGTGCGGGTACGTGGTGAGGAACTGCGCCAGGCGCTCGCGGTAGACCTTCGCGCGCCCCTCGCCGTCTGGGCCCGCCATGCGGGCCCAGAGCAGCGGGTACAGGTGCATCGCCCAGCCGATGTAGTAGTCGAAGTTGCGTCCGTCGCCGTCGCTGTACCAGCCGTCGCCGCGGTACCAGTCCTCGATGCGGTCCAGGCCGCCGTCGATGTCCGACTGGCTGTACGGGGCGCCGACGGAGGCCAGGAACTGCTCGGACACCACCTGGAAGAGACGCCAGTTGTTGTCCCACGTCCTGCCGCCGACGAAGCCGGAGAACCAGTCGACGACCCGCTCCTGGACCCGGGAGTCGAGTCTGTCCCAGATCCAGGGGCGGGTCTCGTGCAGGCCGATCGCGATCGAAGCGGCCTCCACCATCTGCTGTGAGCAGTCACTGAGTTCGGGCCAGCTCTCGCCGCTCGCGCCGCCGCGGTCCGTGCCCGTCGTCAGACCCTGCGCGTAGCGTTCAAGGAGGTGAGGGTCCACATCGCCGCCCGCTCCCGCGATCCGGAAGGAGGCGAGGAGGAATGACCGTGCGTACCCTTCCAGGCCGTCAGAGACGACCCCCGACCAGCTGCCGCGCCCAGGCAGCCGGTACTGGGCGAAGTGGGGTGTTGCGTACGGGATGAGCGCCTCCAACTGCCGGTCGGCGAGCGCCTCCCAGTGGGCGCGGGTCCAGCCAGTGAGCGGGGAGAGGACCCGGTCGGTGGGCGGCAGGGCCAGGTGCGGTGCGGGCATGGCGGGTCCTCCCGAGAGGTCGGTGGAGCGGCGGGTCACCGCAGGTGCGCGGTGTGCGTATGGCCGCGTGAGCCCGCGACGCGGACGGTGACGACCGGTCGGCGGCCAGGAGTGACGGTGACCGTGTCGTCGGCGCGGACCACCTTCCGTACGGGGAAGGGCAGTTCCACGCTGACGGACGTGCCGGTGCGGCCCGGGTCGGCCACGGCCAGGGATATACCGTCGCCGCCGCGTCGCGCGATCACCGTGCACGGGCCCGACGCGGTGATGCCCGCCGCGCTGCCCGGCTGCCAGAAGTGCGCGGCGACGAGGCCGTGACGGCGGGCCTCGACGGCCTGTGCCGTGGAGTTGTTGGCCACGACGCGGACCGGCCGAGAGTGGGACCAGGCGGCGGTCGCGGTGGCGCTCGCGCCGGGGAGCAGGACATAGGCGTACGAGGACGCGGCGGGGGACGCTCCGTGATCGAGCCACAGGGTCAGATAGCGGCGGGTGACCGGTGTGGTGCTGCCTCCGGTGTCCGCGCCGGTGTTGATGTCCCGCCAGGCACCGGTGCGTTCCTCGCGCAGGGCGTGCAGGGGGGCGGAGTCTTCTGCTCGTCGTCCGGGGTGGTCGGGGAAGACGTAGCCGCCGGTGCCGTCCAAGTGGGCCCAGCGGGCGCCGGGCAAGGGCGCCGACCAGCCCGTGTGCGATGGCTGGCGCCGTCCGTCGACCGTGAGTCGTGGCGCCCCGTCCGCGTACAGATTGCGGTTCTCGATGACGGTCTCGATGGTCCTGCCGTCGCTCGCGGTGATGTCCACGCCCAGGGCGACCACCGCGTTGTCCAGGAAGAACCACGCCTTTCTGGCACGCAGCGTGCTCCCGTCGGCCATGAGCTCCATCGCGGCGGCGCCGAACCGATCGTCGAGCACCGCGCCGCCCGCGACCGCGTTCTTCGGACGGTAGGTTCCCGTGCCGCCGCCCGTGCCGATGTCGGCGCGCTCACGGGTGTCCACGGTGGTGCCCGGCAGGCGGTACGGATCGACTGTCGCCCAGAAGCCGTCCCCGAACTGCCCGAGGTCGTCGCCGTCGTACAGATAGGCCATGCCGTCGCCGGTGTACCAGCCGTGCAGGTTCTCGCCGTTGCCTGCCTCGTACGCGGCGATGCGCTTCGAGGAGAGCGAGAGCGTGAGCGCCCAGCCGGGGCGCCTGTGCACCACGCGGTCCATGTCCGCGAACGCGAAGTGCCCGGTGAGCCGGTCGGTGACCGGCACGGCGGGGTCGTCGAGGACGGCCTTGGCGCGGGCGATCGCGGGGACGCCGACCAGGCTCAGATAGGGATGGGTCTTGTTGCGGCTGATCCACCCCTTGGCCAGGGCGCGCCAGCGCTCGGCGTACGCGGCGGGGGCTCCGTCAGCCAGCTGCAGGATGTTGGTGACGGCGGCCGCGCCGTCCTTGTGGTCGGGCGCCTTCTCGCGGGAGATCGCACGGCCGCGTACCGCGTCCATCATCAGGCCGTCGAAGACCACCGGCGAGAAGGTCCGCTCCACCGCCTCGTACAGCACGGACGTCTTCGGGTCGGTGACGGCCCACTCGGAGTCCGCGAGCAGCGCGATCAGCTGTCCCGCGCCGCCGAGCAGGACACTGCCGTACGTACCCGTGTACGCGACGGAGCCGTGCTGCACGAACGACCCGTCCTCGTAGAACCCGTCGCCCGAAGTGACGTACGTGAACAGGCTGTTCTTGCCCTTGTCCCGGACGTCGGAGAGGCCGTCGCGCGCGAGCGCCAGAGTCGTGGGGTCCTGTGCGAGGAGCCCGCGGAGGGCCACGATGACGGCCTTGTCGGCGCGGTTGGCGCCGGTCTCGGACAGGGTGGGGATGTTGGTGCGGCGGTCCGGGTCCGGGCAGAACTTCGCCACGGTGGAGGTGTACTTCGCCAGGTCGGCCGCCGGGATCTTCTCCCGCAGCAGCACACAGGTGTCCATCAGGGCGCGGGGCGCGCCGATCTCCCAGAACCACCAGTTGCCGGATTCGGGGCGTTCGGTGTTGTAGGCGTCGGCGTGCAGGAAGCGCAGGGCTTCGAGCAGGGTGTCCGCGGCTTCGGCGCTGTCGCTGAGGGAGGTGCCGGGCGTGGCCCAGGCCGTTGCGATGGTGCGCAGTCGGGTGTAGCTCTGGCCGAAGTTGCCGGGGTCCTTGGCGGGGGAGAGGTCGGCCCACAGGGCGCTGCGCCCGTCCGACCGGTCCAAGTCCCGCCACCAGCCGGAGGCCTGGGTGTCCAGGACCTTCAGCGCCGCCGCGAAGTCCGGGTCGGCGGCGTCGAAAGCGCCGCCGGTCAGTTGGGCCGCGGCGCGGGCGAGCAGGGTGTCGTAGGGGTCCGCGTCCGGGGCGCCCCAGGCCGTTCCGCCGCCCGCCGCCAGTGGCACGAGGGCGGACGCGGCACTCGCGGCGAGGATCGTGCGGCGTCGTGGCCCGGTGGGACCGGAGTGGTGCATGCGCATAGGGAACTCCCATGAGGCGTGCGGGCATCGGAGGGCGTGGGGTGGGGTGTGAGGGGGTGTGAGCGATTCCGCGACAGCATGTAAGCGGTTGCTACGCCGCGCAAGAGGGGCGGGAATCTTTCTACGTTCTTTCTGTCCTGACCCGGCCTTCCGCGCGCCCAGGCCCAGGGTTAACCGGTTACACGCCCCGCCGCACCGCCACCGAATCCCGCACCACGATGTGCGTGCCCAGCGTCAGGCCGCTCCCGGCCGGCTGCTGCCACGCGTCGGCCTCCGCCCGCGCGTCCGGGACCGCCAGCCGCACCGCCTGCCGGCCCATCTCCTCCAGCGGTACGTGCACAGTCGTCAGGCGTGGCCGCAGGACCTGGGCCGTGGGCACGTCGTCGTAGCCGACCAGGGAGACGTCGTCGGGGACCCGTAGCCCCGCCTCCTCCAGGGCCTGCAGCGCGCCGACCGCCACCATGTCGTTGGCGGCGAACACCGCACTGAACGCCGGGCCTGACGCGAGGAGTTCGGTCAGTCGGCGGTGCCCGAACGCGGGGCTGAACGCACCGGTGTGCACCAGCTCCTGCGCGTACGGGACGCCGCGCAGCTCCAGGGCTCTGCGGTGTCCGGCGAGGCGGTCGCGGGTGGTGGAGAGGTCGGACGGTCCGCCCAGGTAGAGGATGCGGTCGTGGCCCTGGGTGAGGAGATGGTCGGTGAGCGCGAAGGCGCCCCCCTCGTTGTCGTACTCCACCGAGAGCGTCGGCACGTCGGGGCCCACCGAGGGCCTCCCGCACAGCACCAGGCGCGCCCCGCCCGCGTGCAGATCCCGTGCCCTGCGGGCGACTTCACGGGCGTACGCGCGATCCGAGTGGGCGCCGCCGACCAGGACCACCGCGTCCGCCCGCTGTTCGTGCAGCAGATCGATGAAGGCCAGCTCGCGCCGCGGGTCGCCGTGGGTGCAGCAGACCATGCAGAGCCGCCCGGCGTCCGACGCGGCCCGCTCGACGCCGCGCGCGATGTGGGCGAAGAACGGGTCGACGACGTCTTGCACGATGATGCCGACCGTCCGGCTCGCGGTCCCGGCCAGCGCCCGCGCGTGCGCGTTGACGACGTAGCCGAGCTCCCGGACCGCGTCCTCGACGCGCTCGCGGGTGGCCCGTGCCACCGGGTAATTGCCGTTCAGGACGCGGGAGACGGTGGCCGATGAGACCTCGGCCCGCCGCGCCACATCGATCACCGTCGCCCGTCGCGACACCACTTGGCGCTCCCCTTTCACCGGGTCGAGTTTCACCGGGTCTCCAGTAGTAAGCGTGTACTGGTGAGTGGCTGTGCGCCAGAGCCTCGGCGATGTTTTCGCCAAGGGATCGGCCCGTCAGGGGTATTGACGCTGACAGTAAGCGATTACTACGTTGCGGCCCCATGGCTGAGAACAGGACCCGAACCGTACGTGCTCGCAGTACCCGGACAGTCCGAACTCGCAGTACCCGGACGACCCTCCGCGCCGCGACGGCGACCGCAGCCGCGGCCTCCGCTCTCGCACTCGCCCTTCCCGCCCACGCCGCGCCCTTCGACCCGGCCCCGGGTGCGGACGGCGTCGGCGATCCGCTGTTCCCGACGCTCGGCAACGGCGGCTACGACGTCCGCCACTACGACCTCTCCTTCGACTTCACGCCGGTGACGTACGACTTCACCGGCACCATGAAGATCAAGGCGAGAGCCACCCAGGACCTGTCGTCGTTCAACCTCGACGTCGACTCACTGGCCATCGACAGCATCAAGGTCAATGGAAGGACGGCCTCCTGGGCCATCGGACCCGGTCAGACCGGCCAGGAGCTCACGGTCACGCCCACCGGCGGTCTGCGCGACCACCGTGCCTTCGACGTCGAACTGACCTACCACGGCAACGGCAGGACCAAGCCGATCGGCCAACCCGGCTGGCGGTACATGTCCGACGGCGGCTTCGCCTCCGCCGCCCAGGCCTCCCGCGCGGACACCTTCGCGCCGGTCAACGATCACCCCTCCGACAAGGCCACCTGGTCCTTCCACCTCACCGCCCCCGACGGCTGGACGCCCGCCGCCAACGGCAACCACACCGGCACCCGCAAGGCAGCCGACTCCAAGAAGACCTGGGACTTCTCGCTCAAGTCCCCCATGGCGCCGGAACTGTTGGGCATCTCGGTCAACAAGCAGACGTACGTCTACGGACGCGGCCCGCACGGAGTGAAGCTGCGCCACCTCATCCCCGAGGACCAGCAGGCGAAGTACAGACCCATCGCCGAGGAGACCGGCGGGCAGCTGGCGTGGCTGGAGAAGACCCTCGGTGTGCGCTACCCGTTCGACACCTACGGCGTGCAGATCGTGCGGGACGGCTACAGCGACGCGTTGGAGAATCAGACCCTGTCGCTCTTCGGACCGTCGTGGTTCGACCGGCCCACCTACTCGACCACCATGATCCACGAGCTGACCCACCAGTGGTTCGGCGACTCCGTCACCCCCGCCACCTGGCAGGACGCCTGGCTGAACGAGGGACCCGCCGTGTACTACGCGGCCGTGTGGGCGGACCAGAAGGGCTTCCAGCCCATCGAGGAGAAGATGAAGACCGCGTACGCGAAACTCGACGCGGTCCGCAAGACCGACGGACCGCCGGGAAAGCCCACCGGGCTCGGCGGCTTCAACATCTACGACGGCGCCGCGGTCTCCCTGTACGCGCTCAACCAGCAGATCGGGCAAGAGCAGTTCGAGGCCGTCATGAAGTCGTGGCTGACGCAGCACCGGCACGGCAACGCCTCCACCCAGGACTTCGTCGACAACGCCGTCGAGGTCACCGGTGACGCCTCGGTCGGCACGTTCCTGAACCACTGGCTGTTCGACCTCGACAACCCGCCCATGCCGGGTCACCCGGACTGGGGTGTCGCCAAGTGAGACGCCCACGCATGGCCGCCGCGGCGCTCGCGGTGACGGCCGTCGCCGCCGTCATCGCCCCGCAGTCGGCCCAGGCAGCCCCCGGCCCCAGGGTTCTGCACGCCGCCCCGGACGGCTCGGGCGCGGCATGCACCGCCGCCCGTCCCTGCTCCCCGCAGGCCGTCCGTGACGCCGCGCGGACCGTCGACGGACGTGACGTACGCGTCGAACTCGCCGACGGAACCTACGAGATGAGCGAGCCGCTCGAACTGGGCGCAGCCGACTCCGGGCGCGACGGGCACACCGTCACCTGGACCGCGGCGCGCGGGGCCGAGCCGGTGTTCTCCGGCGGCCGGGCGCTCACCGGGTGGGACAAGGGCGCCGACGGCACCTGGACGGCCGATGTCCCCGAAGGGGTCACCCCGCGCCAGCTGTTCGTGGACGGGGAGCGGGCGGTGCGCGCGCGAGGCGCGGCCTGCGCCGCGAGCACCTGTGACGCGACGAAGACCGGCATGACGGGCGCCACGGCCACCGGTATCGCCCAGTGGCAGCGGCCCACCGGAGCGGAAGCCGTCATCAAGGTCCGCTGGCGCGACTACCACTGCCGGATCACGGGCGTCGAGGGCGACAACCTCACCTTCGCGCAGCCCTGTTGGACCAACTCCGCGAGCGGCACGGACCGTACGGGCCCGGCGTGGGACTCCACCACCGTCGACTCGGCGCGCTACTCCGGAGTCGCCTTCTTCGAGAACGCCCGCGAACTCCTCGACGACCCGGGCGAGTTCGTCTGGGACGCCGATGACCGCACCGTCACCTACCTCCCGCGCAAGGGCGAGGACATGCGCCACGCGCGTGTGCTCACCCCGGTGACCGAGCGGCTCCTGGTCGTCGACGGCGCCCACGACCTGCGCGTGCAGGGCATCGGCTTCGCCCACGCCGCGTACGACCAGCCCTCCACCGACGAGGGGTACGCGGGCACCCAGGCCGGTCTCACCCTCACCGGAGCGACCGGCCCCGTCGACCACGCCGGCCGCCACTACGCCAAGCCGAGCGCGGCGGTCACGGTGCGCGGTGGCCGCCATGTCGCCATCACCGGGGCCGAGTTCACGCACCTGGGCGGCGCGGGGGTCATCCTCGAAGCGGGCACCAAGGACACGTCGGTCACCCGCTCGCGCTTCACGGACCTGTCGTCCGGCGCCGTGTACGTCGGCGACACCGAGCCGAGGCCGGAAGCGGAACTGGCCGGTGAGCGCAACACCGTCGCGTACAACACCATCCGCAGCACGGGCGTCGAGTACACCGACGCGGTGGGCATCTGGGCCGGGTACGAGGCCGGGCTCACCGTCGACCACAACACCCTCGACGACCTGCCCTACTCGGGGATCTCCGTCGGCTGGGGCTGGAACCAGCCCGAAGCCCAGAAGTCCGTCCTGAGGGACAACCGGATCACGGACAACCGGATCACGAACGTGATGCGCGTCGAGCACGCCCAGCACGACGGCGGCGCCATCTACACCCAGGGCGCCCAGCCCGGCACGGTCGTCTCCGGCAACTACATCAACCGCTCCGCCTACGGGAACACCGAGCGCGACGGCAACGGCATCTACCTCGACGAGCAGTCCTCGTACATCCGCGTCGAAGGCAACGTCATCACCCGCGTCGGCTACAAGTGGGTCTCGAACTGGGCCGATTACGGCATCCAGAACCACGCCACCGGCAACTGGACCGACACCGACGCGCCGGCCCTCACGGGCACCGGATCGACGATGGAGGACAACCACACCGGGCTCGACAGGCTGCCCGCGAAGGCGCTCGCCGTGGCGGCCCGCGCGGGCGCGCACGGAGCGCCGGCCGAGCAACTGCGCCCCGACCTCGCCCGCGCGGGCACCGCGTCCCAGTCCTCCACGGACGGCACGGCCCCCGCGGCGTACGCGACCGACGGCAACACCACCACCGACACCCGTACGCTCTCCGAGCCGGGTGCCTGGTGGCAGGTCGACCTCGGCGCCGTGCGGCGCGTGGGACAGGTCGAGGTCTGGAACGGCGCCTCGATGACCACGGCCGACTTCGACGTCCAGCTCGCGAGGACCGCGGACTTCTCCGACGCCACGACCCGGCACGTCACCGGACGAGCGCTTCGGCCCACACTCCTCGACACGGACGCGGAAGCCAGATACATAAGGATCAAGCTCACCGGCACGGGACGTGTGGCGCTCGCCCACGTACTCGTGCACCCTGCACGTACATAGGCAACACCCGCACTCGCACAGGTATTTGTACGGAAAGGCACACCATGACCGACCTCCGTCTCGGCGTCCTCGGCTACGGCTTGCGCGGTTCGCTCGCCCGCACGGCACACCGGCCAGGCGCGGGCTCCCGCGTCACCGCACTCGCCGACCACGACGTCACCGCGCGGACGGAGGCGGCCGTGGCCTTTCCCGGCGCTCTGATATCCACCGACCACCGTAAGGTGATCGAGGACCCGGACATCGACGCCGTCGTGATCCTCACCCCCGACCACACCCACGCCCAGCTCGCCTGCGAGGCGCTGCGCGAGAACAAGCCCGTCTTCGTGGAGAAGCCACTCGAAATCGGCATCGAGGCCTGCGACGAGATCCTGCGGACCGCGTACGAAACGGGAACACGCCTCTACGTAGGCCACAACATGCGCCACATGCCCGTGGTCAGGCTGATGCGCGACATCATCGGGCGGGGCGAGATCGGCGAGGTCAAGACGGTCTGGGTACGCCACTTCGTCGCCTACGGAGGTGACTGGTACTTCAAGGACTGGCACGCCGAACGGCAGCACACCACAAGCCTGTTGCTCCAAAAGGCCGCCCACGACATCGACGTCCTGCACTGGTTGGCCGGCGGCTACACCCGCCAGGTGCAGGCCCTGGGCGACCTCATGGTCTACGGAGACAATCCGCACCGCCGCGCGCCGGGCGAGCCGAAGACGGACGACTGGTACACCAAGGACGGCCACTGGCCCCCGCACACCCAGCGCGACCTCAACCCCGTCATCGACGTGGAGGACGTCTCCCTGGTCAACATGCGCCTCGACAATGGGGTGTTGGCCTCCTACCAACAGTGCCACTTCACGCCCGACTACTGGCGCAACTACACCGTCATCGGGGACGCGGGGCGCCTGGAGAACTTCGGCGACGGTCCCGGGGGCGTGGTGAAGGTCTGGAACGCGCAGCGCTCGACCTACCGCCCCGAGGCCGACGCCGAGTACCCGGTGCCGGACGCCCAGGACGAGGGCGGGCACGGCGGCTCCGACCCGCTGCTCATCGAGGAGTTCGTACGTTTCGTACGCGAGGGAGGGCGCACCGACACGTCACCGGTCGCGGCCCGGATGGCGGTGGCGGCGGGCGTACGTGCCACGCAGTCGCTCCGTGACGGCGGCACGCCGCGGGAGGTGCCGGACCTGGACCCCGAGCTCATCGCCTACTTCGAGCGGGGCCAGACCCGCTGAACGGCGTGGCCTGACCCGGGCCTGAAGGAAAGCTGCGGCGGCGCTTAAGAAATCCTCGATGGACCGGAGCGCCGCCGTAGGGAAGATTCCTGTGTCGTCGGTGGAAGAAGCGACGTACGACAGGAGCCGTTGCGTTGAAGGCGCTGGTCAAGGAGAAGGCGGAGCCAGGGCTCCGGCTGATGGACGTACCGGAGCCGGTCATCGGCCACGGAGACGTCCTGATCAAGGTGCTCCGCACCGGGATCTGCGGCACCGATCTGCACATCCGGGCCTGGGACGGCTGGGCGCAGCAGGCGATCGAGGCACCGCTCGTCGTCGGGCACGAGTTCGTCGGCGAGGTCGTCCGGACCGGGCGTGACGTCGCCGACATCAAGATCGGCGACCGGGTCAGCGGCGAGGGCCACCTGGTCTGCGGCAAGTGCCGCAACTGCCAGGCGGGCCGCCGCCACCTGTGCCGCGCCACGGTGGGTCTCGGCGTCGGCAGGGACGGGGCGTTCGCGGAGTTCGTCGCGCTGCCCGCCGCCAATGTGTGGGTGCACCGCGTCCCCGTGGACCTCGACGTGGCCGCGATCTTCGATCCGTTCGGCAACGCGGTGCACACCGCGCTGTCCTTCCCCCTGGTCGGCGAGGACGTGCTGATCACGGGAGCCGGTCCGATCGGTCTGATGGCCGCGGCCGTGGCCCGGCACGCAGGCGCGCGCAACGTCGTCATCACGGACGTCAGCGAGGAGCGCCTGGAACTCGCCCGCAAGGTCGGCGCGAGCCTGGCCCTGAACGTCGCCGAGACCTCGATCGCCGACGGGCAGCGCGAACTGGGCCTGCGCGAGGGCTTCGACGTCGGCCTGGAGATGTCCGGCAACCCCGTCGCGATGCGCGACATGCTCGCCAACATGACCCACGGCGGCAAGATCGCCATGCTCGGTCTGCCGGCCGAGGACTTCGCCGTCGACTGGTCCCGGATCGTCACCTCCATGATCACGATCAAGGGCATCTACGGCCGCGAGATGTTCGAGACCTGGTACTCGATGTCCGTGCTCCTCGAAGGCGGCCTCGACCTCGCCCCCGTGATCACCGGGCGCTACGGCCACCGTGACTTCGAGGCGGCCTTCGACGACGCGGCGAGCGGCCGCGGCGGCAAGGTCATCCTCGACTGGACCTCCTGACCCTCACGGCTCGACTCCTAAGGATTCACGCATGTTCGACTCCGTACGCGAAGACCTCCAGGCCACCCTCGACGAGATCCGCGCCGCGGGCCTGCACAAGCCCGAGCGCGTCATCGGCACCCCGCAGTCCGCCACGGTGGCCGTCACCGCGGGAGGCCGCCCCGGCGACGTACTGAACTTCTGCGCCAACAACTACCTCGGCCTCGCCGACCACCCCGAGGTGATCGCCGCCGCGCACGAGGCCCTGGACCGCTGGGGCTATGGCATGGCGTCGGTGCGCTTCATCTGCGGTACGCAGGAGGTGCACAAGGAGCTGGAGGGGCGCCTGTCCGGCTTCCTCGGCCAGGAGGACACGATCCTCTACTCGTCCTGCTTCGACGCCAACGGCGGAGTCTTCGAGACGCTGCTCGGCGCCGAGGACGCGGTCATCTCGGACGCCCTCAACCACGCGTCGATCATCGACGGCATCCGGCTGAGCAAGGCCCGCCGCTTCCGTTACGCCAACCGCGACATGGCGGACCTGGAGCAGCAGTTGAAGGAGGCCTCCGAGGGCGGCGCGCGCCGGAAGCTGATCGTCACCGACGGTGTCTTCTCCATGGACGGGTACGTCGCCCCGCTGCGGGAGATCTGTGACCTCGCCGAGCGCTACGACGCGATGGTGATGGTCGACGACTCGCACGCCGTCGGCTTCGTCGGCCCCGGCGGACGCGGCACTCCTGAGCTGCACGGCGTCATGGACCGCGTCGACATCATCACCGGCACCCTCGGCAAGGCCCTCGGCGGCGCCTCCGGCGGCTACGTCGCGGCCCGCGCGGAGATCGTCGCACTGCTCCGCCAGCGCTCGCGCCCGTACCTCTTCTCGAACACGCTCGCCCCGGTGATCGCGGCGGCCTCACTGAAGGTCATCGACCTCCTGGAGTCGGCGGGCGAGCTGCGCGAGCGCCTCGCCGCGAACACGGCGCTCTTCCGCTCGCGGATGACGGAGGAGGGCTTCGACATCCTGCCGGGCGACCACGCGATCGCCCCGGTCATGATCGGCGACGCCTCCGTCGCGGGACGGATGGCCGAGCTGCTCCTGGAGCGCGGCGTGTACGTGATCGGCTTCTCGTACCCGGTGGTGCCGCAGGGCGCGGCCCGTATCCGCGTCCAGCTGTCGGCCGCGCACTCCACCGAGGACGTGAACCGTGCGGTGGACGCGTTTGTCGCTGCGCGGGCGGAGCTGGAGGGGTAGGACCCCACACCAAGTTCCGCCGGGGCTCGGGTGACGTGTGTGACCGCGGGGCTGTGAGGGCTTGGCGCGCGGTTCCCCGCGCCGCTTCAGGGCGCGGGGGCCGCGGGGGCGGGTGAGGCCCCCGGTGGGGGAGAATAGTCCGCATGATCGAGGCGCGGCGGCTGCACATCCTCCGTGCGGTGGCCGACCACCGCACGGTCACCGCCGCTGCCGCCGCGCTCTATCTCACGCCGTCCGCGGTCTCCCAGCAGCTGACCGCCCTGGAGCAGGAGACCGGGCACCGCCTGGTCGAGCGAGGGGCCCGCGGGGTCCGGCTGACCCCGGCGGGCGAGATCCTGCTCTCCCACACGAACGCGGTCCTCGCCCAGCTGGAACGGGCCGAGGCGGAGCTCGCCGCGTACAGCTCGGGTGCGGCGGGGACGGTGACCGTGGCGTCGTTCGCCACCGGGATCGCCCTGGTGGTCGGCCCCGCCCTGGCCCGTCTCTCGTCCAGCGCGCCCGGGATACGGGTGCGGGTCCAGGACGCGGAGGGTGACGCGAGCCTGCCGATGGTCCTCGACCGTCAGGTGGACGTCGCCGTGGCGGTGGAGTACCGAGGCGCGCCGGGCGCGGACGATCCACGCCTTACGCGGGTCCCGCTGTACGCGGAGCCGTTCGACGCGGTGCTCCCCGAGACGCACCGCCTCGCGGCGTCGGAGCGTGTACCGCTCGCGGAGCTCTCCAAGGACGCGTGGATCGGCCCCTTCGTGGGGAACCCCTGCCATGACGTGGTGATACTCGCCTGCGAGGCGGCGGGCTTCCAGCCCCTCCTCGAACACTGGTCGGACGACTTCCGCGCGGTGGTCGCCCTGGCTTCGGCAGGGGCGGGCGTGGCTCTGGTCCCTCGGTCGGCGCTGCGGGGGATGGACGTCTCGGGAGTGGTGATCCGCCCGGTGGAGGGCGCGGCCCCTACGCGCCGGGTGTTCGCGGCGGTGCGGTGCGGGGCGGAGGAGCATCCGCTGATCCGTCCGGTTCTCGACGCGCTGGGAGAAGCGGCGGGGTGACGGGGGAGAGCGGCGGGAGGGTGGTGGGCGTGCGGCGGCCCGGTTCCGTCGACGTGTCGCCGCCGGCGGGACCGGGCCGGGGAGCGCCTGGTATGGGCGGGTCCGATTCTCAACCGTGACGCAGTATCAACTCCCCGACCCGTAACCCCATTTACCGCTGCGCACCAGGCCGCCCGAGACAGGCGCGGCGCGGAGATCGCCGTCCCCGTCCTCGTGGCGCAGGACCCAGTCGTCCAGGTCACGTGCCGCTTCGAGAGGGTTGCCCGCCGTGTACGCCCGCCACCACGCGGTGGCGTCGTGGGGTGCCTGGCCCCTTTCGGGCTGGTCTCCTTCGGGCTGGTCTCTCTCGGGCTGGTCCCTTTCGGGGGAGCGCAGTTCCTCACGGAAGCAGGACTCGGCCGCGGCGAAGCGTGCCCGTGCGGTCCGCGCGTCCACGCCCAGGACGTCGCCGATGAGCTGCCAGCTCGCGCCGCCGAGCCGCTCGGACACGGCGGCGGCCTCGAAGAAGCGGTGCGCGGCCCTGAGCACGTGAACCGCGTCGGCCAGCACGGAACCCGGGGAGCGGGTGGTGCCGTCGGGGCGCAGCTCGTGCTCGCCGATCGGTACGGCACCGCGCGCGAGGTCCGCCAGGTCGCAGGCCTCGTAGGCCATCGCGAGACGTGCCCGCGCCGCGTCCGTGTAAGGCGCCGCGGTGGCAGGGGAATCGTCGTGGGTCATGTCGCTCTTCGCCCTCAGCCGCGTACGAAGTAGAGGACGGTCATCGTCACGGCGGTGGTCAGGATGATGCTCCGCAGCAGCCGGTCGGAGAGGCGGCGTGCGAAGTGGGCGCCGGTGAAGCCGCCCAACAGCGCGCCGACGAACATCGGGGCGAGGACGAGCGGAGCGCTCAGCGCGTCCGACGCGACGAGGAGCAGCGCGGTCGCGCTGAGATTGATGGCCGCGATCTGGGTGACCCGCATCGGATTGCTGACCGCTGTGTCGAGGCCGAGGCCGATGCCCCACAGGGCGAACATCATGATGCCTACGGCACCGCCGAAGTATCCGCCGTACAGGGCGAGGAAGAACTGGCCGATCAGGACGGCCCGCGGGCTGATGCTCATCTCGTGGCCGAGCGCGCCGCTGACGGTACGGGAGAGGCGGCGTCCGAAGGCGAGAACGAGCGTGGCGAAGGCGAGCAGCCATGGCACGGCGGCGTCGAAGGACGCCGCGGGCAGCGTGAGGAGCAGGACGGCGCCCAGCCCGCCCCCGATGACGCTGACCGCTGTCAGCGCGGTCGTCGACGTCCCCCCGACCGGGGTGAGTTCGCGTCGGTAGACCCATCCGCTGGCCACGGCTCCCGGTACGAGCGCGATGGTCGACGACGCGTTCGCCGTCACCGGGGACAGGCCGACCGCGACCAGGGCGGGCAGCGCGACGAACGTGCCGCCGCCGCCGACGGAGTTCAACGCCCCGGCGGCGGTTCCTGCCAGCAGGACGAGCAGAATGTCGGACACCTGCCGAGCATCCCCCCGTGGCCGGTGGGCCCACAATGCGTTATCGGTGTACCCAGCCTAAGGCTGTGCCATAGGCTGATGGGGTGCGCTATGACCTCGACGATCTCCGGCTCTTCCTCGACATCGTCACGGAGGGGTCGATCACGGCAGGTGCCCGCCGGATGCACCTGAGCCTGCCGTCGGCCAGCGCCCGGGTCCGTTCCCTCGAACAACAGGCGGGTGTGTCCCTGCTGATCCGCGGCCGGAGGGGAGTGCGCCCCACTCCGGCCGGGACCACACTCGCCCGGCACGCGCGCGAGGTCCTCGCGCAGACCGTGCGCCTGGAGAGCGCGGTCGCGAGCTATACGAGATCCCCGACCGCGCCCCTGACCCTGCTGGGCGGCGGCTCCGCCGTGCACCGGCTCGTGCCGCGGGCCCTGGTCTCGTTCCTCCGGGCGCACCCGGACATCGACGTCCGGGTGTCCGAGAACCGCACCCCGCAGATCGTGCGGATGCTGGCCGACGGAGAGGCGGACCTCGGGGTCGTCCTCGACGACGAGGCGCGCGACTGCGGTCTGGTCATGGAACCCCTGGGCGACGACTCCCTCGTGGTGGTCGGCCAGGCCGGCGGAATCCTCGCGGGACGTACGTCTGTGACCTACAGTGAGGCCGCCGAGCACCCCTTGGTCGGGCTCGACCCCGACGCGTCGCTGCGCCGCTGGATCGAGAGGCACATCGGCCCGCACGCGCCGGTGGTCCGCCACCGCACCACGGTCGCCAACCTCAACGTCCTGCTGGCGCTGGCCGCGGCGGGCGTCGGTCTGGCGATCGTCCCGCGCCGCGCGATCGACCCGACCCAACCCCTGGACGTATGCGCCCTCCAGGACCCCTGGGCCCAACGCCACCACCTCCTGGCGTGGGGCGCGACACCGGGCCCCGCATCCCCGGCAACGGAAGCACTGGCCGAGCACCTGCGCAGGGCGTCTACTTCCGAGCCCATGGTGCCGGGGGATCGGGTGGTTGGGCGGGAGTGAGGGTTTAGGGGGCTGTCTGCTGCTGCGGTGGTGGTCGCCGCAGCCGCAGCGGTGGGGTGCTGCCTGCGGTGCCGGTGTCCGCAGTGGTAGTCGCCCCGCAGCCAGCCAGCCAGCCAGCCAGCCAGCCAGCCAGCCGCAGCCGCCGTCCCCACGCCGAAAGCCGCAGCCGCAGCCGCCGCCCTCACGTCGAAGGCCGCCCCGTGCTGGCCCGTAGGACCACCTCGCCGTGCACCCGCTCCACCCTTGACCGCGCGCCGCGCTCGCGAAGGGCGAGGGCGAGTACGTCGCGTCCCATCTGCGTCAGCGGCAGCGCCACCGTGGTCAGCGGTGGCGTGAGCTCTCCGACCAGGGGAATGTCGTCGAAGCCCGCGAGCGACACATCCTCCGGCACCCGGAGCCCCCGCTCCCGCAGCGCTCCCAGCGCCCCCACGGCCATCACGTCCGTCACCGCGAAGACGCACGTCGGCCGCTGCCCACGCCGCAGCAGTTCGACCGCGGCCGCATGGCCCCCGTCACGGGTGAAGGCGCCCTCCACGACCCGCTCCGTGGGGAGGGCGATCCCCGCGTCCGACAGCGCGGCGCGGAACCCGGCCAGGCGGTCCGCCACCGTGGTGAGCCGTTCGGGACCGGTGAGTACGGCGAACTCCCGGTGCCCCAGGGTCAGTAGGGCCCGCGCCAGGGCGCCCGCCCCCGCGCGATTCTCGGGCTGCACCGTGTCCACGCGCAGGCTGCGGTGCCTGCTGACCACCGCGACGCGGCCCCCGTCACGTATGTAGGGAGCGAGCTCCGACTCCAACGACCTTTCCCACGCGGGGTCTTGGAAGCCCGAGCCGATGAGCAGGATCGCGCGCGCCCGCTGCGCCCGCAGCATCGAGACGTACGCGATCTCCCGTGCCGGAGCGCGAAAGGTGCTCGCCAGCATGACGAGGAGATCCTGCTCGGCCGCCGCCGCCATCACGCCGCTCGCGATCGCCGCGAAGTAGGGGTCGCCGACGTCGTGGCAGATGACGCCGACGGTGTTGTTCGAGGAGCTGGCGAGCGCCTGCGCATGGGCGTTGGGGATGTAGCCCAACTGGTCCGCCGCTTCGAGCACCCGGCGCCGCAGGTCCTCGCGGACGCGGGTCGTGCCGTTCAGGGCCCGTGACGCGGTGGCCGCGGAGACCCCGGCGGTACGGGCCACCGCGTGCAGGGTGACATGGGGGCCGTGCTCGCGCCCACGCCCGGCCGTCGCTTGCCGCTCGCGGGCCGCCGCCGACGCGGGCTGCTGCCGGCTTCCGGGTTCGGGGAGGTCTCCGGGGAGTTGCTTCCCGGAGGCCTCCCCGGTGACGGGATCCTCCCCCCGGGTCCGCCCCGACGTGCGCCCCGACGCCCGCCCTGTCCCCGGTTCCTGCTCGCGCCCAAGCGCCCGCACCGCGCCCCCTTCGTCTCGCGCCGCGAAACTTCGAGCCGACCTATTGACCCTGCGGTCAGCCAGTCATTAGCGTGGCGAACACCTTACCAGAAAGCGCTTTCTGAAAGCGGTTTCCGCACCTTCCCGCACCACCAACGCTCCGCAACTGACTCCGAAGTTCGCTGAATGCCAGGGGAGTTCACCGTGAGCCAGAGCGCACTGCAGGCAACTCCCGTGAAAACGGCGGGCGTTGCCGATCGCAGCCGCCCGACGCTGCGCCAACGTACCGCCGAGGCGGCCGAGAAGAGCTGGCGTCCGCTCGTCCTGCTGCTCGTCTGCTTCGGGGCCTGGTGGCTGATCGCCGCCACCGAGATGGTCGAGGCGTACCTCGTGCCCTCGCCCGGCGCGACCCTCGACGTCATCCTCGACAAGCCCGACTACCTGTGGCAGCACAGCTGGGTCACCACCTACGAGACCCTGCTCGGCTTCATCATCGCCGTGGCCGTCGGGATCCTCTCCGCGGTCCTCATGGTCTACTCGACGACCGTCGAGAAGACTCTCTACCCGATCCTCCTCTTCGCCCAGGTCGTGCCGAAGATCGCGATCGCCCCGCTGTTCGTCGTCTGGCTCGGCTTCGGCATCGCGCCGAAGATCCTCATCGCTGTTCTGATCGCCTTCTTCCCCGTCGTCATCTCGATGGTGACCGGGTTGAAGGCCGTCGACCCGGAGATGCTCCAACTCTCCGCCACCATGGGCGCGCGGCCCTGGCAGACCTTCCTCAAGATCCGCTTCCCGGCGTCGCTGCCGCACCTCTTCTCCGGCCTCAAGGTGGCCGTGACGCTCGCCGTCACCGGAGCCGTCGTCGGCGAGTTCGTCGGGGCGAACGAAGGTCTGGGCTATGTGATCCTCCAGGCGAACGGAAACCTCGACACCCCGATGCTCTTCGCGGGGCTCCTCGTCATGTCGCTGATCGGCGTCGTCCTCTTCGTACTCGTCGAGATCGCCGAGAAGCTGCTCCTGCCGTGGCACGCAAGCCGCAGGGACGTGGCGGCCACCACGTCGTACTGACCCCTCCGCCCCGCCACGATCCGCCCGCCACGATCCGCCCCGCCCCAGCCATGTCCGTCGTACGCGAGAAGGGCCGTCCCATGCACGCGCGCAGACTGTTCACCGGCCTCGTCCCCATGGCCCTCGTCGCGGTGACCGCGACGGCCTGCGGCGGCGATGACGACAAGACGAGCACCAGTGACTCCGGCAAGAAGCTCGACAAGGTGACGCTGACGCTCAACTGGTACCCGTACGGCGAACACGCGCCGTTCTACTACGGCAAGCAGGAGAAGATCTTCGAGAAGCACGGCATCGACCTGGACATCAGGGCGGGCCAGGGCTCGCAGAAGACCGTGCAGGCCACCGGCGCGGGGCAGACCGACTTCGGCTGGGCGGACACACCGGCCGTGCTCGCCGGCGTCGACCAGGGTGTCAAGGTGAAGAGCCTCGGGGTCTTCCTGCAGACGACGCCCGCCTCCGTGCAGTTCTTCGAGGCCCAGGGCATCAAGTCGCCCGCCGACCTGAAGGGCAAGACGATCGCGGGCACGGCGGGCGACGCGCTCACCAAGACCTTCCCGATCTTCCTGGCGAAGAACGACATGGAGCTCTCGGACGTCAAGGTCCAGAACACCGACCCGGCGGGCAAGATCGCCGCGGTGATCTCCGGAAAGACGGACGCGCTCCTCGGGTACGCGAGCGATCAGGGCCCCACCATGCAGAACAAGGCCAAGAAGGGCGTCTCGTACCTGCGCTTCTCCGAGAACGGCCTCAACTTCTACTCCAACGGCCTCATCGCGGGACCCAAGACCCTTCAGGGCAAGGGCGATCTGGCCAAGCGCATGACCGCCGCCGTCAGCGAATCGTGGGCCGCCGCCGAGAAGAGCCCGGAGCCCGCGGTCGACTCGATGGAGGGCGCGTCCGGGCAACTGCCGCCCAAGGAGGTGCTGTCCGAGCAGTTCAAGACGACGCTGACCCTGCTGCACACCGACGCCACTGAGGGGAAGGCACCGGGCGCCAACACCGAGGCGGACTGGCAGCAGACCATCGACGTCTTCTCGGAGGCGGGCATGGTCAAGGAGGCCAAGCCCGTCGCGGAGTACTGGGACGCGGCCAAGGGGATCAAGGGCTGAGGGGCGGCAGGGGAATGACGAAGGATGCGACTCTCAAGAAAGACGCGACTCCCAAGATGAGCGACGAACCGCGCGCGCCGGCGGGAGAGGCGAGGCCGACCGCGGTACGCCTCGATGACGTCGCCGTCCGCTTCCGTACGAAGAAGAAGGACGTCACCGCGTTGCGGGACGTCTCCCTGAACGTCGGCGCGGGCGAGTTCGTGGCGATCGTGGGGCCTTCGGGCTGTGGTAAGTCCACCCTCCTGAAGCTCGTCGCCGGCCTGCTCGCGCCCTCGTCGGGTGACGTGCTCCTGAGTGGCGAGCGGGTGCGCGGTCCGCGCCGCGACATCGGCTATGTCTTCCAGCGTGCCGCGCTCCTGGACTGGCGGTCGGCACGCCGCAACATCCTGCTCCAGGCGGAGATGCGCGGCATCCCCGGCGCCGAGGCACGCGCGCGTGCCGACGAACTGATCCGCATGACCGGACTCGGCGGCTTCGAGGACGCCTATCCGCACGAGCTGTCCGGCGGCATGCAGCAGCGCGTCGCACTCTGCCGGGCCCTCCTGCACGAGCCGCCGGTGCTGCTCATGGACGAGCCCTTCGGAGCGCTCGACGCCCTCACGCGTGAGCAGATGAACGTCGAGCTGAACCGGATCTGGCGCGAGACCGGAACCACGGTCCTCCTGGTGACCCACTCGATCCCGGAGGCCGTCTATCTCGCGGACCGCGTCGTCGTGATGAGCCCACGCCCCGGCACGGTGGAGGAGATCATCGACGTCGGCCTCCCCGCCGAGCGTTCGTACGCCACGACGCTGGCGACAGCCGAGTTCCGCGACGCCACCGCGCGCATCCGTGAGCTGCTCGGGGCGGTGTCCGCGCACGAGTGAGGGGTGAGCCACAGTAGTCGGCGATTGCCGCGCGTTTCATATTCGGGATACTGTGCCGAATATGGAACACGATGGTGTCGATGACCGCCTCGCCGCCCGCCTCGCCGAGCTGCGCGCGGAACGCGGCTGGTCCCTGGGCGAATTGGCGGACCTCAGCGGCGTGAGCCGCTCCACCCTGTCCCGCGCAGAGCGCGCGGAGATCAGCCCCACCGCGTCGCTCCTGAACCGGCTCTGCGCCGTGTACGGGCGCACCATGTCGCAGCTCCTGAGCGAGGTGGAGGCCGAGCCCGCGCAGCTGGTGCGCGCGGCCGAGCAGAGCGTGTGGACGGACAGCGCGTCCGGCTTCGTGCGGCGCTCGGTCTCGCCCCCGCAGGCCGGGCTGCGCGGCGAACTCGTCGAGGGCTGCCTGGAACCGGGCGCGGACGTCGCGTACGACCGGCCTCCCGTACCCGGCATCGAACAGCACATCTGGGTGCTCGACGGGACGCTGGAGGTGACCGTCCAGGGCGAGCCGCACGCCCTGGACGCCGGGGACTGCCTGCGCTTCCGGCTGTGGGGGACGACGCGGTTCCGGTGCGTGGGGGAGCAGGCCACGCGGTACGCCCTGGTGGTGGTCGCGCGATGACGGCCGAGCAGGTGAGCGGGACGCTGATGCGTCTCACCGCCGATCAACTCGGCGAGGGCGCGGATGACTTGGGCGCTCTTCTCGCCGACGTCGTGGAGGGCGGCTCCTCCCTCGGCTTCCTCGCGCCCCTCGACAGGGCGGCAGCCGCCGCATGGTGGCGGGGCCTCGCCCCGGCGGTGGCGGAAGGACGCCTCGCCGTCTGGGTCGCGCGCGACGCCGAGCGGGTCACCGGCACCGTCAGCGTCGGCTTCGTGGACAAGCCCAACGGCAGGCACCGCGCCGAGATCCTCAAACTGATGGTCCACGGCTCCGCGCGCGGACAGGGCCTCGCCCGCGCCCTCCTGGCCACCGCGGAACAGGCCGCGGCCGACGCGGGCGTGACCCTCCTGGTCCTGGACACCGAGACCGGGAGCGCCGCCGAGTCCCTCTACCGGTCCGGGGGTTGGACGGCCGCCGGGATCATTCCGGACTACGCGGCAGATCCGGCCGGGGCGCTCCAACCGACGACCCTCTTCTTCAAGAAGGTCGCCGGTTCGGGCGCGCCCCAGCCGGACCCGGCACGTCAGTACCGCAGCGCCGCCAGGTAGGCGTAACTGTTGCGTGCCGTGGCGAACGGATCACTGGGGCTGTCGTGCTCCACCAGCCACTGCTTGACGCCGCCCTCGCGCGCCCGGTCGAACATCGCGGCGAAGTCAAGGGTCCCCGAGCCGACGTCGGCGAAGCCGCCGTCCGGAGCCATGTCCTTCACATGGAGCGCGGGGAACCGCCGTCGATGCCGCACGAAGTACGTCGCGGGATCCGCGCCGCCCTTCGCCGCCCAGTAGACGTCCAGTTCGAAGCCGACCAGATGCGGGTCGGTCTCCTTGACGAGGATGTCGTAGAGGCTCGTGCCGTCCACCACCACATGGTCCGATCCGTGGTTGTGGAAGAGCACCGGGCCGAGGCCCGCGTCGCGCGAAGCCCGCCCGATGCGGTTGAACTCCCTTGCCGCTTCCCGGAATCCGTCGGGTGTGTGCAGCGCGCCGGGTAGGCTCGGCACCACAGGCCACTTCGCGCCGAGGGTGTGCAGATCCTCCAACGCCTGGGCCAGGCCAGGGCCCTTGAGCGTGTCGTACGCGACGTGTTCGAGGACCGCCTTCAGATCAACCGCGTCGAGCATCCGCCGGATGTCGGCCGCGCTGTTCCCGTGCCGCCCGCTCACGCCCACGGTCGCGTAGCCGATGTCGGCGAGCTGCTCCAGCGTGCCCGCGAAGTCCTGCGCGAGGGCATTGCGCATCGTGTAGAGGTGCATACCGATGCCGCCGCGCGGGATGCGCCGGCACCGTGACGTGTCACCCGCGCGCGCGGGCAGTGCGGTACCGAGTGCTGCCGCGAGCCCCATCGACGTACCGAGAAAGGCTCGTCTGGTCCCGTTCAGACCGGTTCTCTTCATGGCTGACATGGCTGTCCCCTCACTTCGCCGTGATCCGGACCGCGCCGGTCGTCGTGTCGCCCTTGTCGTCGGTGACGGTCAGATGCGCCGTGTACGTCCCCGCGCGCGCGTACGTGTGCTCGGCGCTGCCGCTCTCCGTGCCGGAGGGCTTGGCGTTGTCGCCGAAGTCCCAGTGGTACGAGGCCGCGGTGCGGCCCTCGGGGAGCTTCACCGTGCTCGTGAGCTTGACGGCGAGGGGCGCCGTGCCGTCGGCAGGTGCCGCCTTGGGCGTCACCTTCGCGCCGGCCTTCTTCTCGACTCCGGGGCCGTTGAAGTGCAGCCAGTCGACCGAGAGGAGATCCTCCTTCTCGGGGGTCCACTCGGGGTTGGTGAAGACGGCGTACAGCTTCGTCGTGCCGTCATGGGCCGCCAGCGCCGTGGTCGGTGAGATGAAATTGCCCCAGCCACCCGTGTTCTTGACGCTCACCTTGCCGAGCAGCTTGCCCGTGGGAGACCCGGCGCGGAACTCGATGTCACCGCCGAGCCCGCCCGAGGACGCGCCCACCGTCACGGATTCGACGCCCTTGAGGTTCACCGGGTCGAAGGAGACCCAGTCGCCGTCCTCGATCTCGATGAGCCGCTTGCCGCCGGAGGCGTCCGCGCGGTCACCGATGGTCGCGCCGTCGTGTGCGCCGCCGGTTGCGGTGCGGTGCTCGCCCTCGCGGTAGGAGGTCCGCAGGGTCAGCGAGGACGAACCCGTCAGGGCCGGCGCCCCGGATGCTCCCTCGTCCTCGTACTGGGCCGTGATCCCGTAGTAGAGATTCTGACCGGCGCCATGGCTGTCGCCCGCGTCCGTCACGATCTCGCCCGCGCAGCCGGTGTAGTTGTCCAGCGGATGCAGATGGGTGTCGTGGCCGAGCTGGGACTGGACGACGACCCGCTTGCAGTCGATCTTCCCGTCCTCCTTGTCCGTCACCTTGATCTTGAACGGGATGGTGTCCCCGAAGCTGAACGTCCCCCCGTGGGGAGGCTGTTGGATCGTCACCACGGGACGGGTGTTCCCGACGGTGATCTCCTGCACGGCCAGACCGCTCAGCTCGTCCGGACCCGTCACCTTCAGACGCGCGCTGAATTGTCCCTTCTTCGTGTAGGTGTGCGTGGGGTTCGCCTCGGTCGAGTCGGTCGTGCCGTTGCCGTCGAAGTCCCACGCGTACGTGACCGGCTTGTCGCCAGGCAGCCCCGAGCCCTCGCTGGAGAACTTCACCTCGAGCGGGGACCCGCCGTTGTCCGGGGTGGCCTTGATGCGGGCGTCCGGCAGCCGGCCGTCCGCCACGTAGTCGATGCGGTAGATGCCCGCGCCTTCGTTGCTGCCGCCTCGGCCCGTGCCGCTGCCAAGACCGAAGTCGATGACGTACATCGCGCCGTCAGGACCGAAGTCGGCGTCGAAGGGCTGGTTCCATTTCATGTCCGGGAAAATGGAGTTGATCGAATTCAGGTCGCCCGCCTTGGCGGGATCGAAGCGCGGATCGGTGAACGTCTGGTCCTTCTCCTGCATCGAGAAGACCTTGAACCACTGCCGCGTCAGCTCGTAGTTGAACCACTTCCCCTCGAAGTACTCGGGGAACTTGGTCTTGTACGCGTTGTCGGCCTTGTAGTCGTAGACGGGGCCGCTCATCGGGCCGCCGCCACCCGTGCCGAGTTCGGGGAACTGCTCGGAAGCGGAGTAGGCGTACCAGACCTTCGCGGGCTGTGCCGGGGGGAGTTCGCGCAGACCCGTGTTGTTCGGCGAATCGTTCACGATCTTCGCGCAGTCGAATTTCGCCGCCGACTTCTTCGTCGCGAAGTCGTAGTCGTTGAACGGGGTGTTGTTGCCGACGCAGTAGGGCCAGCCGTAATTGCCCGCCTTCGTGATGCGGTTGTACTCGACCGTCCCCTCCGGGCCACGATCGGCGACGGCCGCCTTCGCGTCGGGGCCGTAGTCGGCCATGAGCAGCGCACCGCTCAGCGGGTCGGTGGTGATGCGGAAGGGGTTGCGCATGCCCATCGCGTAGATCTCGGAGCGGGTCTTGTCCGTCCCCGGCGCGAAGAGGTTCCCCTCGGGCACGGAATACGTCCCGTCGTCCTTGGGCGTGACACGCAGGACCTTGCCCCGCAGGTCGTTCGTATTGCCGGAGGTTCCCTGCGCGTCCCAGGCGCGGCGGCCTTCGCGCTCGTCGATCGGGCTGAATCCGTCGGAGGCGAAGGGGTCGGTGTTGTCGCCCGTGGCGATGTACAGGTCACCCTTCTTGTCGAAGGCGATCGAGCCCGCCATGTGCGAGTTCGCCCGGCCTTCGCCACGGAATGTGGGAATGGTCAACAGGCGCTTCTCGGACGCCGGATCGACCTTTCCTTCCGCTTCGGTGAAGCGGGAGAGATTGATGCGTTTCTCGGTCTTGTCGGAGTTCAGGAGATAGACCCAGTGGTTGTCCTGGAACTTCGGGTCGAGCGCGAGGCCGAGCAGTCCGTCCGACTGGCTCGTCATCTCGGGGGTGTAGTCGAGGTCGAGCGCCGTGGAGACCTTCAGCGACTCCTGGTCGATGATCTTCAGCTTCCCGGTGCGCTGGATGAAGAACACCCGACGGTCGGGGGCGACGGCGAGCTCGAAGGGGTCGGCCAGGTCGTTCGTGGCGAGCGGCGTGCGCTGGAAGGCGCCGGTCCTGGTGGCGGTGCAGTCGCCGGGCTTGCTGCCCGCGGCCCACTCGATGCCGCCGAGGATGTGCTTGAGGAAGCCTTCTTCCTGGAAGGCCGACTTGTCGTGCCCGCCCGCCGTGTACCAGGAGCGGCCGCCGTCATAGTTCTGGCACCAGGACCACGGCTGGTCGACGCCCTCGTCGAGCCCGGTGACGCCGTCGCGGACCTTGACCTGCGCGAGCGTGTGCACCTTCCCGGTCGGATTGGTGCGCCAGTTGTACCACTCCTCCGTGCGCTCCCAGAGCTCCGGAAGCCCCTTGGTGGAGGGGTGCGCGTGGTCGAGCACCTTGACCCGGCCGGTCTGCACCTCCGGGTGCTTGTCGAAGATCGCGCCGACCAGGCCCTCGTACCAGGTCCAGTCCCGCTCGCTCGCCGATGCCGCGTGCAGTCCGACCCAGCCGCCGCCCCCGCGGACGTACTTCTGGAAGGCCGCGCGCTGCTCGGCGTCGAGCAGGTCGCCCTTCTCCGGCGTCGAGTTGGTGTTGTTGAAGACGATGGCCTGGAAGCGGGCGAGATTGGCGTCGGTGAAGGCGCCGGCGTCGTCCGTGGCCTCCACTTCGAAGCCGTTCTCGGTGCCGAGCTTCTTGATGGCCTCGACGCCCGCGGGGATTGATTCGTGGGGGAAGTTCGTGACCTTGGAGAAGACCAGGACGCGGAAGGGGTCGGCCTTGGCCTCTGCTTGCGCGCGGGGTGTCGCGGTCAGGCCGAGGCCGATGACCAGGGCCAGCAGGGCGATGATCGCGAGCAGCGGACTCGGTGTGGTGCGTCCCGGTCTCGGCTGGACGGGGCCGCGTCTGGGCGCGGTGGAACTCGTGGAACTCATGGCGCTCCCTGGGCTGGGCGGGTGGACGGCTGCCGGTAGCCGGGTGTGCGGTGAGTGCGAGTGGCGCGGTGTGCGGGATGCGGTGTGCGGGTACGCGGGGTGCGTGAGTTAGAAAGCGCTTTCTCCTGCGCGTTGTTCAGCGTAGGTTCCGCTCTGACGGGGGGTCAATGGGTCGGAAGGGCCTGGCGTGAGGAGTGGGTAGGCACAGTCGGCGCGGGGCGCTGGTATGAGGTCGCGTGTGTGGGGGAGGGTTTCAGGACCAGGAGATGAAGCCGTACCGACCTCACATGGAACCGAAGCCGTACCGACGTCGCACATGGAACCGAAGCCGTACACCGTGCACAGGAACCGAATCCGGACCCAGAATCCGTAGACGGTGCACAGGAACCGAATCCGTACAGGGGAGCCTTCCGCAATGTCTGACCACGCCTCGACGCCCGCCCCCGCCGCGTACACCGCCGGTCTCGTGAACGCGGCGGACGGCGTACCCGTCGCCACGTACACCTGGCTGCCCGATGGCGCCCGGCCGCGCGCCTTCGTGCAGATCGCGCACGGCGCGGGCGAACACGGCCTGCGCTACGACCGGTTCGCACGCCACCTGACGGCACACGGCTATGGGGTGCTCGCCTCCGACCACCGGGGCCATGGCGCGACGGCGCAGGCGACCGGTGGGTTCGGGGTGACGGGCACGTCCGCCGACGCACCTTCGGATGCGGAGGCCTCCGACAGCTGGCGCGCCATGGTCGACGACCTCAAGGCGATCGGCGACCAGGTGCGCACCCTGCATCCCGGAACCCCGGTCTTCCTGCTCGGCCACAGCATGGGCTCGCACCTGGCCAGGGACTACGCCCAGGAGTACCCGGACGGCCTCGCGGGCCTGATCCTCTCCGGGACCTTCCGCTCCCTGCCCGGCGTCGGGATCGAGGAGTCGATCATCCGTCTGGAGCGCGAGATCGCCGATGACGGCCGCGAGTCGCTCTCCTCCTACCTCCCCGAACTCTTCGCCGCCTTCAACGACCCGTACCCCCACCGCACCGGCTTCGAGTGGCTTTCCCGCGACGAGGCCGAGGTCGACGTGTACGTGGCGGACGAGCGCTGCGGATTCCCCTTCTCGGCCGGGCTCTGCCTGGACTGGGTGCGGGCCGTGCGCAAGATGAACGACCCGCGGAACCTGGCCCGGGTCCCGGCGGACCTGCCCGTCCACATCGCCGTGGGCACCGAGGACCCCTGCAACCAGGGCATGACGCTGGTCCACGAACTCCTGGAGGACTACCGGTACGTGGGCCTGGACGACCTCACCTGGCGGGGGTATGAGGGGGCACGCCACGAGATCCTCAACGAGACCAACAGGGACGAGGTCCAGGAGGACCTGAGGAACTGGCTGGACAAGCGGGTGCTGTGAAGCGCGCCGAACCGGCCCCGGTCGCCGTGGTGGAAGGCCGGGCGGTCGCCGCGTCGGGGGCCGCCCGGTGGCCGTCCTGAAGGGAGGAGCGGCGCGCATCGGCCGCCGCATCCGGCCATGCACAGGCTCTGATTCGGCCTCAGTTGCCGCTCCTCGCCGATCTGCTCCCCGTCAACACCTCCCACCTCTATGGTGATTGGGACACGTCAGCACAGCGTGCCTGGGGGTGAGACCGATGGCATTCACCGAGATAGTCGTAGCCGTGATCACGACCGGGCCTGCCTATATCGCGGTCTGGTTGACCGCACGCAGGGCGCAGGGCGAACCGGCACAACCGCGGACTTGTGTGCAGCATGCCGTCTGTGAGCAGTGCGAGGGTCGAACCACGACGGACGCCATGTCGGGCCACCCGACGATCTGGGCTCTCGCGACCTGATCCCTCCTCCTTGCCGTACCGCGGCGGGCCCGCCACCTCCGGGGTGGCGGGCCCGCCGTGTCGGCGCATCGCCATGTCGCTGTGTCGATGTGTGGCTGTGTCGGGAGCGGTGTCCGGGGTGCCGCTGTCAGCGGCGTTGGCTACCGTTCTCGGCATGTCTCGAGCTCATGCCAAGGCCCAGGTCACGGGCGACGATGTACGCCGAATCGCGCTGGCCCTGCCGGATACGACGGAGAAGATCGCCTGGAGCATGCCCACCTTCCGGGTGGCCGGAAAGATGTTCGCCACGCTCCCGGAGGACGAGACGTCCATCGCCGTGCGGTGCCCGAAGGAGGAGCGCGACGAGTTGGTCCTCGCCGAGCCGGACAAGTTCTGGATCGCCGACCACGAGGCGATGTTCGCCTGGGTGCGCGCACGGCTCTCGGCCCTGGACACGGCCGAGCTGAAGGACATTCTCGCCGACTCCTGGCGCCAGGCCGCCCCGACCCGACTCCTCGACGCCTACCCGGAGTTGGGCCTCCCGCCGTCGAGCTAGGTGGCGCCGGGAAGACGAGCCAGGCGGCATCGGGAAGACGAGCCAGGCGGCGCACACAAACGGATCGGCCGCTGTCAGTGCCCCGTGGCATGATCCAGGCAGGGGTGGAGGGCGCGGGCTCGCGGGACGACGGGCCGGGCGCTGCCGCCAGGGGAGGGGACTGGGGTGCCGTCAGGGGACGGGGTGGACGAGGGCGCCGGGCATGGGCGCGCGGGGCTTCCGGCGGCGGAAGGGCGGGGCGAGCGCTTCGCGCCCGGCCGCAAGGCCAAGCGGATGGCCGGAGAGCGCAAGGGCATCTGGTCGCGGGACTTCGGGTTCTTCTTCGGCGCGCGGACCGTGGCCAAGCTCGGCGACACCATGCTGCCCGTCGCGCTCGCCGCGGGACTGCTCCAACACGGGCACGGAGCGGGTGCGGTCGGTCTCGCGATGGCCGCCACTACGGTCTGCTTCGCGGGCCTGGTGATATTCGGCGGGGTCTTCGCCGACCGGTTCAGCACTCGACTGCTCATGATCGGCGCGGACGTGGTCCGGCTCGGGACGCAATCGGTCGCGGCGGTCCTCTTCTTCACCGGCCACGTCGTCCTCTGGCAGATCTGCGTGATCGGCGCGGTCAACGGCGCGGCGGGCGCCCTCTTCCAGCCCGGCGTCGCCAGCACGGTCCCGCGCCTGGCCACAGACGTCCAGAAGGCCAACGGCGCGATACGCGTGGCCGAGTCGGCCGCGGCCCTTGCAGGTCCGGCCGTCGCGGGCGTCCTGGTGGCCTTCGCGTCGCCGGGCGCCGTCTTCGCCGCGCACGCGGGGACGTACGGACTGAGCGCCCTGTGCCTGGTGCTGCTCCGGCTGCCGCCCGCGCTGCCGGGCTCGCTCCCGCACAGCAACGGCTTTCGGGCGGATCTGGTGCAGGGCTGGCGGGAGTTCAGGTCCCGCACCTGGCTCTGGGGCGTCATCGCCATCTTCTGCGTCCTGATGATCACGACCACGGGCCCGCTGACGCCGCTGGTCGCCACGCTCGTAGTCCAGGAGCACGGCTCGGGGGCTTACGGCCTGGTGAACTCCGCCCTGGGGGCCGGCACCGTCCTGGGCGGCCTGGTCGCCCTGCGCCTGCGCCCTCGCCGCATGCTCCGCGCCGGCTCCGTCGCCCTGATCGGCTACTGCGCGTTCCCGGCGGCCGTCGGCGCCCAACTCGGCGTCCCGCTGATGGCGGTCGGCGCGGCGGTCGCGGGCGCAGGCCTCTCCTTCTGGGGCGTCATGTGGGCGACGAGCGTGCAGACGCAGGTGCCGCCGGACGTCCTGAACCGCATCCACGCGTACGACGTCGCCGGGTCGATCGCCCTGCTGCCGGTCGGCCAGGCCCTGGCGGGCCCCGCCGCGAGCGCCTTCGGTGCGGAGCAGGTGCTGATCACGGGCGCCGTGACGACGGTCGTGGTCTGCCTGGCCCTGCTCTCGGTGCCTGCGATACGCGGGCTGGTGCGGGTGGACGTGAGGGCGCCCGTCTCGGGCGGGGGAGGAGGGCCCGGACGGGCGAGGGGAAAGACGACTGCGGCTGGACGAGAGCCCGCTGGACGAGGGCGGTCCTCGATACGAGGGGAATCCTCGATACGAGGGGAATCCTCTATACGAGAGCCCGCGCCCCCAGAAAGTCGGTGATCCGCTCCCGCAGCGAGCGGGCGTCGAGCCCGTGCGCGGCCATGTGCTCGTCGACCTGCCCGTAGCGGCGCAGCTCCGCACGGCCGACGCCGAGCCCGAGCACCCGGTGCGGGACATCGGCGAGCGCGTCGTTCGCGGCGGCGGTGGAGGTTCCGGCCAGATAGGGCTCGACCACCACGACATCGGCCACCGCCCCTGCCCCCGTCGCACGCCGCAGTGCCTCTTCGTCGAAGGGCCGCACCGTGGTCGCGTACAGAACGGTGACATCGATCCCCTCGGTCGCGGCCAGTACGTTGTCCAGCATCGGCCCGACGGCGATCACGACCCCTTCGTGCCCTTCGCGCACCGTGTGGAAGCGCGCTCCGTCGACCGGCAGCCCCTGGGTGTTCGACTGCACCGAGAGCCGGACGTACACCTTGTCGTCGCCCGCGGCGACGGCGTGCCGCAACAGCGTCTCGGCCTCGTCCGGGTGCCCCGGTACATGCACGGTCCAGCCGTCCAACGTGTCGAGCAGTGCTACGTCGCCCGGCGACATGTGGGTGAACCCACCGGCGGGCCAGTCGAAGGAAGCGGCGGCACTGACGAGCACACCACCCACGCCCTGATGCCCGAAGTCCAGCTTCACCTGCTCGAAGGGCCGCTCCACGAGAAAGCTCGCGAAGGTGTGCACGACGGGCCGCAGCCCGGCGAGTGCGAGCCCGGCACCGGCCCCGACGAGCAACTGCTCCCGGATCCCGACATTGATCACCCGGTCCGGGTGCTTGCGCTGGGCTTGGGTGAAGGCATCAGCGCCGATCTCGGCGAGGACGACGGCGACGCGCGGATCCTCGTCGAGCAGCCGCGAGACGACGGGGGCGAAGCGATCACGCATGGTGTCCATGACAGAGAAACCTCCGATAGATCTGGTGGGGGTGCGATGGAGAACTGCAGAACCGGCGGGCGGCGCACGGACCCCGGCGGCGGACGCTCAGGCCACCTTGGGCTCGCCCGCGGACCCCTTCGGCTCGACCCGGGTCACGACCACCCGCGGCCGTCCCGGATGCGGGGCGGTGAACGCCGCGTACAGCGCGTCGTGATCACGGCCGTCGACGGTCTCGGCGGACCACCCCGCGGCCTCGAACCGCGCCGCGATCCCGCCGGGCCTGGCATGCCGGGCGGAGGCGTTGTCGATCACGACGGTGTGCAGTTGCTCGAGCCCGGAGGGCCCGGCGAAGGCGATGGCCTCGTGATTGCTGCCCTCGTCCAGCTCCGCGTCCCCGACGAGCACCCACACCCGGGCGTCCGGGAACCCCCGGGCGCCGAGCCCCAGCGCCGTCCCGACCGCGAGCGGCAGCCCGTGCCCCAGCGACCCGCTCCCGATCTCGACCCCCGGCACGAGCACCCGGTCCGGGTGGTGCCCCAGCGGCGATGCGTACGCCCCGAACCCTTCGAGCCAGTCGACGGGAAGGAAGCCCTTGGCGGCGAGGACGGCGTAGTACGCCATGGGCCCGTGCCCCTTGGAGAGCAGGAACCGGTCGCGCCCGGGGTCATCCGCACGCTCGGGTGTGACCCTGAGCACGCGGTCGTAGAGGACCCAGAGCGCGTCGAGGGTGGAGGTCGCGGCGGGCCCGTGCTTCTCGTCGCCCGTCATGCGCCCCATGAGGCGGGACAGGTCTGCGCATCCGTATCCGTATCCGCGTTCCGTTGTCGTCGTCATGACACCGAGCGTGCAACCTCAAGTTCACTCGAGGTCAAGACGGCGCGAAAGGCGTGAGCGATCACTGCTCGGAGTGCGGTATTGTTTCGGTGCGCGTTCGGCCAGGGGAAACCCCCAGGTCACACGGGCACCGGGACGTGGCGCAGCTTGGTAGCGCACTTGACTGGGGGTCAAGGGGTCGCAGGTTCAAATCCTGTCGTCCCGACCAGCTTTTTGCAGGTCGGAGGCCGTTTCTGCCGTGAGGCAGAGACGGCCTTTTCTGTATGTGGTCGTTGGGTGGTCGTAAACCAGTTCCATCGTGCCCGATTGTGCTGCTGGGACTGATTTGGCCTGTGGTGCGGTGGTCGTGATGTGGTCGCGTGTCGTTCTTCGCGGTCGAGGGCGGTAGCGATCGCGTCGACGGCTTGGTGGGCGGTGCGTCGGGTGAGGTGGGCGTAGATGTTTGCTGTGGTGGAGAGCGTGGAGTGCCGCGCTGTCTGGGAGACGGCCCACAGGCTGACGCCTTCGCTGATGGCGGTGGTGACGGCGAGGTGGCGCAGGTCGTGGAGGGTACAGCGGGGGCACCGGCTTGATCGGTGAGGTCGTGGAAGTGGTTGAGGACCCACTCGGGGTGCCAGGGGTGTCCGTCGGTGCGGGCGAAGACGAACTCACTGGCGCGGTCGATGAGGTTGGCGGGCGCAGACAGCGTGTCGTGGCGCTGCTTGAGTACGCGGTGGACACGGGGCGAGAGCGCGACCCAATCGCGGCTGCTGCGGGTTTTCGGAGCGGTCATGACGAGCTGGTTGTTGTCGACGGCGGACAGCGTCGAGTGGACGTAGAGCCTGTTCTGGTCGAGGTAGATGTCGGACCAGTGCAGTGCGAGTGCCTCGCCCCTGCGTAGTCCGGTGCCGATGAGCAGTTCGATGAGATCGGCGAAGTCCGGGTCGTGTGTGTGGCAGTGGTCGAGGAAACGCACGGCTTGGGTGGTGGTCCAGATGACGCGTTCCGTGGGCGCTGGGCGGGGGATGGCAGTGGGCCGGGCGACGTTGGTGGGCAGCCGGTGGGTGCGTACGGCGTCGCCGAGGGCGCTGGAGAGGGTTGCAAGGATGTGCCAGACCGTCTGTCTGCCACGTCCGGCGGCGAGTTGAGTCTGCGTGAAGCGAAGCAGGTGCTCGTAGGCGAGGTCGTCGAGGCGGATCGGGCCGAGTGCGGGGACGAGGTCATTGCGCGTGTAGTCGCGGTAGCGGACCCAGGTGGTGGGTTTGAGTCGTAGTTTCTTACCGGCGAGCCATTCGGTGAGGTAGTCCTCCACGGTCTGGTTGGGGTCGGCACTGATGCCTATGCTGCGGCCGGCGAGGTAGCGGTGCAGCGCGGTACGGGCCTCGTCCGCGGTGGGAAATCCGCCGCGGCGCACGGTGCGGTTGTGCCCTCCGGGCTCGGTGGCGGGGATCTCGACGGCGAAGGTCCAGGTCCCGTGGCCAGGGTTGGCTGCCAGGAGGGGGCAGTGCGTTCCGAGCTGGTGTTTGTGCTCGTCTCGACATCCGCATCGGCGGTAGACGCGCCCCGTGGCGTGGTGTGAGCGCATGGTGATCACTCCCTGCGCAGGGTGGGACACCTGTGCTTTCAGCGTGATCCTTTGGCGCCCAGAGTTCGAGACGAACGACCACGACACGACCACATGCCTTTTGGATGGCTTGTGACCTGCACGGATCCCGTGGCGGGGCGCACGGTGCCACGTGTGCCTCATGGAGGCGCAGGGTGGCCGATGTGGGTACGACTGGACCTCAAGTCGTGCGCGACCTCACGTGGGAGCCGCGTGGACTGGTGATCGTGTGCCGCTCGAAAAGTCATCGCCGGTGGTCAAGCGGCATACCGATACTCGTTGATCAGGCCCCCGAGGGTTCGGCTGCGCAGTGTGCTGCGGCTGCAAGGTGCCGCACAGTGGCGGGATGTTCGCGGGAGTCGCGTAGTGGTTGATTGCGGGCCTGGTGCAGGCGATGCCCGTTGTAGTGCTGCTGGTAGGTAGCCAGGACGTGCCGAGTGTGGGCCTCGTTGAGGGTGAGGACGTGGTTGAGCGCTTCGCGCTGGATGGTGCCGATGACCCGTTCGCAGTGGGCGTTCATCCGCGGAGCCTGCGGGCGCTCGTGAGGATCTCCACATCCTCGGATGCCTCGCCGTACTTGCCGTCGCGTAGCAGGAAGCGCAGCGACTCCCACGGCCCAGTCTCGGGTGGGGTGGGAAGTGACTCCGGTGATGTGCAGGCGCCGGGTGTCGTGTTCGAGGAACGCCGGCGCGTACAGCCTTTGTCCGAGCGCCCCCGTTCCCGCCACCGAAGCGGCCTGACGGGAACAACAAAGGCTCCGCACCGAAGTGCGGGGCCGCAGCGGAGCAATCAGCCCCAGAGTTCCGGGTCTTCGTCCGGGGCGCAGCCCTCGTACGGATCAAAGTCGTCGGGGCCGATACGGTCCCCGGCCACGTTCACGTAGCCGCTCACCCGCGCTCCGTCCTCCCCCTGCCGTTCCCGTCTCTCCTTGAGCCGTTGGCGCCCGCGCCGGTCGAGCATCAGCTCCAGGAGCAGATCACCCGGCACCTGGCCGGGTTCGGCTTCGTGCCACAGGTGGCGCGCCCGCCGGCGCATCGCCGCCTGGAGGCGCAGTCCCAGCACGTAGCGCGAGGGATGCTCCTGGATGTGGGCGACGTCATCGCAGGTGAGGTGTGCGATGTTGCGCTCGTGCGCGGCCCGCTCGCCCTGCGCCCCGATCTTGTCGTTGAGGAGATTGGCGCCCGCCCGGAGCTGACGGACTATCTCCTCCATCTCCACCTGGTCCAGCTCGCCCCTGGGCACTTCCTCGTGCAGGGGCCAGATGTAGGGCTGCCCGCGCGCCCCGCTGCCCTCAGGCGCCTGACTGCGCAACTCCTCCATCCTCGCGCGCACGCGGGGCACGCGGGAGTGCAGATGCCCGCTCAGCCGCTCTTTCAGGCTCTGCTCGGTCTTGCCCACATAGCGGATGCGGTGCGGCGGCCGTGGTTCGAAAAGGCCGTAGACCGTCCCCATGACAGGACGTCGGCGATCTCGAACTCGTTCAGGAACCTGGGGCGTTCAGTCATGTGGGACACCGTACGGGGCACGTACGACAGCGGCTCCGCACCGGTCAGTACGGGGCCGTCGCTATGCGGCATGATCGCCCGTCATGGATCCCGCCGTCACAGCCGCGCTCATCACCACCCCCACCGCCGTCATAGCCGCCTCAGCCGCGGGACGTGCCCAAGGCCGCGGAACCGTGGCCGCCGTACGCCGCAAGGATCAGCGCGAGGCATACGCGCAGTTCGTCATCGACGCCCAGACCTACGCTCGCGATGTCTCCCGGCTGCGCGACATGATCGCGGCAGATGCCACGGCAGCCGGGTTCACCGAACTCGACGCCGAACCGTTGGCCCTGGCCTCCGTGGTGGTCCGACTGGAAGACCCCCGGCACGTCGCCGATCTGGCCCGCGAGATCCAGGAGAACGCCCGTAGCATCCTCTGCCGGTCACCTTGATCTTCCATGCGAAGCCGTAGCTCGTCTGTTGCCGGGGAGAGCAGGCGTAGGTCCGGCACAGCAACGCAAGCCCGCGGCCTGGCCTGGGCTCGGCGGGGTAGGAAGCTGCTGATGTCAAAGCGTGGCCACGTGCGTACGAGGCTCCGTTCCATAGGTCCCGCTGTCGTCGTCGGCTGGGAAAGGGATGAAGGGGAATGCATTGGATCTGGTCTATGTCTCGGAGCGCAAGATCTACGGACGGCTAGGCCTGCGGTCTCCCGCCGCACAGCAGGGCGTTCAGGCGGTGGTGAAGGTTCCGCCGCTGCTTGAGGTGTCGGGCACACGAATGTGGGACGGTCCGGCCGGGCCGATGGCTCCCCACACGCTGGTGGAGAAGGCGAAGCAACGAATCGAGCGGGAGTTCGTACCGGTCGCGTTCACCACGCGCGATCTGCGGGCGAACCAGTGGATCAGTTTCGACTGGGACATGGCCCAGGTGGCCGTCCATGAGGACAGCGGAAGGCCACCTGAGGACGTCGTGCTGTTCGTTGGGCGGGTCCCTGCCGGGACAGCCGGTCAGCCACGCGACCTAGGGATCATGCTGTGTGGGTCAGTGCAGCACCTGCGCACTCAGGTGTGCGCCGAAGGTCGGATGGGCTCGGACACCACATGGCTGCACGATCTGATTCTCGAGGTCGAACGCCGTGAAGAGATCGGTCTCAATGTGATCCCCGAGTTCCTCAACGAGATCATGCCGCAGCGGCGCAGCGCGTATCTCATTGAGGATGCTGCGTTCGGGGTGCAAGGCTGGGTCGAGCGGGACTACCCCACTTCGAGTCGTGGGCGCCTGCGCGGACACGCCATCGTACTGATGGACATCGACAGTCCGCAGTGGTCGCATCGGCAGCTGGTGGCGACACCGTTGTACGTGGAAGCCGTGCGGCCTGAGCAGGCTGAGCGGCGCCGGCGGTTCACCCTTCCCGGGATCGGCAGGCGCCCCCGCACACGCTGAGGTCGGTCGTGTCCCCTCACGTGGTGTAGCGGATCACGTTCCGCTTGTGAATGACGGGTCTGTGGCCTGGGAGTTGGTGCCACAGGGACGTCAGTGGTGTTCGCCGTTACACTGCTCTGCAGGACACGGCCCTGAGGTCCAGTGTCGCCGCTGACTTGGTCAGTGGACCATCAGGTCGTCCCGTGCCTGGTTCTTGATACCGACGATGATGGAGTGCAGCGCGTTGTAGTGCTCCCAGACGCCTTGGTCGAACCTGGAAGACTCTGGACCGTCGGCGGTTTCCCGCTGCAGCATCGCCACCCGGATGCCGGAGATGAACTGTGCGTAGGGTCCCTGAAGTTCTCGGATCTTTCGGAGTACGTCCGGACTCCAATAGAATTGGGCCGCAGCCGCGCTGGCCGGCGGTGACACTACGTCCCACGGCCGGGCGCCGACGAGGACCTGTGCCTTGTTGTGCATCCGCTTTTCGCTCGATGCGGTCCCGAAGTGGATCTCGTCCAGGGTCTGTCCCACATGGTGGAGCCAGATACCGAGGACTTCGTAGCTCTTCTTGAGGTCTTCGCGTGACCGCTTGGCGAGATCGGCATCGCGTTGGAGTTCCTGTTGACGCTCGAAGAGTTGCCGATTGCTTTCAAAGTGCCTATCCATCAGGTCCAGTTGGTGCGCGGTCCCGCGGGCGGCAACGATGTAGCCGATCCGGGTGCCGATCGCCAGGGCGAGGAACACGGTGGTCAGGTTGGCTACGAGGGAGACAGAGTGGTCAGTCACCTAGTCAGTGTCCGCGGCCGATGGTGCGTGCGCTGGGGCATGGTGAAAAATCTGTGTTGAAGCCGAGCCCTGCCATGGCAGGCCTCTTCTCGACGCATCGGTGGTGTGCTGGGTGGCTCGGCAGACGGTCGAGTCGACGTTCACGTCCCTGGTGATCAGGCCTTCCCGTCGGCCTCCGGCCTGGAGTCGGGTGACAAGCTGTTCCCAGGTTTCGGCCCAAGTTCCCCAACTATGGGGTTTGGGTCTGCCGCATTGTCCAGGCTTCTGCCCATGCCCTGCCTGACGCGGAGGGGGATGGCCGATGCCGGTCGAGCCGAGGGAGCAGCGTGGGACGGCCCCAGTCGGGGCCCTCTGAGTGCCGCGTCGGCGGCCGTGGGGCTGATCTCGGCGGCGTTTCAGACCCACGGACCGCAATCGAGCAATGACTGAACGGTGTCCTCGCGTGTGGGGCGGTAGGGGTCAGCGCCGCAGTAGGCGGACGGCAAGCACGGTGCCGTCGGGATGCACGGAGACGGGACCGTTCCAGCGCGGAGCCCAAGTGTCGCGTGGCCAGGAGGACCGTCGTGCGTGGACCTCGCGGCGATACTGCTCCACCTGCCCACCCTCAAGGTGGCGGAAGAGGTCTTCTGCAACTCCGGAGAATGCCTCGACCCGCTTTCGGTTCAGGCGGAAGACGTGGTCGGTACCGACGAAGTCGATGCCGAGGAGCCTGTGTCGTGCGTCTTGGACGCTGTCCGTGGCCGCGTGTGTGAAGCCGGTGAAGTGCCGTTGGCCTTGGCGTTTGGTGAGGTACTGCGCGGTCGACCTGTCATCCCCGGCGAATGCGGTGAGACCAGCTGCGGCGGTGCGGGCCAGGGCCTGCTGGAACCATGCGTAGAGTTCAGGGCTGACTTGGTAGCCGGGCTCAGGCTCGGAGGGTTCGTCGTCCTTCGTGGGTGGCTGGATGCCGGGGACAACGTTCTCATCCTCCAGCGGTTGGTCAAGGACTCGAAGTGGGGCGTCCAGCCAGCCTCCGGTTCCCTCGGCCCCCAACGCGTGCACGGTGAGCGGGCCGTCGAGGGGGAGCTCCGTGCTGAATACGAGGCACGGTGTCTCGTCCCATGCTCCGATGTGTACCGCTTCGACGTGGGTGGAGGCTGAGGCAAGCTGGGTATGAGAGGCGGAGGCGCTGCTGTGGCTGCCCTTGCACGCGATCGGGAAGACACGGGAGGGCTCGCCGGGCCGCCACACCTCGGCGAAGTACTGGGGGCGGTATCGGTAGCCCGACTTCGGTCCCGAGTCTCTGCTGGTCAGGGCCCACCCTGCGCGGAGGGTCGTGTCAGCCGGCACTATCGAGACGAAGTGCTCCGGGTAGCGCTGGCTCAGGAGCCTTCTGGCGAGCGCCAACGCGAAACCGGTGCCGAGTTCTCCGGACTGAAGCGCCTTGTAGTAGTCCGCTGTCTCCCGGCCCTCGGAAGAGAGGGTCATGAAGGTGTCGGCGTTCCCACCCAGAGCCTGGTTGTACTTGAGGCAGCCCCAGTGCTCGGCGAGGCCGCGCCCCGCTCCGCGCCGGGACAGAGTGATTGCCTGCCCCAAGGTGTGCAGGACATCTCCGGGGGTGAGTTGAGTGGATCGGCCGAGGTCCTTTGCGGGTATGGGGCGCAGTTCTGGCTTTCGTCGAAGGCGGTCGAGCTCCTTCTCCTTTCTCTGCGCGTCGTCGTCCGCTGCTGCGGCACTCACCTCTCCGGCAAGCGCCGAGTTCGAATGGATTGAGACGTTCGACGGCTCCGCAAGGTCCCTCAGTACCTCTGCCGTGGGCTTCATCCTGCTCCCCCCTGTGGTCCGTTGTACCTGGCCTGGGTGCCAGGGCCGGTGGTCATGCAGTGGCTCTCGTCCATGCATGGTCGTTATGCGGTGGCCTCGGGTTGGCTGGCTGCGAGGTCGTTAAGCGCGCTGTTCACGACGTACCAAGACACAGTGACCGTGTCGCGGTCGGGGGTGTGCGCCTCACGGAACTCGGCGCGTGGATGGACGAAGTTGCGGTACTCGCGAAGGACCTGGCTGAAGCGCTCGACGTCTACGTCGATCCAGCCCGCCTTGTGGCAGATGTCGATTAGAGCTTTGAGGCCGATGAAGTCGGGGTTTTTGTTGCCCAGGAGGGTGGCGTCGCGTTCCTCGATCACCGTGAGCATGACACCTTCGAGGAGGCTGCCCAGCATGATGATGGCCGCGACGTGCGCGCCGTTGCCGTAACAGGTGCGCGCTTCGTCCAGGCGACGCTGGAGCAGTGCGGCAATGCGCGGCTCACTGATGATGTCGGCCATGGTGGCCTTGAGCGCGACGGGCGCTTGTTGGCCCGGGTGCGCCATGGCCGGGTCGCACACGACAACCCTCGGTTTGCCGCCGGGGTTTTCCAGGCGGAAGCCTTCGTGGATGAGGAAGGTATTTACCGCGTTGATTACGGTCGGCAGGACGTCGGGCTCTTCAAGGTATTCCCGGGCGTCGGCCAGCCTGAGGAGTACCTTCTCCAGCTGGTCGGGATCTTCGCGACGTCCCATGAGTTGCTGGAGCGCCCACTCGCCGCGGTATTCGCCGTCGTACTCAGGGACGTTGCGCCACCCGGCGTTCTCCAGGAACTGGGCGATCTCGAAGCCCCTGCGGTAGTAGAGGTGGTCGTCGCCAAGGATGACGCGGGCCAGCTCCTTCAAGGTGTTGCCATCGAGTGGCTTCAGAACGGGTTCCTGAGTCATGCGGCATCCTCCGTGGTGGTGTTCTCGGTGATCTGCTCGTCGTCCGTACTGTCGTCGTCGGCGAGGTCCTCATCCGAGGAGAGGTCGAGCGGCGTCCATGCGGGGTGGGAGTCGACTGCCGATGTGGCCCCTGCACGCTGCGGGTAGTTGGCTGGGCGGATGTCCTGGCGGTCGAGCTCTTCCCACAGCTCGAGGAGAGCGGCGTCGGGATCGAAGCGGAACTCGCTGTCCCGGAGACGCCAGAACGCCCAGCCAACACGCTGCAGTTCGCGGTCACGCCGCTGGTCGTTCTCGATCTGCTCCCGCGTGGCGCGATGGAACGGGTCGCCGTCGCACTCGACGGCGAGACGGCCGCGGGCTCCGACAACGACCAGGTCGATGCGCTTGCTGCCCGCCGGGAACTGCGGGACTACGTGGTAACCACGCTCCTTGATCTTCAAGTACACCTGCTGCTCGAAGAGCGAGTCGAACGGGGCCCTTCGCACATCGGGCAGCACTGGTCCGATGGCGTCCGCGGCCTCCAGCGCGGCCGGCGGGTTCTCCATGTACGTCAGGAGGTTGAGCCGCAGGTCGTGAGGCTTGAGGCGGTCGGGCGGGACTGAGTAGAACAGCCACATCTGGTCCTGGGCTCGGCTGGCGGCGACGTTATACGCCTGCTGTTCACTCTTGGCTCCGCCCGCGGCACGCGACGGGTTCGTCACGACCATGGACAGCAGGATGACGTGGCGCTCGTCGCCCTGGAACGAGGCCGCATTGCCTACGCGTATCCGGTGGCGCTCGCGCACGGTGGCAGGCAGTTGCTGCTCGATGAGGGTTTCCAGGAGCTTGGTCTGCCCGAAGCCCTGGAGCACGATGACTCCCATGGTCTTGTCCCGGTAGGCCTCGTCCTCGACCAGGCGGGTCAGGCAATCGACGATCGCCTCGGCCTCCTTGGGGTTGTGAACACGGCTGTCACGGCCCGTGGCCACGGCGTCTTCGACGAAGTGGGTGCGCAGCGGGTCGAGCCGTTCGCCGCCGTACTGGCGCAGGGGCAGCAGCTTGTTGTCGTAGAAGGTGCTTGAGGACCAGTTGATGATCTCGGGCACGCAGCGGAAGTGCTCTTCGAGGCGGATCACCTTCGGGAAGAAGGTGGACAGCAGCTGGTAGAGATTGGTGTGCGGCGTGTAGAGCTCCCGCAGTCGGGAGGGCATGTCCGGCAGGTGGGCGGCCAGCTTGTCCTGAATGGCCTGGAGACGGCCCTTGCCGGTGACGGCCGGCGCGCATTGCTTGTCGTCACCGACGACGATCACGCGAGGAGCCAGCCACATGAGGAACAGCGCGTCCATGCCGGCCTGGCTGGCCTCGTCGACGATGACGACATCGAAGGCATCCTGCTTCGCCTGCACCATCTCGGCGACCTGAGGAATAGGCATGACCCACGCGGGAACCGCGCCCTGGGCTATGGACATCGCGTCGCGCGCCGCCGCTCGGAAACGGCTGGCGTGCCGCCCTTTGCCCTTGCCGTAGGAGGCCATATGCGTCCGGTACGCCTGCAGCGCCGAGCGCTGCTCCTGCGTCATGCGCTCCAGACAGTGCAACCTTCCCCAAGCCGCAGCGAGTTCGCCGGTCACGTACTCCAGCCTGGCCTCGTGCTCGCTCAGGTCACCCTCGAGCTGTCGTTCCAGACCGGGTGTGCGCTGCCGACGCACGAACTGGGAAGCCTTGGCCCATGCCCAGGCTTGCTCCAGTACACCCAACTGCTCCTCCCAGGCGAGAGCGTCAGGACTGTCCATGAGGCGGCCCGCGAGCAGAGGGTGCGCGGCGCGGAGAGCACCCAGGAGGTCGGCGCACCGACGCATGTGGTGCTCCCGCCGGTGTGCGGAGGTCAGGTCCTGCAATGCCTCCGCATAGGCATCCGCGTTCTGCGACCGAAGGGCCTGCACCAAGGCCATGGCTTCCGCGGACGGGTGTGTCCCACTGACCGGCGTACGCAGGAACTCGTCCCAAGCGGCCAGCTTCTGGGTAGCTTCATCGGCGGCACGTCGGCCTGCCAGAGCGGCCCCGGCAGCGGCGAGGTCCCGCCACGATCGGCGGGAGGTGATCGTCAGGCGTACCCCGTGACGTACTAGGAGCTCGTCGATGCGCTCCCGAGCTGAGCCGAATGCCTGGATGTGCTCGAGGCGGTCTGACCGTGCGGTCAGTTCGGCCAGTCGTACCTCCACGTCCCCGGGGGCGATCGCGGCGCGCACCTGCTGCCAGCGCGTGGCCGCGCCGGTGAGCGTGACATGGGCCTGGAGGTGCACCAACACGGCATCCAGCTCCTCAGCCGTCTGCGGTGCATGCCCATCGACGGTGCAGGAGTCCAGCAGGTCCTGGGCATTCCTTTGTGCCTTGCCCGGAAACCGGGGGCGCAGCGACTTGCCCGCGGCCAGGTGATCACGGAGCGCGGCCCCGGCTGTCACCATCTGCCCCGCATTCTGCGCGGTCAGCTCCTCGGGTACGGACACCATGCGCAGGCCCAAGGCGTCTACAGCCCGGGAGACTTCACGGATCTCGGCCGTGGCGGCGGCCACTCGCTGCCACAGCGCGAGATCGGACCGGGACAACCGGTCGGCCAAGGCTCGGGTGATCCACGAGTCCGGATCCCACCGCGCGGAATCCGTGGGCACACCCAAGTGATGGAGGGCTGTCACGCTGGCGTCGAGCAGCGAAGCCAACTCCACGGTCACGGAGGAATCGAGACTGGCGAGTTCGTCGCGGATCTCGATCGTTTCCATGGACAGGCCGTCGTCGCTGAGGCAACTGGCCACGAAAACGTCCGCGACGTGCTCGGGCGAGGGCAGCTCGTCAGGTGGGGGAAGCGCCCCGCCCACGCGTGGTTCGCCCGCGCCGTCGCGCAGCAGCAGGAGGAGTTCCTGGGCCTGCTCGCCGGTCAAGGGTGGTTCGTCCTCGGCACTGTCCGTAAGAGGGCCGATCCATCCGTACCTCTTGGTACCGGCATGCACGCGTTCCACGATCTCGGCGAGCGTTCCCCCGTAGCCCGATGCCACATTCCGATGCCGGTACTCGGCTTCTCGGAGGGAGATCACCTGTTCAGTGAGAGTGTCGATCCGTCCCCGTACCTCGTCCCGTTCACCGGAGAGGCGTTGGATGTCGGCGCGCAGTTCGTCAGGGTCACTGGTGGCTACCTGGTCGGTGAGCGCGTTGATGGTGCGCTCCAGTTCCCCCGCGCCGTCGTGGCGCGTGGAGCTGAGCAGCAGGACGCACAAGTCCCGTACCGCAGAGGGGAGTTTCTCACGCAACACGGTCAGCGCCTGATCGCGGGCGCTGGTGACGAGCACCCTCTGTCCTTGGGCGAGCAACGCGGAGACCAGGTTGGCGATCGTGTGGGTCTTGCCCGTGCCCGGAGGCCCTTGGACGACTACGCCAGTATCGTGCTCCAGGCGCCCGAGCACACTGCGCTGCTGTGCGTTCGTCTTGCCCGGGAAGAGCGGATCGTCGCCGAACAGCGGTGCGGTCTCGCCTCCGTCCCAAGCAGTGCGTTCCTCGGAGTTGAGCGGCAGCACCATCTGAGCAAGGCCGAGCGGCGCGTGGCCCTCAGCAGCGACTGTCTCAGCGATCTGGTCGTAGAACCGCAGCAAGGAGTTGAGGTTACGCGGGCGCACGACCAGGGCGGGGGCGTATGTGAGCCGGGCTCCTTGCTCCGGCGAGCGTGGCGGCTCCCACTCCGCGCTGAACCCCATCGGGCGTGTGGTCGCCCGCTCCTGCCACTGCGCCAGTTGTTCGAGCGTTTCGGGGCCCAGCGGATGCATGGCCCGAGCGGTGAGCTCCTCCGAGAGAGCGGCCCCGCGCTCGCGCACCCATCCGTCGTCGCTGTCCAGGAAGTCCTGGTCCTCGAGGCGAAGGGCGCCTTCTGGCGACAGCCGCACCGTGAGCCTCGCCGTGCGGCGGTCCACCGACGTCTCCGCGCGGTGGGTGAACAGGTGTCGGTGCAATACGTCTTCGCTTGGGTCGACCCACGTCAACAGGCCGAGGGCCAAGACGAGTTCAGTTTGGTCGTCCTCTTGGGCGAGTCGCTGATGCCATGCATAGATGCCGTCGTAGAGCTCGCGCAAGGGTCGATCCGCGCGCTCCCGCTCTGCCCACCTGCGCCATCGCTCCAACCATGTGCCGTACGCCCGGAGAGCGTCACCGGCCTCTTCGCGGCGAAGGATGCCTTCCTCTCCCCTGCGTTCCTCGGCGACTGAGACACGTACGAGCTCGTGCCCTGGGCCCTCGTCTGCGAGGGGTGGGTCACCACCGTCCGGGTCCAGGCAACGTGCCGGTTCTACCCAGCCGTCGAGCGACGCGGGCAGATCAGGTGGCGCAGTCTGCGGAACATGGTCGAGCGACAGCAACAGGCCGTCGTCACGTGGTGTCGGCCTGCGGACCGCTTCCGGCAGCCGGGCCAACCACACGCGTTCACGGCTACGGTCGTCACGCTGACGCTGGTGGCTGCTGTGGACCACGTCGCGCAGGAAGTTGACCAGCCCTGCTGTCTGTCCGATGACGTCAGGGTCACTCGCGTGGCGTCGCGGAACGTTCACCATTCTCCTCCCGGCTGCGGACGAACGTTCCGGAATGAGGGTCGTTCTATGCCGCAGCAACGGGCTCCGGCGAGGATGGCCGGATTCACTCGCGCATTTAGTCCCTGTGCACGCTGTCGGGTGGATGGGTCCTCTTGAGCCGATCGGCCTGGGGGCAACTCGTGTAGCAGAGCTGCATAACGTGCCTTCTGCACAGGTTGAAGCTGGTGAGGAGAGACCGGCTGGCGGATCTTGGTCGCCGATGACGTCAGGGGTAGCAAGCTCTGCTCGTGGTCTGGGCGGCCGAGCAGGCGATGGTTACTGTCGGCAAAGGATGGTGACGGTTCGTGGCGCAAAAGTGGATGCTGGAGCGGGCGTCGGGAGGAGGGCGCGACTCCTCGAGGCGCCCTTTCCGGTCGGTGATGGCCTGCCCGCGGGTGCAATTGGTTGATGCTCGGCGGGATGACGCCGCAAGCTCAGTCGGCGATGTCGACGCCGTAGCTGCGCGCGAGGGCGTCGAGGCCGTGGTCGTAGCCCTGGCCGACGGCGCGCAGGCGCCAGACCGGGCCTCTGCGGTAGATCTCCGCGAGCAGCATGGTGCGTTCCGTGGTAGCGGCGTCCAGAGTGGCCCGGGCGAGCGGTGATCCGCTGCTGCCGGGGGCGGTACCGATCTGGATCGCGCCGACAGTTCCGAAGGTCGCGGAGCCGTCGATGGCCGCGGCGACCACCACCTTGCGGCTCGCGGGCGGCAGGGACGCGAGGTCGACGGCGATGGACTGTTCGGCAGGACCGCCGGTGAGGAGCCGCACGGTGCCGGCGGGGCTTTCCGGGGCGCCGTAGAAGATGAAGTCCTCGTCGAAGGTGACCTGTTCGTCCTCGTCGAGGATGAAGGCGACGAGGTCGATCTCGCAGTCGGCCTGCGGTGCCCAGCCGGCTGTGACGTACCACTCGAGCGCGGATGTGGCGTGTGGCATGGGCAGGTCGATGACACCACCCCTCGGCATCACCTGCGGCTCCTGCGGTCGGGCAGTCGCCGTGTCCTGATCGGTGGTGGTCGGGGAGTTGAGCCAATGCGGATCGTGCACCGGGAGTTCAAGGGCGGTGATGCGCCTCATGCGCCGGTCGCTGTCCCCGCCCACGAGCAGCACGATGTCGGTGACGCTGGCGGACAGGTTGATCGCCGCCGACCCGCCCAGCTCGACGACACGGGTGCGAGCCGCCACGGCATCGGCATGGACCCCACCAAGCACAAGCACCCGGTGTCCGACCAGTGGCATGTCCAGAGTGGCGCCCAAGGGCTCTGGTCGGCGAGTAGCGGGGATGGGTGCACCGGGGGAGGCCGAGGGAAAGAGGGCTGCTTCTGGGGTGACTGCGGCAGGGGCATGGGAGGGCCTCGGTTCCACGGACCCGACTTGTATCGCTTCAGGTTCGGTCACCGGGACAACCGCAACCGTGGTCGTCGCCTCATGAGTTGTCCCGGCCTGTACGTCGGCCAGCAACCGCAGGAAGGTGTCTTCATCGATGACAGGTACGCCTTCGGCGAGCGCGCGCCGGGCTTTCGAGGACTGCGACGCCGGCTCGTTGGTGACCAGCGCGCTGGTGTGCCGGCTGACAGAGGTCATCATGTTCAGCCCGGCAGCCACGGCCCGCCCGATCAGCTCCGCTCGTGCGCGGGAGGTCTCCCCGGTTATCGCGATCTTCATCCCCTGCTGCAGTGGCCCGCCGGGAGTAAGCCGTCCCGGATTGCGGTAGCCGCACGGAGTCTTGGGAGGCCTGGGCGTGAACTGGGACTCCGCCCGAGGAGGGCAGTTCACCAACGGCAACGGGAGGTCGAGCCGCGCTGCCTCTCGCAGTGACGCCCGCAAGATCCCCGCAAGCACCAGGGTGTCGTCCAGAGCGTCGTGCGCCTGCTGCTGCGCTACGCCGTAGTGGGCGGCCAGGGTGCCCAGCTTCATGTCGAGCGTCGGCGGATCTACCTGACGGTTCAGGGCCAGTGTGCAGAGCCGCTGGGACACCGGCAGCCACATGCGCGCGCGGGCGAACTCGTAGGCCAGGAAGTCGTAGTCGAACTGTGCGTTGTGAGCGACCAGGACCCGGTCCTGGAGCATCGCCGCGATCCGCCCGGCGACCTGATCGAACGTGGGCGCGCCCCGCAGCCGCTCGACGGTCAGCCCGTGTACCTCCACGGGCCCCGGGTCGCATCCCGGGTTGAGCAGCGTGGAGAACTCCCCGGTCTGCTCGCCGTCCGGACTGATCGTCACCACCGCCACGGACAGCACCCGGTCCCTCCGGGCGATGAGCCCGGAGGTCTCCACGTCGACCAGCGCCCAGTCGCGCGCGTATTCGCGCGTGGTGGGGACGTCGAAGGAGGCGGAGGCGAGACTCATAGCGCCAAGGATGATGCGGTATGTAGTCCTCCTTCAATCTGCATGCCGATTTGCCCCGATATGGTGACGCGCAATGCTCTTCAGTCACGTCTGCGTTCGTTGCTGAATGGGGTGCGGCCGCGGAGGTGGGCAGGGTATCGATGGAGATAGACATCAGGTACGAGTTCCGCGGGAGAGGCGCCAAGGCTGCGACTCGTTCTGACACTGAGGGACTACCGAGGGGGAGTTGGCGGCTGACGAAGCCGCGCGCTGGCGGCTTACCTCGACTGAGTGCGATTCCCCCTGCCGTTCCCCCTGTGGCACAGAGGGATTCGTGGGAGGGGTGTTGATGGAGGCAGGAGAGTTCTGGGCGCACCGCGCGAGGGCACATACCCCGGTTGCCAAGGTGGAAGTGCTTCGTCTCGGTGCTAAACGTCCGCCGCGCGTCAAGGTCCGCTTTACAGCGGACGAGGACGAGGGCCGCGAGGCATGGGTGCCGCGCTCGCAGTTGCACGTTCCGTGGGAGCAGACCGACCGTTGGCTGGCCGAAGAACGCCGCTGGAAAAATTTAGCAGCGGCCACGCCGCCGCGTGATGTTCCCGAACGCCGAGCCGTAGACACCGTTTTCGAATCCTGCCCCTGGGGCGAATTGGTGGACGTCGGTTATTCGCGACACGACGATGGCGTCTTGTACGTACACGATGTGACGGCGTTTGCCGATGCGCTGGGTGAGAGCACAGAGTTCTTCACGAGTGATCCGTTGACGACGGTTCATGCTGACGGAAGCGCACAAGCGCCCTGGCCCGTGACGCTGGCGTGCGCCCGTAAGGGTGCCGTCCTGCACGCAGAGCGCGTCATGGCCGATGTAGAGCGTGCTGAGCGGCAGGCAGGGCGGGAAGCCATCTATGGCTCGTACACGCCGGGCCGAGGCAAGCGGGAGGGCCATTATTTCAGCCCGGAGGTCTGCGCCGAGGTCGACAGGGAGTTCAAGCCAGCGCGCGATCTTGTACGGCAGTGGTGTGGTGCGCCGGCTGCCGAGGCGTACGGCGAACTCCGTGTACTGCGTGCCGAGGTCGTCCGGCTCGGCAGGATCGTGGAGCAGGCTGTCGGCATGCTTCGCCAGGTCGGCAGGGGCAAGGACGCCGCGAAGATCGAGGCCCAGTTCGAGATTCCCGTTGCGGCATTCCGCAGGATGGAGCTGCCCGACTGACCGTCCGTGGGCCGATATTGACTTGGAGACGGCCAGGACGCCGTCCGCAGCACGCGATCGGGAGACAGGTATGGCCAAAGCTCCACTCAACGAGCAGCAGATGCACGTGCTCCGCTGGGTAGTCGGCGGCTGTCCGGAGGGAGTATGGGGCGAGGGCGACTTCACCTACAAGACCCGTGCTCAGGCGCTGCAGAATCGTGGACTGGTGAAGATCTTCAGGCGGCGTGGCGTGTGGCGTGCCGAGGCCACGGCTGCGGGTCGGCACTACCTTGAACACGGGGTCCACCCCGCGCCCACGGCGCGGCATGAACCCGCCACACGAGACTCCGCGGGCAAGACCAGGTCTCGGGGTCCGGTCAACCCACGGCCCAGGCCGGCGGGGAACTCCGCCTCCGGGAAGTCCTCCGTCTTCGGAACTGAGGCGAACGCCACGCCCAGAGTGCATGCGACGGCGAAGCAGCCTAAGAAGACCCTCGGCGAGCAGCTCATTGATGGTGTCCTGGCCGCTGGCGGAACGCTCGTCACCAAGGAGGCGTACGGGCCAGGAGCTCCCAACTGGTCGGCCCGGATCAGGTCCGCGCAGCGATGCGGAAAGCTGCCCGCAGGGAAGGAACTGGTGCATCGTTGGCGGGCCGGTGGCCACGAGATAACCATCCAGAACATTCCGGCGTGGAAGCTGGCGGTCCTGGACCCGATTCCGGTTCCGGAGCGACTCCACAAGCCACATGCTGTCGTAGCTGCACTTCGGGCCGGGGAACCCGCTCTGGGCCTGAGCAGGTCGGTACAGCCGCGAGCGCTACGCCTCGTACAAGCCATGGTTGCCGAGGCGCAGCGCCGAGAGCTCCAGGTTCAGCTCACCGCTGACGGCCGCCGAGGGCACTACTCACGCCGCCGGGATGCAAGCCTCTTCACTATCACGGCACAAGGTCAGCCTTGCGGTGTCTCTCTCGGGCAGGAGCAGGACCGAACGGAGCATGTGCCGACGGCCAAGGAACTCGCTGATGCCCAGCAGTTCTCCTGGGTCAGGATCCCCAAGTATGACTACGCGCCCTCCGACCGTCTCACCATCACGCTGAGCGGAGGAGCCCCCCATCGGCAGTCGGCATGGAAAGACACGCCGGACCATCCGTTGGAAGACCAATTGCCGGAGATTTTGCAGGAAGTGGACCTGCGCGGACTGGCTGCTGAACGCAAACGGGCGGAGGAAGCCGAGCAGGCCCGGCTCAAGCGCCTGCATTGGGAAGAGGCAATGCGGCAGGCCCGGGTCGATTACGCCGATGCATTCCGCGTCCGTGTGCTGGAACAGCACGAAAAGGCATGGCAGCAAGCCAGACGGCTGTCCACCTTCCTAGCTACAGCAAGCAAACGGATCGAAGCCATGTCAGCTGGCGCAGAACGTACCGAAGCTGAGGCGTGGCTGTCCTGGGCGTCCGATCACGTCCATTCAATCGATCCACTTAATCAGGCACTTCGAATTCCCAAGGCGCCCGAGCCGCGGCACAGCGACCTGGAGCCCTTCCTGCGCGGATGGAGCCCGTACGGGCCTCAAAGCCGCTGAATTCCCTTTCGAATCGAGGGGGCCTGGAGCCCATCACGCAGACGTGGGAAGACGTAATGCTCTGTGGAAGTGGCGAGCAACTGAGTGGGGGAGGTACTGCTGGGGCGGTGTTCCCACTGCTGATGCTCTAGAGGATCGCTGGGGTTCGATTTGCCAAGGGGTGTCCGGGTGGTCGGAGTCTCAATGTCTTCACCGGCTAGCGCTCGTCAGTCAGCATGAGGCATGGTGCCGCGAGCGGTGCGCAAGGGAGACTGAAGACGCCCAACGGACGTGAACGTGCGCCGAAGGCTGGTCTGCTCCGGCGATCGCATGGCCGGAGAGGCGAATTGACGCATTGAGCGGACGCGTACGGTCGTGAGCGGCCTCGAGTTGCTCCCAAGAGCATCCAACTGCGCGGTTCAGGTGTGTAGTTCCGCAAGTTGCATGGTGGTTGCTGCAGAAGTCCCTCTACGGCGAGCTAGGACCTTCGAGTCCTCGACCGGGAGCGACCGCACCGCTGGGGGTCAAGGGGTCGCAGGTTCAAATCCTGTCGTCCCGACTATTTTAGTCGGTTAAATATGCAGGTCAACGGCCGGTTCGGATCTTTTCGAACCGGCCGTTGTCTGTTTGACCGGCAGAAAACAACTTTACTGATCGGCGCTCCCAAAACCGAACAAGTCCAGTGCGGCGGCGGTCGTGGGGCGCGTCTGTGCAGGTAGCCGGGGTGGAGGGGCCGGGTGGCTGTTCGATGGTCGGCATGTCTGGCGGGTAAGGGCCCGGAGGGCTGAATGGGTGCTTACGGCTGCTGAAAGACGCGGGTGTCCAGTGGTGTGTCGGGGATCAGCATTGTTAAATGCGTGGAATTGCCCGATGGGCCCTCTTTTCCTGGGGGTAATTCCGACTAGTGCTGGGAGCCTGTGCTCCCAGGAGTCCGATTTCGGCGTTCGATCCTTTGAGGCGCGTGTGGTGTTCGTGGTGCGGAGCGCTGCCAGTGTTGTGGGGTGCCGGGGGTGGGGTGGCAGTTGCCGTTGAGGTAGTCGGTGAGGGTGTGTCCGGCGGTGGTGAGGTGGCGGATGCTGGGGTGGAGGTAGCGCTGGGTGGTGGTGATGCTGTGGTGTCCGGCGATTTGCTGGAGGACGTGGAGGGGGACGCTGGCGTCGGCCATCCAGGTGAGGGCGGTGTGGCGGAGGTCATGGCGGCGTAGGTGGGGGAGGCCGAGGCGGGTGGTGACGTCGTCCCAGTGGGGGGCGCGGCGCAGGCCCGCTGTGGTGGTGCGGCCACCGGCGGGGCCGGTGAACAGGCGGGCGTCGGGCGCGCCCCGCACTGCTATGACACGCGCGGTGATGAGTGGGCGGAGAGGTTCGATGAGGGGGATGAGGCGGGCGCGTCGGCCTTTGGTGGTTTTGTCGACGAGGCCTCCTGGTGCTGGGGTGGTCTGTCGGCGCGTTCCATAGCCAGTGGGGTGGGTCGATGTCGCGGACGCGGACTCCGGAGATTTCGCCGATGCGGGCGCCGGTGCAGGCGGCGAAGATCACGGCGTCGCCCCAGCCCGGGTAGCGGTGGTGTGAGGCGTTGGTGAGGGCGTCGGCGAGTCGGCGGAGTGTGGTGAAGTCAGGCAGGGCGAGGCCACGCGGTTCGGCTTCGATGTCCTGGGTGTCGAGGTAGAGGCGTTGCCAGCCTTTGAGGGGCCCTGGGGGTTGGGTGAGCCAGCCGTCGCGGGTGGCTTGGCGGCAGATGCGGGCGAGCATGGCGAGGGTGTTCTTGATGGCGGAGTGGTGGTGTCCGGCGTCGGTCCAGGTGTGGATGGCGCGGTCTCTGGTGCCGGGGGGGGGTGAGGTGGTCGATGGGGAGGGTGCCGAGGTGGGCAGGATGCGTTGGTGCCAGGCGGCGAGGTAGGCGCCGCAGGTGGTGGGTTGTAGGCCGGTGAGCGCGACGTCCATGACGCGGGCGCAGTAGCCCGCGAGGGAGGGCGCGTCGGGGAGGTAGGGCGTGGGGCGCTCCGCGAGCTGGGTCAGAGCGGACAGCAGGGCGCTGGCGAGGTCCGGCAGTGCGGCGGCGGGATGCCGGCCGGGAGGCGACAGTTGGGGGAGGGCAGTTTCGGGAGTCGTCGGCTTGGGGTTGGAGGGCTGCTGCAGAGGTGAGGTCATGGGCGCAGCGTCGGTGGTGCACAGTGCTGCGGCATCTGGTGTGGTGGCGGCTCGCGGAGGTGCAGGGCTCGTTGCTGAGGGCCTGAGGCCGGGATGGCAGCGCCTGGGCCCCGGCTTCAAGGTCGTTTATGGAGTGGTTTCCGCGGCGCCGGCCGGTCGTTTCTACCTGCTGCCCTGCGCGCTCTCATAGGCGGCTAGTTCCTCGGCATTGCCGATGAAGGCCGGGCCGAAGTGCGGTGGCAGGCGATCGACGACCATCGCAGCTGCAGTTGCTGCGCTGTCCGTCTCGGCGATACGCGGGCTGGTCCGGCTCGGCCCTTCGACGTAGTAACGACCGTTTCCCAGTGCTCCGATGTACGGGATGTCCCAGGTGTAGCGTGCCTGCGTGCACCTGCTGAAGTGCAACTCCCACATACCGGTCCAGGGGAAGAGTTGACGAAGCAGCGGCTCGGCATGCGCCACCAGCGCCAGCTCAGCAAACGGGGCGAACAGCGGCGATTCTTCCGGTCGGCGAAGTTCGCCCGCAGTCGTCAGGACCTGGTGCCAGGCTGCTTCGACGGTATTGGTCATACCGTGATTGTGAGGGCCCTGTCGCCCTGTCATCAAAGGGCACCTACAGGCAGTTCATGGCCTGATACGCCAGCATGAACCCAGCGACCAGGAGTGGGATCTATAGGTCCGCTTGCGCGGATGCGTCTTGGGCCTGCACTGGAGCAGGAGATCAACTCGGCTCGGCTTCCCCCTCGTTCGGTTCGTCGTCTCCAGCCGGTGTCTCCAGAGCGTAAGGGTGCACGTAACGGCCTTCGTTGAAGGGCCTGAACCAGTCAGCGAGCCCCATGGGGGCGATCCTCAGTATCTCGCCGACGGGACTGTCGTCGATGCCGTCAGTTGCGTCGTCGTAGAGCCACTCGTGATCCATGTCCTCATACACAAGGTCGGCGAGGCAGTCGAGGGCCTGCTCGACGCCGTCGGCGAGGAGGCCGAACGTCTCCAGGCAAACCTTGGCCTCATTGAGGAGGAGGCGCAGCGCCAACTCCTCGGCGACACTGCTGAGCTGCGTGAATGTGCCGTGGGTGAACCGCGTGGTCATGGCGATCACCGTGACCAGGAAGCGGCGCGCGAACTGTTCGTCATAGCGCAGGGCGTAGCGGCTGGGCAGGTCTTCCAGGTGCCACAGCACGTCCTCGCACTCGGCAGCGTTGGTGTCGCCTTCCGTCAGGGTGCGCACGTCCATGAACAGCTGGTCCACCATCACGTCCGTGGCCCAGATCAAGGCTCCGGCGGCCAGCTGCGCGTCCTTGTCCAAGGTGCCCTCGTAGGTACCGAATTCCTCGTCTTCCCGGTCCTCTTCGGTGATCACGCCGAACATCTGAGGCCCGAAGGCTTTGAGCTGGTGCGCGAGGGACAGCATCTGTCGGCGAACCTTCGCGGAGTCCGCGGCGATCTCCTCCGGGCTCGGCGCAGATGTCTGAGGCGGGGCCAGGTGTGCCCGGCGTGCCGTGAGATCCATTGGTGGGGCATCCGGGCCTGAGGCGGCGTCCAAACTCTCCTGCGCAAGATCTGGGTGGAGTTGTACCTCGCACTTCTCAACGCTCCAAGCGGCCAGCAACTCCGTACGTTCCAGCAGTTCTTCGACGAGGGCACGAATGGCCTCCTCGGCGATCTCCAGCGTGGAAGCGTGAGCGAAGATCTTCAGCAGCGCGCCGCCCGGGTGGACAGCAACGACGGACTCGGCGAGCTCCACCTCCATTCCGTCCGGGCCCTCGATGCTTTCCACAGCGTCGAGCCCCTGCTCTAGGAGCGCGATGGCTCCAACGCGGTGCAACTCGTCCATCTCCGGAGCGCCTTCGGCTATCTGGGCGTCCACTGTCACGACATACGTCATGCCGTCAGCTTCGCAGGACCGGCCCCGGCTGCGGGGCGGCTATTCGGAACAGCGTGAATAGTTCTCCGCGAGAGCCCGAACGGGTCTGTGGTACTCGCGAGATGAACGACGGCGTCTGGGGCGTCGAGGAAGGGCCGTCTACGAGCTGACGCGAGCGAGCCCGCCACCGAGGAGTGACCGGGTAGGAGGCGGTGGTCATGGTCTCGCTGGATGAGGAGCTGAAGGTGCGGGAGGCGGCGGCTCGCCGGGATGGGGCTGCGGCAGACTGTTGGTGATCCGTGCGGGCCCCGAGGCGAGGAGCCAACTGGTGAACACCCCTAGACAACCCGATCTGTTGATCCGGTTCGCCCTTGACACTCTTGGGGAGCGCAATGCGCACCACGAGTTCGAGCAGCTCTGCCTGGACGTGGCTCGTCGGAGACACGCGAGCAATCTGATGCCGGCGACCGGCCCGGTGAGCAGCGGAGGCGATCAGGGCCGGGACTCGGCGTCTTGGCCTGCACGATTCAGAAGAACAACGTCCCCTGCCAAGATCAGAAGGGATATGGCGTCGATCTGCGGCCAGGGCAGCCCCGTACAGCGCGTGCTGTACTTCACGGTGGCCCCGGTTAATACCAGCACGTGACACACGCTGGAGGGCGAGGCGCGCGATACCCACCGGGTTGAGCTGGACATCGTCGATGCGGCCCTTCTGACGCAGTTCCTGACCGATCCCGACCTTTACTTCCTGGCCGAGCGATATCTGGGCCTGCCGCCGCTGCCGGGCAGGAGTGAAGCGTCCGTCAGTGACCTGTCAGTGGCAGTGCCCGAGGACTCGGTCGAGCACGGGATCCGCGGGCGGGATGCACTGCTGACCGAGTTGGAGGAGCTGGTAGTTCATGCTGGCGGCCGGTTGGTCTTGTGCGGGGTGGGCGGCAGCGGCAAGAGCACAGTCGCGCTGGCGCCTTCGCGACGGGTCGCCGCCAATCGGAGAGTCTGGTGGGTCAACGCCACGACTCCGGCCGCCTTCGTGGAGGCACTGCGTGAGGTTGCCGTACAAGCAGGGGTGGAGCGTGTCGTTGCGCGTGACGTGTGGCGCAACCATGAGGCAGCCCGGGATGTGTTGTGGGACGCTCTGAACAACGCGAACGCCGGACGCTGGCTGCTGGTCGTCGACAACGCCGATGACCCAGCGCTGGTGCGGGACTGGATCAGGCAACCGTGTCGGGGAACACGGTGGTAGTAACAAGCCGCGACCAAGACCCCAACTCTTGGTGGACGGCGGCGGCGATCCACCCTGTCGTCCCGATCTCCGAGGGGCAGGGCGCCCGCGATGCTGCGTGAATTGGCGCCTGATGCGGGCCCCGAGAGCGAGGCAGTGCGGCTGGCGCGGCGGTTGGGCGGCCTGCCTCTCGCCCTGCCGCTCGTGGGTAGGTATCTGGCGATGACCAGCAGTAACCTGATGCTTCCTGAGTCGAAGGCGCCTCGGACGTTCGCGGCGTGCTGGGAAGCGTTGGACGCGGAGTTCGTTGAGGCGGTCGCAGCATTGCCGCACGATCCACACGGCCCACTGGCCAGTACGTGGGAGATGTCACTGGATCTGCTGGAAAGGCAGGGCACGGCGGCCGCGCGGCCGTTGTTCCGGCTGATCGCGTTCTTCGCGCCTGAGCCGCTGCCGGCCACCCTGCTCCGTAGGAGCGTGCTCGCCACCGTGAACGATTTCGCGGGATTGTCGTCCTCTGAGCTTGATGCAGCCGTACGTGGCCTACTGAGGTGTGGCCTGCTGCACCGCCGGCGCTTCGAAGGGGTCTGTTGCTGCCGCACTGTGCCCACGCCGCGGCAGACACGACGCATGCTGCCGCACAGGAGCACCAGATGCGCGGCGAACTCGCGGCGCGGGCGGCGGTGTACGCGCAGCAGTCAGGTCAGTGGGCAATGGCGGAGGAGCAGCTCAGACATGCTCTGACCGTGTACGCGCGAAGCACCTCCGACAACGCCTCCGAGACCATCCTGGCGACTAGGCACAACTTCGCCTTGCTGAAGTGCGATCAAGGCCGTCGCGACGAAGCGGAGGCAGACTTCAGTGATGCCCTGCGAGCAGCGATCCGGGTCCTCGGTCCAGATCACGAAACCACCTTGACCACGCGCCACGAACTGACCCGCATCTGCCGTCAACGGGGAGACTTCACGGGTGCGCATGCGGAGTTTTCAAGACTCGTTCCGCATCTGACCGCCATCCTCGGGCCCGAGCACCTGACTACCCTCGCCGCACGCCACGAACTCACCAGAGCACTGCGTGGCCGGGGAAACCTCGCTCAGGCTCACAGCGCATTCGAGCAACTTCTCGACGACATGACGAGCGCGCTGGGCGATGCATCTCCCACGACGCTCGCCGCTCGCCACGAACTGGCTGACCTGCTCCTCGAACTCGGGGAAGGCGAGCAGGCTCTCAACGAGTTCGTGGCAACACTCCACGGAGAACAACTGACGCTAGGCCACGATCACCCAAGCACCCTGATCACCCGGCACAACCTCAGCTACGCGCTTCTAGATCTGGGTCTGTTCGACGAGGCGGAGACCGAGCTGCGTGACATTCACGCGACATGGGCCCGTATCGCCCCGCGAGGGCACACGTCCTCCCACCACGCTCAGGGCACTCTCGATGGGCTGCTCATCGCGACAGGAAGGCCCGACGAATCCGAGGAACACTTCCGAGCGGCGGCCGAGGCGTTGGCGGAATCGATTGGTCCCGTACATCCAGAGACGGTCCACGTGCGCCTGGGTCACGCCGAAAGCCTTCGTCTGCTCGATAGATATGCTGAGGCCGTGGCCGCGCTGCAGTCCCTGTTGGCCGCTCTCCTCGCCTCCCATGACACCAGCCATCCCAGTCTGTTCGTGCTACGTCGGCGCCTGGCTGAGGCGCAGAGCAACGTCCTGGACCCGGGGCACCCCTGACACCTTGAGAACCCTCAGCCAGGCCGCAGCGGTCGCCCTCCGGCAGGGCCAGGTCGGCCTCGCCTCCCGCGAACTAGGGCGTTTCTGACGGATATCCGCGGAAGAAGGAGCGCCGTGCGGCGAATGGGGGCGGCACCCCCTGCTCGAGCGAAGCCGAGAGCTTGGGGGAGCGTGCCGGGCGACGCGACGCCACGGAGATCCGTCAGAAGCTCCCTAGTCGCCTTGGTCGAGCCGTTGGCCTCACACATCGGTAGCGACGACGAGGACACCTTGAGCGCACGCCTGAATCTTGCCTACGCGCATCTACTCCTCGACGAACTCGCCGAGGCAGAACGGCAGCTGACCGAGGTCATAGTGGCATACGAGAACGGTTGCCGCCCCTCGGACCAGCTGCTGGCCTCCGCAAAGGACCTGCAACGTCAACTGAGCTGAATTCGCACTTAATTGGCAGTGCGAGTGTCGACGTCGGCGATATTCCCAGGTGACCTGTCGGTGGGATTCCCCACTCCCTCAGTTCCCTCCGGGGCAGTCCTGTCAGTCCGGCTGTGCTTCAGGGGTGCCGATGGAGCGTCCATGGTCTTGCACTTCGCGGCGTCCTTCGGCCTGGTCGCGTGGGTGACGGAAGGCCCTTCCCGGGAAGACGACGAACGCCTCGGTCGCCGTGTTGTAGTTGACGTACACCCCCTGTCGAAGCGAGGTTCGCGGCCATCTGCTCCGCCAGATCTTCGGCGTCGCTCTCGTCGGCGGCAAACTCTCACCGGTTGTCAGGCCCTTGGCGTGGGGGGAGAGGCTGGTCTGGTCGAATCCGGCTCGGCGAAGAGCTCCCCTCGGGCCGGTGATCGTGTGTCCTGCCCGTCGGCTTCGGAGGTGTTACGCCATGCCTCCAGTACTTCTTGGAGGGCTTTCAGGAGGTCGGAATTCTGTACGAAGCGGCTGAGAAAGGCGGCATCGCTCGCTCGCATCCGTGGGATGTCCGTGGCGTGCAGGCGGAGCAGGAGTGGCTCGGCGTGCGTGCCGAGCCACTCCTGCGTTCCCAGTTCATTGGCCAGTCGCAGCAGCCCGATGATCAGCCCTGCTGACTGTGCTTCGGTGGGGAGTTCGTTGAGCAGCGCAAGTCCGTGCTCCAACGTGGTCGTCGCTGGCGCCCATTCGCTCTTCGCCCAGATGTGTGTGCTTCCGGCTTCCCTCAGCATCTGCTTCAGCTGGTCCTCGGGGCCGTGGAATTGCGTTGCGTAGTGGCGGATGTGGCCAATGAGGGCTTTGAGTTCTGGTGCGCCCTGATCAGGAGGCAGTCGTTGCAGTCCGCGGATCACGTACTCCTCGAGTGTTGGCCACAGCTCGGCCCACAGCGTCCCGTCGACGTCTGCTCTCAGCCGGAGGATCTCGACGAGCAAGGGTCGAAGAGTCTCCTCGGGCAGTCCGTGGGCGTCGTGGACGACCTGGCGGACAAGGATGCCTGCGACGGGCTGGCGTTCGTGTTCGGGCAGGTGGCGTAGCAGCTCAAGGACGTCTGCATAGTGGGAGGCGAGTGGTGTTCCCGGGGGCCGGCACAGCAAGGCGATGAGGGCGTGCGCACCGGAGACGGTGTGCTGTTCTTTGTCGATGCGGTACGTGCGCAGGGTGTTCGGCATGGTCCGTATCAAGGGAGACAGTGCGTGAAGTACGTGCTGCACGTCCGCGTCGCACAGGAGGGACAGGCGTGTGGTCAGGTCGCCGGCGTCCACCCCGCGCGCGTCATGGTAGGCGGCAGGCCCCAGCACGTCGTGACGCAGGACCCAGGAGACGTCGTTCGCGAGCTCTGTGGTTCCTTGAAGGGACAGCTCCAGGTCGACGGAAGGGCCGCGGCTGTCGCCGTGTTCTTCGGTGGTGGGGGAGGGGGCGATCCGCTTCACCGAGACCGAGTGGGCGAAGGAGTCCCAGGACGCCTCACCGAACTGAGATCGCCAGAACTGTGCGTACCGCCACCACCGATCCACGGGGTCCGCGACCGCCAGGAAGTCCGAAGCCCGGACACTGCCTTCGACGACGAGGGAGAGAAGAAGCAGGTTCGCTTCGTAGGTGGCATCCCGTTCGGTACGTCTGCGCACAGCTGGGGTGTAGGCGGGTCCGGATGGTCCGCCGTGCCCAGCTCGTTCGTCCGCGCGGAACAGGTGACGGAGCAGCCGTGGCAGTTCGCCGCTCCGGCGCGGTCCCCCTGGGCCGGCCAATTCCCGGAAGTACTCGACGACGTTGGAACGGTCGGTGAGCAGAACGAACGAGAGCAGACAGCGGAGCACATCGTCGTCGTGTTCGCGTGCCGACGGCCCTTCCGCGGTTTCTCGAATCCGGTGCAGTTCGTCGCAGACGAAACGGGCGACCAGATACTCGCCGAATGTCGCGTGCAAGAACTCGTACGAGCGCAGACACTCTTCGGCAACCACGGCCTGTGCCTCGTGCACGAAGAAGAAGCGGCCGAACAGCAGGGCGGAGTCTGCTACGCCCAACAGGGCGCTGAGATCGCTGTCCGCCTCGCTCGTGGTGAGGCTCTGTCTGCGACGGTTGAACATGCCGAAGGCGATCGCGCCCAGCTGCCTCAGCTCCTTCTCGACAGCTGCCGTCTCTAGAGGAGGTGGCAGTTCGTCGTTGTGTTTGACGACCTCACGCCGGATGAACTCCACCAGGATCCGCTCATACAGATTGACGCGCCGGATGTCCTGTCCGCCCAGGCGGCGCAGCGGGTTACCGGTGGCGTCGTACAGGGCGAGCAGGAGCAGGAGCAGTGAGTGGCGGGCGAGTTCCCGGTATGGGCGGATCACGTCCCAGGTCAGTGGCACGACGTCGTGCTGGGTGAAGTAGCGGCGATTGGTGATCTGCCACACTTCCAGCCAACTGACAATGCGTGTGTCATCGAAAGGCTCGAGGCGGAGGACCGTTGCAGTCAGGGGCGTCAGCACCTGGTCGGCGACCACGGTGCGGCTTGTGACAACGAAGGCGACCGGCCGCCCCAACTCGTGCTCGCGCAGCTGTAGTTGCTCGATGCTCTTCAGGTACCGCCATTGCTTGCTCATGTCGAGGTGCCCCGCACCGGCCTGGATCAGCTCGTCGAGACCGTCCAACAAGACGACCCGGACGACCTCGCCGGTCGGTAACGCGTCCGACCACGGCGCGCGGTTTCCGGTTGACCGGTGCACGGCCCATTCGAGTTGTTCCTGGACGTCGAGCTCGGCAGGAACGTGTCGGAGCTCGACGTGGAGGCAGGAGAATTCCGACTGTGGCAGGCGCGCGGCCATGAGCTTCATGAGCAGTGACTTCCCGGAACCCGGGTGGCCGAGTATGAGCAGGGGTGACTGCGTTGCCTGGTGGCCGAGCAGGTGCGCGGCGAGAAACCCGGCGATGTCCTCACTGAGCGGTTGGTCGTCCCACCAGGTGTCGGACGACAACTGCCGGTCGGCGGCGCGTCCAGCCATGCGAAAGGCCGGGTTGACGTAGCCGGCTGCGAGGGAGGGAATCGCCGGTCCTGACCCGTCGGCGGCGGAGATCGGTGCTCTGAGGAGTTCGCGCTGCCGTGCGGTGGGAGGATCGGCGTGTGCGAAACCGCCTAGGAGAACGCCGAGTTCGATGAGGCCGACACGGTCGGCCGTGATCAATTGGCGGTTCGCCTCTTCGTCGGGGTCGAAGGTCTCGGAGGTCAGGCGCAGTTCCGGGCAGTTCCAGGTGACCGCGGAGTGAAGGACGCCGTAGCGGTGCAGGGCCAACCGTGCCAGTTCTTCGGGCGGGGCTCCGTTGAAGCCGGCGAAGACCATGAGGTCGGCGGATGCCGCGTAGGCGGCTGCGATGTCTGCACGGAGTGCGGACGGCGATCGCGCACGGAAGGAGCCCGGTACCACCCGGCCGAGCTCCTCGGTCACCTGCGCCCGGAGGTCCATCTGCGAGGTCGTCTGCGGATCGCGTGCGGAGCCGAGATTGCCGACCGCGTCGCAGAAGGCGCCCACGAGCAGGACAATATCCGCCGCGCACAGCATCGCTGTTCTCGCCGTGCCGCGGCAGGCACGGACCCGTGGTCCGAAGCCCTCGAAGAGTCCGGACAGTTCGCCGGGCCGAGCACCCACCAGGTCGAGCGGCCCGAGTATCTCTGCGCCGATCCCCTCGAAACCGCCCCGGCGGCCTGTGAGGGCCTCGACGGCGGATTCGAAGTCGGACGGGACGGTCTCCGGCAGCTCGATGGGTAGTCGCTCTTGGGCAGGCCTCGGCGGTCGGCGTCTCCGACCCTCTTCCGTGGACTGAAGTTCTGCGTGACGTCTGCGCCACCAAGCAGGGTCCAGGATCATGCCGGGTGGAGGGTGATCCCCTGCCTGGCGGCGGCAGTGGTTCACGATGGCCAGGACCTCGTCCAGCTGTGGTGGCCTGGCACGCTGACCGGTCAGGAGCATGGAGACGGCCGCGTCGCTCCGGTTCAGAACCCGCGCGAGTTGCGTCTGCGCGACGCCGCAGCCGCGCACGGTTCGGCGGAGCGTGGCGCAGAAGTCCGCCACGGCGCCCGTCGCATCCCCCATCAGGCACCTCGCTTCGCTTTCGCCGACTTCGGGAAAACCGCGGTCAGCGTATGCCGTGACCTGCGCTGAAGTCTTCAGCTTCAGAGTTCTTCAGTGACTGCCCCTTCGAGGGCTCAGCCGGATCACGCTGGGGATCCGGCCGCACGAGGTGGTCGCTCGACAGGGAGGAACGTGCATGCGCCTGCTGACTTCGCACACGATTGTGCTGGTGGCCGTGATGTTCACGGCGCTCTTCATCGGGGTGGTCCTGCCGGCTGTGTGGTCATCGCGTCCGGCTCGCCGGCGTGCCGCGGCCGCGGTGTTGGGCCAGATCCTGAGGGTCGTGCGGCGGTCTCGCTGAGGTGTCGTGCCCGATGCGTAGGCCACGCAATCCAGGATGAGAATGAACAGGGCTGAAGCAGGGTTGGGTGACAGGGGGCACGTGGCCAGGTGGGCAGGTGTGGTTGAGGGAAATCCGTCTGGCCCCCAGGGGCGCGTTACTGGTGGCAGCGTCATGCAACAGCGCCGGGCGTGGGGCTATGGCGAGTGGTAAGTGGGTCATTGATCGACAACTCATGGTGCCTCGGAATAAGAAGAGGATTGACGGCGCGACATAAGCACGTACCGTAGGAACTAACTAGCAACTTCTGTCAGAAGCGCTGAACTGTGAACCTTCGGCGTGTAGTTCCGCGAACCGCCCTGCAGTCGCTGGGAGTAACTCGCAACTGGGGGTCAAGGGGTCGCAGGTTCAAATCCTGTCGTCCCGACGGAAACGTCGCAGGTAGGGGCCATCTTCGGGTGGCCCCTACTTCGTGTTTGGGAGCGGGGAGCCGCTCCCTGTGCTCCCTGGGAGCGGGAACAGGGTTCGGTGTCCTGCCTGGTGGTGCTGGAGTGAGACCCAGGAATCCGAAACTGCCCGGGGAACTGGCGCAACCGGCGGCAGGCCCGGCTGCTGCCGCGCCCTGGCCGCAGCGCCAAGTCGGCCCTCGGCTGCCGACCGGTTCGACAGCAAGCGGCTTCTCAGCCTCCCGGGCGCGGGCAAGGAGGCCCGCTGTTTCACCGGCGAGAGCTGAGGGAGGTTCTCAGCCGGCCTGCGGCAGATGACGCGCGTGGCTGCACGCGTCAGCTTGTGGGTGCCCGAAACGCGGCCGAACTACGCGACCTGCATGTATTCGTGAATGACAGCCCACGGCTCCGCCCTCGGCAAGACCCGCCGCGTCGGCTCCGCTCTATTCGGTAGCCGGCGCGGGTGAGGAGCCGCATGCGCGGTGTAGCGCCTTGCGGGCGTGTGCGCGGAGCCACGCGTGTGCGGGGTCGTTGTCGTAGCGCTGATGCCAGGCGAGATGGATCGGGATGTCGGGCATGGTCAACGGCAGGGGCCGGGTGTGCAGGCCGAGGGCGTTCAGGTGGGGGCGGCTGATGAATTCGGGGACGGCTGCGAGCAGGTCGTGGTGGCTGATGAACTGCAGTGCTGTCGCGTTGGTGGGGGTAGCGGCGACGACCTGGCGGGATTTGCCGTGGGTCTCCAGTTCGTCGTCGATGGGGTCCCGCAGTCGCCCGCGCCGCGAGACCGTGATGTGTTCGGCCGCCGCATAGTCGGCCAGTGTCATCTCTCCAGTGGCCAGCGGGTGTTCGGGTCGCATGGCGAGGATGAGCCGGTCGTGGCCGACGATCTCGTGCCGGAGTTCAGGGGTGGAGGGTGCGCTGGACCCCGCTTCCAGGTCGATGTCTCCGCGCCGCGGGTCGCGGATGTCGCTGCTGGCTTCCGCAAGGAAGCGCAGACGGATTCCCGGGGCTTCGGCTTGCGTCGACTGCAGTAGTGCCGGGCCGGCGGCAGCGGCCAGGGCGTCGTGCCATTTCAGGATGAAGGTGCGTGTCAGGGACGTCGGGTCGATTTCCGCGCTGGGGGAGAGCAGTTGGTGGGCCTGCTGGACGAGGTCGTGCACTGACTCGCGCAGAGCGATGGCCCGCGGGGTGGGTGTCATGGTGCGACCGGTGCGCACCAGGATCTGATCGCCGGTGGCCTTGCGGATGCGGCCCAGAGTCCGGCTCATGGCCGGAGTCGATACGTGCAGGCGACTTGCGGCGGCTGTCACGCTGCCCTCTTCCAGCAGCGCATCCAGCGCGACCAGCAGATTCAGATCCAATTGCATACGGGTAAACCCACCTTTAGCTAGATTGCATTTGAAGTTAATCATGCCCGCTCGTAATGTCGAAAGCGAGCAGCCGAAAGGCCGCGAATCCCCCCTCTTTTCGTATGGGAGTTTTCCGATGAGTGCGATTCCTGCCCCGAACAGTGCCGATTCCTCCGGGCTTGCTGCCGTCCTCGACGGCGCCGTCGCCGCGGTGAAGGCGGGCGGTGAGCACCTGCGCAAGCGGTACAACCTCATGGCCCGCCCCGGCGACCTCGAAGAGATCGTCCACGACATCTACGCGAACGACGAGGCCGTCCTGGCGGTCATCAAGGAGCCGCTGCTCGCCGTGCGGCCGGGTGCGCAGTGGGCGGAGGACGAACTGGCCGGCGGCGCGCTGCCCGCAGGCGAGTGGTGGGTCGTCGACACCGCCGAAGGCAACATCAACCACATTCACGGCATGAGCGAGTGGTCGGTGACGGCCACCCTGGTGCGGGACAACACTCCCGTCCTGACAGCTGTCCACGTACCGCTGACCGGTGACCTGTACACCGCCGTCCAGGGCCAGGGCGCCTTCCTCAACGGCCGGCGCCTGCAGGTCTCCGCCAAGAACGACCTCAAGGCCGCGCTGGTAGGCACCGGCCAGGCCAAGCCCGGCGAGAGTGAACAGGCGCTGCGCCGCATGGGCGCCTCGGTCACCGCCATGCTGCTCAGCGCGCTGGTCGTGCGCGCCTCAGTGCCCGCCACCATGCAACTCATCCACGTCGCCGCGGGGCGCATGGACGCCTTCTGGCAGTTCTCCGACGTGCGCTCCGGTCTCCTGCCTGGCGCCCTGCTCGTCGCCGAGGCCGGCGGCACGGTCACTGACACCCGCGGCGAGTCGTGGACCCTGTCCAGCCAGGACTTCCTGGCCTCGGCCCCCGGCATCCACACACGAGCGGTCGATGTGCTGACCGGCCTGAGCTGACGGCCACGCCTCGCGTCCGCTCCGCCGCCCGGGGCCACCGCACCCGGCCCCCCCTACCGCATTGCCACCCCTCGGAGACACGATGAAGATCGCCGTACTCGGTTCCACCGGCCAGACCGGCCGCCTGGTCGTTGCCCGCGCACTGGAACGCGGACACGACGTCATGGCCCTCGCTCGCCGACCGGACCAGATCGACACCTCGCCCGCCGGCAACCTGAGCACGGTACAGGCCGATGTCACCCACCCCGAAAGCGTCATGAACGCCGTCGCCGGAGCCGACGTGACCATCAGCGGCCTGGGCATCACCAAGGAACAGGACCCCGCCATCCTTTCCGACGGCGCCCGACTGATCACAGCGGCAGCACCGCGCGTCATTTGGCTCACCTCACTGGGCATGGGCGCCACCCAGGGAGCGCTCGGCCGCCTCAACGGCGCGCTCCTCAAGCGCATCCTGCGCCACGAGTGGGACGCCAAGGACGTCGCCGGACGCGCCGTGCGCAGCGCGGGCGGCACCACCGTCTACGCCGGACCCCTGACCAACAAGCCGTACCAGGACAACGGACGCCTCATCCAGGCCGAGGACTACACGCCGCGCATGATGCCCCCCATGGCGCCGCGCGCCGGCATCGCCGCCCTCATGGTCGCGGAAGCCGAAACCCCGCACTTCGCTGACACCGACACCATCGCCCTGTTCAACGGCCACTGAGGCGCCAATTCCTGCGTGTCGGTCGTCAGCGGACTGACCGCCCGACGCCTCCATCGGGCACCCGCACGGTGCTCCCCGCCCGCCGCGGAGCACCGACAGCGCTTCAGCCTCCCGACGCGCGAACGCCTTCTTCACCGAGCACGGCATCACCGTCGAACGTGTCCTGACCGATAGTGATGCGGCCGACGAGAGCCTCAAGTCGTTCGCCCACATGGCCGTCCGACCACGACCCGCTGGTGCCCGACCGCTCGAAGACGCGGCTGCGCTCCTACTCACTGACGTTGTTGAACCCCTTGCGCAGGGCACAGAGCGCTTCCAATTGCGAGGCGGTGCGTTCGTGGAGTCGCTGGAGCAGTGCGATACGGCCGTCCAAGGCATTGACTGCCTGGATGTACTCGGCCTCCTCCAGCGCCTCGTAGGTCTCCGCGTCACAGACCGCCCGCACGGTGGAGGTGATCTCGCTGAGTGTCAGACCATAGTCGAGCAGGGTCTTGATGTTCCGCACCCGACGGGCGTCGCTCTCTCGGAATTCCCGGTATCCGTTCGGCAGGCGCGTAGAGCGCAGGAGGCCTGCGGCCTCGTAATGGCGAATCTGCCGAGGGGAGGCGCCGGAGATCTCTGCCAGTTCGCCGATCTTCATCACAGTCCTCCCGAAGTGACCTTGACCTTGACACAGATGTCAAAGTCTACGCAGTGCCCAGCGAGAAGGGCATAAATGTTGGCCTTGCCGTATGGGGATCCCTGCCGAGTGGCCGACTACCGGCGGCTTCTCCCGAACACCCCTACGACACGGGAGACATCAACATGTTGAGCGTCGAGTTCGACCGCTTCGGCCCGCCGGAAGTCTTGGAGGTGCGGGAGCGGCCAGAACCGCTGGCGACCGCCGAGCGTGTCCGGGTACGGGGCCAGGCTCGTACCGTAAATGTCAGATTCGGAGCTCCGGCGCGGCGACGCCCCAGAGCGCCTGCACGAACTCGGCCTTGCCTTTCCCGCGGTGCTGGGCTGGGACTTCGTGGGCACGCTTCTCGATCCAGCTCCGGGCCTTCCGGTGGGCTTTGTGGCTCCGCTCCCGTCGGGTGCCGATCCACTGCGTGCCGTCGTACTTGGGATGGACGGCCTGAGCGGCGCGCAGGCCGCCGACCGGATGGGACCGATCGAGGGAGCGAAGATTTCCGCTCGCACCACGGATCGGGCGCACGGCACTCGACGTGACCGCTGCGTTCCGGAACTACCGTGGGCGTATCTGCGTCGGCACTGCTTGCCTGTTCTGATCCAGGGTCTGGTGGGAGGTACACCAACCTGAACTCAAGCGGGGCCACCAGCGGCCGGGGTGCGGTCGGATGACCGGGGATCCCGGAACAGCAGCCGCGCTGGGATGGCTAGCAGCCACCAGTACTTGGCAGCTGTTGGCGAGGCGAATGCGACTGGAATCGATGTGGCGAAGACAAGAGCCATGACAGTAGAGCGTCGGAGTGCCATCTTGAGCTGCGTTGGCGAGCCTTCCGGTGACGCGAGTGTCGGCCTCACCAACACACGGCTGTACATCCCACACACGAGTGACACGGCAAGTGCGATGGATGCGGCGTAGAACCAGGTGGCTGTGCCCGTTCCGCCGTATTCGCTGATCAGCCGTGTCGGAAAGGGCAGGGCTGCCACCACTGCGAGGAGAGCGGCGTACAGATACAGCAGGCACAGGTCGAGCGTTCCCACCAGGCGGAAGAACGCGTGTTGAGCCACCCAGAGCACACCGATGACAGCGAAGCTCAGTAGATAGGCGCCGATCGCGGGAACGGCGGCCCGGAGGGCCTCTGGCACCTCTGAGTCGGCGAGTCCTTCGGGAACGGTGATGTCCAGTGCCAGCAAGGTAATTGCGATGGCGAAGACCGCGTCACCGAGCAACGTGATGCGCTCTGGCTCTACGGCGACGTTGCGGCGGAGCAGGCCGCGGAGTGGGTTGTGCACAGGGAAGAAGCACCAGATCGTCTAGATGGCGGGTAAGGGGGCAAGGAGGGAGGCCGAACCAGTCATCTTCACCATATGCACGCGCGACCCTTTCTGGACGACGATCTGAAGGGCCGCAGCGTTATAGGTACGAACCCTGCGCACGGGAATGGGCTGGGGCGGCAAGGGGGCGCTGCTCGCGGAATGTACCCGGGCTTCGTGGTCCTGTCGGAGGACGTGTTCCGGGTGGCCCGGCGCATCCGAGAGGTCGCGGTGGTGGCGACCGTGGTGGCACGAGGGCCGGCGTACGGCACGGGCGAACTGCGCGAGTGCCCCGGCTGCACGGGTGCTGTACATCGCGGGCCATCTGCGCGGCCGGCCCGGCTCCGACGAGTTCGCCTGGTGGATGACGGCGACGCGGCGGATCGTGCGATGTCGGCCTTCAAAAGCTGACGGCGGTCTTGGAGGTCGACGGGGCGACGGGGGGAAGCCGACCGCGACCGCACGGCGCCGGTGGCCGCGCTCAGGAGACCAGTACGATCTTGGCTCCCTTGAGACCACCGTGCTCGAGACGCTCGTGAGCCTCGCGTGCCTGGTCGAGCGGCAGGGTGTCGGCGATGCGCACATGGTCGACGAGACGCGTCTTCAGCAGTTCGGTCAACCGGGGGGAGTCGGCCCCCACGACGACTTCCTCGACTGTGACACCGCGCTCCGGCTTGTTCTCATCGAAAATGTGGATGGAGACGAAGCTGCCCCCGTCCTTCACCGCCCGGATGATTTCGGGGCCGGCGATCGCGGCGTTGAACACTGCGTCCATCCCGCCGGGCACCGCTGTGCGTGCGGCTTCCGCCATCTCTGCCGCTGTGCCACGCGGGATGACTCCCCGGCAGCCCAGGGCGCTCAGCGACTCGTCATTCGCGGAACCCGTCACGTAGACGTTCGCGCCTTGATCGGCGGCAACAATGGCGGCACTCATCCCCACGGGCCCGCTCGCACCGACCACGAGAATGTTCGCCCCGTCGAGGGGACCCAGCCGATCGGCCGCCTGCGCGCCCGTCAGTGCATTCATCCCGAGTACCGCCGCACGCCCCGGGTCCACACCGGACGGCAGCACGGCCACCCAGTCCGGCTCGACGCTGATCACCTCGGTGTAGGTGCCGCGGCCGGCCTCTGACCCGATCCACGGGACGAAACCGACCACGGCGGAGCCGGCCGGAACACGCGGCGTCGGATCGAGGAGTGTGCCCACGAAGTCCCAGCCCAGCACGGCGGGATAGACGATGTTCGGCAGCAGCTCCGGGTAGTCACCGCGGCGGAGCTCGAGGTCGCTGACGTTCACCGAGCGCACCTGCACACGCACTCGGACACGTCCAGAGATCGGGGACGGCTCGGGGCGCTCACGCACTCGCAGTACGTCGGTCGTTCCAAAATGGTCGAACTCTACGCTGAGCATCTGGGGCTCCTTCATTATCAGGTCACAGGTGGTGGGGGGAGACTCGAAAACGGCCCCAGGGCGCAATCAGGCATCGGCCGTGCCGCCCGGTCTGCGTGCACCTGGTCGTCGTGCCGCAAACCTAGGGCCTGTCACTGATGTCAAGGTCAAACCGTCAGCTGACTGAATGGACGTGTCAGTGAGAATCGGAGACTTGGCGCGGGTGACAAACTCCTCACCTCGGCAGACGCGCCACTGCGCGGCGGCCGCCTGTTCGCCCGCAGGATGCGGAACATCCGTACCTTGCTCGAATACGGCCTGACCCTCCCAGAGATCACTGCCACGGTGAGCGCGGTGTGCGATGCGGATGCCTGCGCCGCCACGGATGACGGCGAATACGCCGAAGGTGCCCTCGCGCGACCATCGCATCACCTTCCTCGAAGAACTCCACGACTGCACCGCCCGCCAGCTCGAGGCCCTGCGCGTTCTATGTCGAGGCTCGGGGCAGGTGGCGGGCCAGCTTCGGGGAGAACCGCTCCAGGTGCTCGCGCAGGGCGTCCTCTGGGCGCCAGGGATTGCCAGCGGGGCGGGGGCCAGGCGGGGTGCCTCGACTGTTGATCTTCGGCCTGATGCCGCGCTTGCGGATCAGGCGTCGGTGCGTGTCGTAGCCGCAGTCGCCGAGCATGTCGCCTGGGCCGCGGCCTTCCGTACCGCGGACGCGCGGGATCGCGCCCAGCAGGGCCTGGGCCGGGTGGCATTGCAGGTTGCCGGTCGCCTGCGGTCGCTGTGACCGCTAGCGCGGCGCGGTGCCGACCGACGATCACATGGTGTCTGCTGCCTGCATGGGCGACGTGCGCGGTCGACTGGCGAAAGACCGGGGCAAGCCCTCTGAGTGCCCGGCTCCGGGAGTTGTCGATCGAGCGGTCGTCCATGTAGAGGAGGTCGGCTCAGCGGAGCTCGACCAGCAGCACCTTCCGGCGCCGGCGCCGGATCCCGGTCCACGGTTCAGTCCCGCAGCCGGTGACAGGCCGTGACGCCGGAGCAGTCCCCATCTGACGTGGCACGTCACCCGATTGTGTCACCGAGCAACGCGATGCGCTCTGGCTCGACGTCGAGCCAGAGCGCATGCAGTGGAATGGGCCCAGGGGAGAGGCGCCATGACTCTTATGATGGGCAGGCGAGTGGATATCGGAGCGGGGTCAGCGCGGCCGGAACCGAGCGCAGAGCGGAGTACCAGACGGCGGCCATTTTCTCGTGCCCGGCCCGGTTTGGGTGGACGGCATCGGCGAGGTCGTTCGTTGTCATCGCGTTGTACATGTTCACCACGTGGACGTGCTGCCCCTTCTGGGCCACGATCTGAGGAATCGCAGCGTTGAAGGTCCGGATCCTGCGCTCGCGTCCTGGATCAGGCTGGGGCGGGATGGTGGAAACGAAGATCTCGCAGTGCGGCTTGGTAGTGCGGATGCGTTCGACCAGGGTGGAAAGTCGTGCCGGCGCGTTGTCGACGTCGTAATTCTGATTTATGTCGTTCGTGCCGATGAGCAGCGTAACGGTGCGTGGATCGCTCTGCTGCAGCCACGAGCTGATGTGGGCGTCCAACTGGTCGATGCGCCAGCCGGAGTGGCCTTCATGGTGCCGGGAGCCGAGCTCGGCGGGGCCGTTGGTCATGGATCCGACGAAGTCGATGTCATGCTCGTCGGCGGTCAATCGATGCCAGAGAGCGACTCGGTAGCCGCCGGGATAAGCGTTGTGCCCGTCGGTGATGGAATCGCCAAGAGGCATGATGCGTACGCTGCGTTCGGTGGGCAGGGCGCTGGACGTGGCTGTCCCGTCAGGGGCCGGGAATATGTGCATGGGGCTTCTCAATGTGAGTTGAGGACGATGTCGTGCCTTGCGGTGCGTCGGACCGAGCTGGACCTTGACTGTAGGACGCCGCGCAGGCACGTCGTGGAGTGTTGCTTCGCAACCGGGCTTTGCGGATTCGGAACGGCAGGTGCCTACGGGATTCACGACCTTGCGTGGAGGTGTCCCCTCACCCTCACGCAAGTTGCCTTCCGCCCGCAGCTGCTCGCGAGTCAGCCGACGGGCGGGATCGGGACGGTCGGAGTGATACCGGTCGAACCATTGATCATCTTGGTTGCCGCGCCCGCCAGGCGGAGGTAGAAGTCGGACGAGAGGTGCGTGCCGTCGGCGTCGAGAGTGAGGAAGTACTGGTTGGTGGGGATCATGGACTGGTCGGTCGCGGCGGGACCGATGGCCGTCGCCTCGTCGTACTCGTCGAACATCGCGATGAATGCGGAGCGAGTGCCGCATCGAGCGACCGCCACGGCCTGCTGCCACATGAAGTCCCCCGACTTGCGCGGGATCTCATTGCGTGGTGCGCCGCCGTCCTTCCAGTTCGACCACGCAAAGCCCGGGTAGATGACGGGCTGGTAGTCCTGGCCGTTCTCCTTGAGCTGGGCCATGTCGTCGTTGAACTGCTGCTGACTGACGGTGGGGTTGCCGACGTTCCACGGGGACACCATGTCGAGGGCGGCGTAGACGGGGCCGAAGCCCGGTTTGGCATTGGAGTCGGTGCGCCAGCCCCTCGGGACGCCGCCTATGACGTAGATGCCCTTGCTCTTGAACCAGTTGATGAGCTCGATGCTGCTGTCCACGGTGCCGGGCCGGTTGGTGAATCCGAGGCCCCACAGGTGGACTACGGGCTTGCCACCCTCACGGGTATAGGACGGGGAGTCCGGAAGGTGCAGTGAGCCGTTGATGGTGTTGGTCCAGTCGTTCTGGACCGTAGAGACCAGGTTTGCATCAGTGAGACCGCTGATGTCGTACTCGATGTAGAAGCCGCGGCCGGACTTCTGCGCTGCGTCACGAGCCTTGCTGTGAATGTCGTTGCGCTGCTTGAGACGGGGCTGGCCGACCGCGCTGATGTCGCTGCCAAAGCGCTGGAGAGCCGCGCCGTCGATGCCGTACTGCTGCATCCAGCGGAAGTGCTGGTCGATCACGGCCGTCGAGTACGAGCTGAACAGCTGCGCGGGCTTGCCGTTTCCCAAGTTGGCGTAGCCGGTCTGAGTCAGTGAGCTGGAGGGGTAGGCCGACGTGTCCGGATAGAGCTCGAACGTCTGGTTGTCGGGAGAAGGCGTGGTGCCCTTGGACCAGTGTGTCCAGGTGTTGATCGGGGAACCGTCCCCGGCACAGACGAACCAGCCCTGGTAGCCCACATAAACCTTGCCCTTGACGGCGGCGGCCGCCGCGATTGTCTTGCGGCGCTTGGGGGCGGGCCGGTCATCGGAGGAGTTGGTTGGCTGAGCGTCGGCAGGAGAGATGGAGTTGACGCCGGTCCACACCGCCGCAGCTCCTACGCCGAGTGCGCCGGCCCCGCGCAGGAAGTTTCGCCGGGCATGCTTTGGTTCGGTCATTTTGACTCCTTGGACGTTGTGAGGGAAGGGGAGGACAACAGGGGGCCCGCAGGGCGGCCGAGGCCGTCTGCGTGGGGAGCGTGGCCGCCGGGATGGCTGAGAGAGGTGAGCTCAGCGGGCGTTGGCTGTTTGCCGGCGAAGCGGGGTCAGGGAGGCCGGAACCGAGCGCAGAGCGGCGTACCAGACGGCGGCCATCTTGTCGTAGCCGGCCTGAGTGGGGTGAATGCCATCCGCCAGGTCGGCAGTGGTCAGCGCGTCGTACATGCGCACCAGATGGACGCGCGATCCCTTCTGCGCGACGACTTGGGGGATCGCGGCGTTGTACGCCCTGACGCGGCTTTCGAGCGTGGCGTTGGACTGGGGTGGGACCGTCGCCACGAAGAGCTCGCACTGCGGCTCGGCTGCGCGGATGTGGTCGATCAGGGTGGAAAGCCGGGCGGGCGCGTTGGCGATGTCGTGATTCTGGTTCAGGTCATTGGTGCCGATGAGCAGCATGACGGTGCGTGGATCGCTCTGACTGAGCCAGGAGTTGATGTTGGTGTCCAACTGGTCGATGCGCCAGCCGGAGTGCCCTTCGTGGTTGTGGTCGCCGAGCTCGGCGGGACCATTGCTGAGGGAGCCGACGAAGTCCACGGTGTAGCCGCCGGCCGCGAGGCGCTGCCAGAGACCGACGCGGTAGGCCCCGGGGTACGAGGTGAAGCCGTCGGTGATGGAGTCACCGAGCGGCATGATGCGGACACCGCCGTTGGACTCCCCGGGGGCGTCGTCGGCAACGGCGCGGACCTGCGGCAGTGCGAGGTCGGCAGCGACTATCGCGCCGCCGAGGACGAACGTGCGTCTGGACAGAGCTGCGTGCATGAGAACTCCTGCCGGGACCAACGAAATCGTGAACGTGGGCGCGCCGCATTCATCAGACGCGGGACAGCGCCTCAAGTACCGAGCGCCTGGGAGCAAGAGAATTCATTGGATTGCTTTACGTCAATACACGCAGCGTCCTCGACCCGCGGAAATATGCGGATGGAAACCTAGTTACCTTCCACGAGGTTGCACGTGCGGTGCTGCGTGAACTGGCACAGGGCGGAGCCTCAGGCTTTGAGGGGCGAACATGCGTGAGCTCCTCGCCTTCCCGGCGCGGGCAGTAACTACTTTTACAAGGAGGGCCGGAGTACCTCGGCCACGAGCTTGTGCCGCCCGGTGAGTGAGGGAGTGTGCGCGGTGAGCACGAGCCGGTGGACGACGGCCCCCCAGACACGAGTGAAGGCGGGATCGGTCAGGGAAATCGTCTCCGCCTCGGCGCCGAACGCCGCAGAGTCCCAACTCAGGGTCAGGCCGCGCCCCGTTGCGGGTGTGACGGTGGCCCGGCCTCCGGGCAGCACCAGCAGGTCTCCGCTGACCAGTAGATGCAGGGCCAGGGAACGGGGCGGGGCCGCGCAATCCCAGGAGTCGTCGATCTCGACGCGCTCGTCAGCGCCCCGCACGAGCCGAACGGTCCGCAGCCATGCCTTGAGCCCGGACTGGGGCGGGTAGGCAGGGGCGAGATCGCAGGTCATTTCATCGGTGTCCTCCGAGTGGTGGGAGGAGACGCCGGTGGCGCTGAAGTCGGGACCAGGTGTCTGGCAGAGCCCATTGACGACGGGCACGTTGTGATATGCGCTGGTCATCGACCAGATTCCGTAGCGCTCGGTGCTGAAGGTCTCCCTGCGATAGGTACCCACTCCGACATCGATGAGCAGCGGGCGGGCGTCCACGGCGACGATGAAGGATCCGACGTCGTTGTGGTTGTGGCTCTCGTCGTTGTGGCCTGCTTTGGCGGCCAGGAGCAGGCCGCTCGTGGTGCCTGGCGCAGTGCGCGCCACCAGGACCTGAGTGTCGGGCAGCCAGGTATGCGAGGGCAGTGGGAATTCGGTGGGCCTGACGGTGTGCCACTCCGTGTCGAGCAGGGCGTCCAATGTACGGCGCAGATCGAACGGCGCATCCTCGGAGGGCAGCGCGGGTTCGGCCTCGTCGCGTAGGGCTCGGGCATGGGCGGCAACCTCTGGCTGGGCAGTGCGCCGACCGTAGCGGAAGAGTATGGCCGGTGCGGTCTCGCGCGGTCGGGCAGGGCCGTCCGCGAAGTTGACGGCCCAGCCGTCCCCGATCCACGTGCTCACGGGATAACGGGCGATGGCGCGGATCAGGGGATGGGAGAACACGCCCGCGTCGGTGCCGAGCAGGGAAGTGAGGGTTTCAAGGCATTCGAAGAGACTGGCACCGGCGCGCCACCAGTAGTGCGGGCCCTCGTCGCAGCCGCCGTCTCGCGGATGGGCCTCGAGATAGTTCTCCAGTCCCTGGAGGATGCGGCCCATCAGGGCCGTACGTCGGTCGGAGGATTCCTCGGTCAGTGCGGTGGCCATGAGCAACTCGGAGTGGATCCAGGGGTTCCAGTTGTTCAGTTTGGCGGTCGTTCCGTCGTACCAACCCCATTCGTCCCGCTCCAGGTAGGGCCGCAGGACACGGGTGGAGACCTCGTGGCGCAGGCGGTGACGGATCACCGGGTCGATCAGATCGAGCTCGTCGCCCGTGACCGCGTCGGTGAGGGCGAGCAGCACGGCTGTACCCGACGCCCCGAGGTCCAGGGTGGGTCGGTGTGGGTCGGGGAGCCGGCCGCGCCGGGAGTCCAGGACCCGGAAGTCGTGGGCGGGCCAGGCCCACGTCGTCTCCTCGCACAATGCCCACACGCCGTCCATCACCTCGTCGAGGAACGCTGCCCGACGGCTGTCGGTGTCGGGGCACAGCGCGACGGCGAGGACTGCCCAGCCGAGCCGGGCCCGCCGGGCGAAGGCTGGAGTCTGGTAGTCCCAGCGGTCGCCGTCGCGAGCGAAGCGGGCGAACAGCGAGGCCGGCAATGCGGGCCAGGGATCGCCGAGCGAGGCGCCTGCCTCTTTCAGGACACGCGGTCGGGCATGGGAAGCGATCGCCTCCCATGCGCGGTGGTCCGTGGAAGCCGGCACGGGCCTCCACCGGCCTATGGGCGGCATTCGTGACGTGATCAAGGAGGGTGGGAACAAGCGCGTGAGGCGCGGAAATCCGTGATCGGATTCGGTATGCGGGCCGGCTTTGACCGGTGGCCCGGACGTGCCGGGCGCGGGGTGCTGTGACGTCATGGTCTCTTCCCTGGGAGGTGCGGGTATCGGGTGGGGGCTTCTCGTGCTTCAGGCACCGGTGCCGCTGTGGGTACGCAGGCGTGGAGCGAACGCCGTATGGAAGACCCCTGCCGCGGCACCGACTGCGGCGGCGGAACCGCTGAGCGTGGAGTAGGTGACCCGGACCGGGCGTACGCGCCGGGCGATCGGAAAGCGGTTGACCGCGGCAGAGATCTCGGTCAGATACAACTCCGCGATGCTGGGTGGGACAGCGGGCCCGCCCACGACCATGAGGTCGGTGTCGTACAGGTCGGTCATCGCGACAGCGCCGCGGGCCACGACGCGCGCGACTTCGCGGATCGCGTCGGTGGCTCGGACATCGCCGTCGGCCGCCGCCGAACACACCGCATCGTAGGTGAGTTCACCGCCCGGGCCGGTCATTCCCGCCGCCGCGGCTCGGGTGACCACGGCGGACATGGGCGCGCACTCGGGCACCATACGAGGCCCGCCGTCGGGCGACACCTGGTTGAGGGCGTAGGCGGTCAACTCGCCGAACTCGCCCGCGTTTCCTGAAGCCCCGCGATACACGTCGCCGTTGAGGAAGGCTCCGCTCCCGGCCCCTGCTCCCAGGTAGAGGTAGACGAAGTCGGCGCTGCTCTCGCCCGCTCCCAGCCACTGTTCGCCGATCGTGGCTGCGGTCGCGTCCTTCTCGAGAATCACCGGCAGGTTCAACATCCGGCTCAACTCGTCGCGTAGTGGCACTTCGTTCCACCCCGACCACAGTGGTAGGTCGAGCAGGACGCCCTTGTTCACGTCCAGCGGGCCGGGCACGGCCACGCCGACTCCGAGCAGATTCTGCCCCAGAGGAGCGACCTCCTCGACGGACTGCATGGTCGTGCGGGCCATCCATTCCAAGCACGGCTGGGGTGCCCTGTCCGGAGTGACGGCCAGACAGTGCTTGGCCCGTACGTTGCCGCACAAGTCGACCAGCACGACCGTGATCATCTCGGGGTCTATGTGGATGCCGATCGCACAGGCCGCGTCCGGCCGCAGCCGGAGCGGAACGCGGGGCTTGCCGGTGCCGCTCGAGCGGCGTGCGTCTGCCACGAGGATGCCGGTGGTGAGCAGGTTCCGGGTGATCCGCGAGACCGCCTGGGGGGTCAGGCCGGTGCGCTCGGCGATCTCGATCCGGCTGAGGGAGCCCGCGACTCTGACGGACTCGATCACCAGCTTTTCGTTGAACGACCCCAACGCCAGTTGGTCGAAGGCCCGGTGGACGGCGCGTCTGCGCACCGTCGTCGTCTCAGGCGTGGGACGTAGCCACCAAAACGGAGAGCCTGGCTCCTTCCTGGCCTGCTCCCGTGCCGCGTCGGTCAGTGAATCCAGTGCCACGCGTGCCGACTGGGGCTGATGCTGCAGCTCGAGTTGGGCCAACAGACAGACAGTTGCTGCCCATCCCATGGACGCGGGAGCCGCGTATCGCGTGGCTCCCGCCGGAAGTCCGGCGGGATCAGCCGGTTCGCCCCAGACGATGACGTGGAGGCGTCGCCCCGTCCAACGTGCGGTGAGCGGCGGCGGGATGACCGGACCCGGGACGCCTTGCACGGCCCGGGGCGTCGCGCGGCCGGTGTGTGTGGGGGCAGGCTGCGAATCTGTGACGGGGAGCTTGACCGTCGTGTCCGTGTCGTCCTCGGGACGCACTCTCCGCATCACGGCGCTGAGCGCCGCATATCGCATCTGCCGTTCCTCGGGAGTCGCGGGCTTGGTCCCCGACGGCGCCGTGCGGACGGCCTCGGAGATGATGACGAAGGATGAGCCGTCCGGCTGCACGCACGCGGCGAGCAGCTCCAACTGGCGGCAGGGCAGCGCCGGTTTCAGTGGCAGCACAGCGGGAGTAACAGCTGCTCTGTGCCGTACCTGCCAACGCTGCCAGACTCGGCCGAGCGCGGTGTGCGAGAGCCCCAGATGGTCGGCGAGCGCTCGGGCGGACCAGGCTTGCTGGGGCTGCGGCGGCCCGGCAAGTGTCGCCGCGACGACATCGGCTTCGTCTATGCGAGCGGGTCGCCCGCTGCGCGGCCGGTGCTCGAGCCCGGACAGGCCGTGGCTTGCGTAGCGCTGGCGCCAGGCGGTAACCGTCGGCCGTGAAACCCCGAGGTTGCGCGCGCTCTCGGAGACGGACAGCCCTTTCGCCGCGTCCCGCAGGATCGCGCTTCGGACGGTCCGGTCCTCTCTGCCGACTGCCCAGGCGCTGATTTCGGCCAGCTCGTGATCCGACAGTGACAGCTCACTCGACTTCGGCATGGTCTCTTTTCCGCCCTCACTTGTAAAAGTACTTAGTGGCCAATTCCAGGGTCTCGACACGTTCGATTGCGGGTACTCTCCGTGCCCTCTCAGGGGGTCAGCCACCTGGCAGAACGCGCTTTCAGCGCTTCTATCAGTACACCTTGCACATACGACCTGCAACGGTCTGTGGTGAACCCGAGCGGTCGCGGGCATTGACGTCACACAATCCACGAGATTTACATAGGTCTCGCCGGTCGAGATGCGAGCGAGATTGCCCATCTTCCGGGGAAGGGGTTCACACGATATGACGATGCTGGATCGGCCGGTCCGTCGACCGGGCGCAGATAACAAGCCACGCCGCCGTGGCACAGCCCGGCCGCGACACCGCCGCGACAGGGCGCTCTTCTGGTTCGCCGTTCCGGGGACTGTTCTTCTGCTGCTTTTCCACTACGTACCACTACTCGGCAACGTCATCGCCTTCCAGGACTACCAGCCCTTCACCGGCATCGCGCACAGCCCATGGAGCGGCTTCGGCAACTTCAAGATCCTCTTCAATGGTGACCCGGCCTTCGTCCACGCGCTGATCAACACACTTGAACTCACCCTGATCCAGGTGGTGTTCGTCTTCCCGCTGCCGATCGTGCTGGCACTCCTGTTGAACAGCATGGTCGGCGAGCGGCTCAAGAGCATCGTGCAGAACGTGCTCTACCTGCCGCACTTTCTGTCCTGGGTGGTCATCGTCGCGATCTTCCAGCAGATGCTTGGCAACGGTGGCCTGTTGAACGTGTTCCTCCAGGCACACGAGATGGGTGCCTGGAGCATCATCGGCAACCCGGATCTGTTCAAGGAACTGTTGACGTCGCAGGTGATCTGGAAGGACACCGGCTGGGCCACCATCCTCTTCCTCGCAGCCCTCTCACGCGTCGACACCGACTTGTACGAGGCAGCCGCGGTGGACGGGGCGAGCCCGCTGCGGCAGACCTGGCACGTGACGCTCCCGGCGCTGCGCGGCCTGGTGATCCTGCTGTTGATCCTCCGGCTCGGCGACGCCCTGAGCGTCGGCTTCGAGCAGATCGTGCTGCAGCAGACGGGTCTGGACAGGAACACCACCGAAGTGCTGGACACCTACGTCTACAACAACGGCCTGATCGCCGGGCAGTGGGGGGTCAGCGCGGCCGTCGGTCTGGTCAAGGGGCTGGTCGGGGTGGCGCTCGTGCTGGGTGCGAACAAAGTCGCCCATCTTTTCGGCGAGGAAGGCATCTACCGCAAATGACCACACTCACCCCGGTGCGCCGCAGGCCGGCACGCACCTACAGCGCCATTCCGGGCCAGGCCCCCGGCACGCCGGTATGGCGTGCCGCCAAGTCCCTGATCCTGCTGGTGTGCGTGGCCTTGGTGGCGATCCCGTTCGTGGCGGTGCTCTCGACCTCGCTCGCCGGCGCCGCGCAGATCAACGAGACCGGCGGGTTCGTGCTGTGGCCCGATCACCCCACACTCGACTCCTACCGGGCCCTGCTGGGCGGCGGCCTGGTCTCCCGCGCCATGCTGGTCAGCGTAGGCATCACCCTGGTCGGGACGCTGATCAGTCTGGCGGCGTCCATCGGTCTCGGTTATGGCCTGAGCCGGCGGGACGGATTCGGGCAGCGGCCCATACTGCTGCTGCTCGTCCTCTCGCTGTTGTTCGTTCCGGGCCTCATCCCCAGCTACCTGCTGGTCAAGCAGCTCGGCCTGATCAATAGCTACTGGGCGCTGATCCTTCCCACCGCGGTGAACGCGTTCAACGTCATCGTCCTGCGTTCCTTCTTCACGAGTCTGCCCACCGAACTGATCGACGCCGCCCGCATCGACGGCGCGGGTGAGTGGCGCATCCTCACCCGGATCGTCCTGCCGCTCTCCAAGGCGGCAGTCGCGGTCATCGGCCTCTTCTACGCGGTGTCGTACTGGAACGCCTTCTTCAATGCGCTCGTGTACATCAACGAGTCCGCGAAGTGGCCCCTCCAGCTCGTGCTGCAGACCTATGTGGTGAACAACGCGGCGCTCGGCCAGGGCCAGACCTCCGATCCCGGTGCCGCGCTGCCGCCCACGGTGGCGCTCCAGGCGGCCATTCTCGTCCTGTCCATCCTGCCGATCACCGTCATCTTTCCCTTCCTGCAACGGCACATGACCAAGGGCGTGATGCTCGGTGCGGTCAAGGGCTGACCTCGCCCGGACCCCGGCCGCTCCCGAGCCATCGATCACCGCACAGAAAAGAGAGGGATCTCCCATGGGTGCGCACCTCACCCGCAGGAACGTTCTCCTGGCAGGGCTCGCCACGGCTGCAGTTCCCGGCCTCGCGGCGTGCGGCGACGGTGTCGCCGCACCACCGCTCGCACAGAACGGCGACGTGACACTGCCGGATTACGTCCCTTTCCGGGGTGTACAGCCGGACTTGAAGGCCACCAAGGCCGGGGTGCTGGGCGGCTACTACCACTACCCCAAGCACCCGGTGGCCGCGGCCCCCGACGGCCCGCCGGCCAAGGGGCCGGCCATCGATGTGATGACGTTGACTTTCACCCCCGTGCCGCCTCCGGCATCAAAGAACCCGATGTGGCGCACGCTCAACGAAAGCATAGGCACGGACCTCAATTTCGAGATCGTGCCGGTGGCGAACTACCCGGTCAAGTTCGCCCTGACCGTGGCGGGTGGCCAGCTGCCCGACGCCATGCTGGTCCTGCCCACGGCGCCCCAGCAGCCGGCCATGCTCAACGCGCTGTTCGAGGACCTGTCTCCGCACCTGTCCGGCGACGCCGTACGCCGTTACCCCTATCTGGCGAACATCCCCAGCAGCTCCTGGCAGCCCATGGTCCTCGCGGGTGGTCTGTACGGCCTGCCGATGCCCCGCGCGAACAGCGGTTCCGCGATGCTGTACCGGGCCGACATCATGAAGCAGAAGGGATTGGACCCGGAGCCGAAGTCGTTCAAGGACTTTCTGCAGCTGTGCAAGGACGTTTCTGACCCCAAGCATGCGAAGTACGCCGTCGGCGACCCGCGCACCACCCTCTTCTTCGTCCTGGAGATGCTGCACGGAGCGAACTACTGGAGGGAGCGCGGGGGACGGTTCACGTGGTTCCTGGAGGAGAGCGACATCCTGCACCAGGCCCTCGACGCGGTGCGTCAACTGGTCAAGGCGCACACGTTCCACCCCGACGGATTCACCAGCATCGGAAAGTTCAAGGACTGGTTCGGCAACGGGCAGATCGCCATCAATTTCGACGGTCTGTCCGCCTGGAACCAGAACCTCATCCAGTACGGCGCCACCGACCCGAAGTTCGACATCGACGCGATGCTCGCGCCGGGATACGACGGAGGCAAGGGATCGCACTGGGCCGGCCAGTCGACCTTCTCGATGCTCTCCCTGAAGAAGGCCCCCAAGGAACGCATCGAGCAACTGCTGCGGGCTTTCAACCTGATGGCCTCACCGTTCGGCACCGACCACTACCTGCTGCGCAAGTACGGAGTGGAGGGACACGACTTCTCCTTCAAGGCGTCCGACCCCGTGCTGAATCCGACCGGCGTGTTGGACACCGGACTGCCCACCCCCTTCACCACGGACGCTCCGCAAGCCATCTACTACCCACCGGATCCCGAACCGGTACGCCGTCAGCACATGTTCCAGCGGCGGGCGGTCGACGTTCTTGTGCCCGACGATTCGTACGGCTTGTACTCGGAGACCAATGTGACGTTCGGGCAGACCGCCCGCGAAGAGATCATCGAGGGCCCCCTGAAGGGCTACATGAGGGGCAACGCCAGCTGGGGCGACGTCACGGACGCCGTGAAGCACTGGCGCGTGACCATTGGCGACAAGATGCGCGGCGAGTTCGAGCGTAACTGGGCGGGCCTGCACGGATAGACGGCTCGCGCCGCCGCTACGCAGACCTACGAAGTTCTGAACCACCTCGGAGAAGGATCCACACTGTGCACGACGACCGCGGGATGACCGAAGCACGAATCCGTAAGCTCCTTGAGCGGGTCCTGCGTCCCGCTCTCTACAGCGCCACCCGCCCCCTGACGCTCGCGGCCTGGCACGTCGACGGCGAACCGGTGCCGTTCACCGAGGCGCTCGGCGCATCGTACGAACCGATGCGGATCGGCGAGACCTGGGGCAGTCCATGGGCGACCACATGGCTCAAGGCCACCGCCGACATTCCCGCCGAGTGGGCGGGCCTGCGCGTGGAGGCCGTCTTCGACCTCGGCTTCGACCTGGACCGCGGGCCCGGCGGGCAGGCCGAGGGATTCGTCTACCGCGACGGCTCTCCCGTTCAGGGCCTGCACCCCTACAACCGGAGTCTGCTGCTCAGCGGGAACGCGACCGCAGGCGAGAGCGTCGACCTGATGGTGGAGCTCGCAGCCAACCCCAATATCTCCGGGAGCCAGGCACGCGGCACCCACCTCGGTTCGCGTGAGACCGCGGGCGACGCACACCTCTATCAGCTCAGGCAGGCCGAGATCGCTGTACGCGACGAGGACGTCTGGCATCTCATTCACGACATCGAGGTGCTCGATGAGCTGATGCGGGAGCTGCCCGAAGGATCCTCGCGGCGCCACGAGATCCTGTACGCGCTGCGACGGGCCGCCGATGCCCTGAACCCCAACGACATCTCCAGCACGGCCGCCGTGGGGCGTCGCCTGCTGTCCGATGTCCTGTCCCGCCCGGCGCACGCCTCTGCCCACACCGTCGCCGCGGTCGGCCACGCGCACATCGACTCGGCCTGGCTGTGGCCGGTGCGCGAGACCATCCGCAAGTGCGCGCGGACCTTCACCAACATGACCACGCTCGCCGCGGAGTACCCGGAACTGGTCTTCGCCTGCTCCTCGGCGCAGCAGTACGCCTGGATCAAGGAGCGTCATCCGGAGATCTTCGAGCGCATCAAGAAGGCCATCGCCGCCGGGAACTGGGCGCCGGTCGGCGGCATGTGGGTGGAGGCGGACGGGAACCTGCCAGGCGGCGAGGCCCTCGCACGCCAACTCGTGTACGGCCGACGCTTCTTCGCCGAGGAGTTCGGAATCGAACAGGAAGGGGTGTGGCTGCCGGACTCCTTCGGGTACAGCGCGGTTTATCCGCAACTCGCCAAACTGGCCGGAGCGAGCTGGTTCCTCACCCAGAAACTGTCCTGGAACGAGACCAACCGCCTGCCGCATCACACGTTTGCCTGGGAAGGCATTGACGGCTCCCGCATCTTCACCCACTTCCCGCCCGTCGACACCTACAACGCGGAGCTGACGGCAGGCGAACTCGCCCACGCCGAAGCCAACTTCGCCGACAAGGGACCGGCAAGCCGCTCGCTCGTCCCGTTCGGGTACGGCGACGGAGGCGGCGGCCCGAGCCGCTCCATGCTGGAGAGGGCGCGCAGGCTGCGTGACCTGGAGGGCTCGCCCCGTGTCGAGGTAGGCCCACCGAACGCCTTCTTCGAGGCGGCCCGTGACGAGTACGAGCAGCTGCCGGTCTGGCGCGGCGAGCTCTACCTGGAGAACCACCGCGGCACCTACACCAGCCAGGCCCGCACCAAGCGCGGCAACCGCCGCTCCGAGGCACTGCTGCGCGAGGCCGAACTGTGGGCCACCACCGCGGCCGTGTACGCCGAAGCCCCGTACCCGTTCGAGCGGCTGGAGTCGATCTGGCGGAATGTGCTGCTCAACCAGTTCCACGACATCCTCCCCGGTACCTCCATCGCCTGGGTGCACCAGCAGGCCGAGCAGGTGTACGGCGCGGTGCGCGAGGAACTCGAGGAGGTCATCGCTCACTCGACGGGCTCGCTGGAACAGGCGCCTTCAGGGACCTTCCTCAACGCCGGACCCTACGACCGCTATGAGGTGGCGGTGCTCCCACCGCACCCCGACGGTGCCGCGCCTGCCGACATTACGGGCGGACAGCGGCTGGCCGACGGACGCCTGGCCGTGCTCGCCGACATCCCCGCGCTGGGCTCCGGCAGCACCCTGACATCGCCCACCACCCCCGTCACCGCACGCGCCGAGGGGGACGGATTCGTGCTGTACAACGGCGCGCTCACGGTGACGATCGACGGCGACGGTCTGGTGGCGTCCGTGTACGACCATGGCGCAGGCCGTGAGGCGATTGCCCCCGGAACCGTGGGCAACCTCCTTCAACTGCACCCCGACGACCCGAACGTGTGGTCCGCCTGGAACATCGACCCCCAGTACCGCGACACCGTGCACGACCTCCGGGAGGCCGAGACGGTGACCCTCGCCGACAGTGGTCCGCTGCTGGCCGCCGTCCGTGTCGAGCGCAGGTTCGGCTCTTCGATGGTGGTCCAGCATCTCGAACTAGCTGCGGAAAGCAGCCAGTTGACAGTGCGGACGGACATCGACTGGCAGGAACGAGACACCGTACTCAAGGCCGCCTGGCCGCTCGACGTCCATGCTGAGGAGGAGAGCGCGGAGATCCAGTTCGGGCACGTACGACGCCCCACACACGAGAACACCAGCTGGGACGCGGCACGTTTCGAACTGTGGGCCCACCGGTGGATCCACGTCGGAGAGCGCCACTGGGGAGCCGCGGTCCTGAACGACTCCACCTACGGCCACGACGTCGGCCGCGACACCCGCGACGACGGCGGAACCACCACGACCCTGCGCCTGTCCCTGCTGCGCGCCCCGCACAGCCCTGATCCGGAGGCCGACCGAGGGCGGCACACCTTCACGTACGCGCTGCTCGTGGGCGCCGGGATCGAAGAGGCGATCGCCGGGGGATACGCACTGAACCTGCCACTCAGGCCTGCGCCCGCCGCGCTGCCCGCGCTGCTCGGCGTGGACAGTACCGATGTAGTGGTTGAAGCGGTGAAGCTGGCTGACGACCGCAGCGGCGACGTGGTGGTGCGCCTCTACGAAGCGTGCGGGGGAGCGGTGACCGCAACCCTCACGGCGAACTTCCCGATCGTCGGCGTCAGCGACTGCGATCTGCTGGAAGTCCCGCGAGAGGAACTGCCCCTGGCCGCCGACGCAGGGTCCACGGCATTTCGCATGCGGCCCTTCCAGATCCGCACCCTGCGGCTGCACCGGACGCGAGAGAGCGTGTAGGCCCCGGCCCCTCGCCCCCGACCGCTGATCAACTCCGCCATCTCGTCGCAACAGGAGACCCTCTTACATGCACGATGACCGCACCCTGGTCGAAGCACGCCTGGAACGCGTCCTCAACGAACGCATCCGGCCGGCGATCCATCCCGTCACCGCCCCACTCGCCGTGGAGATCTGGTCCACCCAGGGCGAACCGGTCCCCGTGGCAGACGGGCTGGCGGCCGCCACACGACGCATTGCCCCCGGCACCCCATGGGGGGCACCTTGGGGGACCAGCTGGTTCGACGTCTCGGGCGCGGTCCCGGCCGCGTGGGCGGGCCGCACCGTCGAGGCCGTCCTCGACCTCGGCTTCACTCCCCGCACCCCGGGGTTCCAGTGCGAGGGTCTTGTGTATCGTCCCGACGGCACTCCGGTGAAGGGCCTGCATCCGCGTAACAACCACATCCGCGTCGGCTCTCCGGCCACCGGGGGAGAGCAAGTCCACTGGCGCATCGAGGCTGCCTCCAATCCCGATTTGGAAGCCGGCGGCGTGCCCTTCCAGCCGACACGGATGGGCGACCGGTCGACCGCGGGCGATGCGCCGCAGTACGTGCTCGGCGAGATGTGCCTGGCCGTCTTCGACGAGACCGTATGGAACCTGGTCATGGATCTGGAGGTGCTCGGCGAACTGATGGCCGAGCTACCCGTGGAGGGGGCCCGCCGCTGGGAGATTCTCCGAGCCGTCGGCCGCGCCCTGGACGCCGTCGATCTCGAGAATGTCAACGGCACCGCTCAGGCCGCGCGCGACGAACTGGCCGTGGTGCTCGCCGCGCCCGCCGTTCCCGCGGCCCACCGCATCAGCGCGGTCGGCCACGCCCACATCGACTCCGCGTGGCTGTGGCCGCTGCGTGAGACGGTCCGCAAGGTGGCCCGCACGGCGTCGAACATGACGCAACTCATCGAGGAACAGCCCGAGTTCGTTTACGCCATGTCCCAGGCCCAGCAGTTCGCCTGGATCAAGGAGCACCGGCCCGAGGTGTACACGCGGGTCAAGAAGGCGGTCGCCGACGGGCGGTTCGTGCCGACGGGCGGGATGTGGGTGGAGTCGGACACCAACATGCCGGGTTCGGAGGCCATGGCCCGTCAGTTCGTCCACGGGAAGCGGTTCTTCCTCGAGGAGTTCGGCATCGAGAGCGACGAGGCCTGGCTCCCCGATACCTTCGGCTTCGCGGCAGGGCTTCCGCAGATCATCAAGGCCGCCGGGGCCACACGCCTGCTCACACAGAAGATCTCCTGGAGCAAGACCAACAACTTCCCGCACCACACCTTCAACTGGGAAGGCATCGACGGCACCCGCATCTTCACGCACTTCCCGCCCGTCGACACCTA
>NZ_JBWLKL010000029.1:86047-102874 GCF_059026065.1 Streptomyces sp. A18 | reverse complement strand
CCATGCTCCGCGACGGGACCTTCTACCAACCTCAGCCCACCCCAACCCCTTGACCAAATTCATAGGGGCACCCCCCCGTGCCGCTGTGACAGCCCCGCTCACCCAGCAGCAGGCGATCCGGGATGCCGCCCGCGCTCTGCTGAACTCCGACATTCAGTACAGCGCCGCTGACCGCGCTGAACTGCAGGCCATGGCAGACGGCAAGGGCGGCGTCCAGCTACCCGAAAGGCCGTGTCCGTGAGCAGCAGTGAGTCCATATCCGACAGCAAGGCCACGAAAGACGGAGAAGCACCAGGGTGGTTTCCTGCGGTGTTCCTCTTCGGCGTGGTAGCCCTCATATTCCGCTTCGGCAGCGTCTGGTCCTGGTGGGCTCTCCTGTGGGCGCCGGCGTTCGCCATAGCCGTCGGGATCGCGACGTACGAGTGGCGTTTGGTCGCACGTAACCGGTGGCGTATGCCTGCCGGAGAATGGGCCCTCCTTGTCGTCGCCCATGCGGGATGTGCCGCCGCCCTCGCGGTCATCCTCGATTTCCTGCACTACTGACGCGCATCGCTGCAGCCCGGCATAACGCGGCGCGAAGTTCCCTGAGTGCCTGTGCGAGTTGCTGTCGATCTCATTCATGCAGGAGGCTCAGCACAAAGCCACGGAGAGCCCGGTTCCCGTAGCGCGGCCGGTCGCAGTCCACTCCCGCTGCACGCGTACTGGGTCACAACTGAGACCCCCGACACCCGCGCCGCCCGCTCCCGCCGCCGACGTCGCATCCGCTGAACAGCGAAACCCCAGCTCAGAGCTGTCTGAGCTGGGGTTTCAGGGGAGCCCCCTGTCGGATTCGAACCGACGACCTACGCATTACAAGTGCGTTGCTCTGGCCATCTGAGCTAAGGAGGCATGCACGGCATGCACTGACGTGCCCGAGCAGTGTAACCAACACCGCCCATGGGCCCGTCGAAAATTTCCTCGAAGGTCGCCGCTCCCCGACTACTGACAGACCCATGACCCCCGGGGTACGGTCACGAACAGTTCACTCAGGTGGACTACACCACTCCCTCTACTCGGATCGTCCGGCACGTTCCTGCCGGTGAAGGGGGCCTTCACCATGGCCACTGTTTCGTTCGACAAGGCGACCCGCATCTACCCGGGTGGCGACAAGCCCGCCGTCGACCAGCTCGAGCTCGACGTAGCGGACGGCGAATTCCTCGTCCTCGTCGGTCCCTCCGGCTGCGGAAAGTCCACCTCCCTGCGCATGCTCGCGGGCCTGGAGGACGTGAACGCCGGCGCCATCCGCATCGGTGACCGCGACGTCACGCACCTGCCGCCCAAGGACCGGGACATCGCCATGGTGTTCCAGAACTACGCGCTCTACCCGCACATGACCGTCGCCGACAACATGGGCTTCGCCCTGAAGATCGCCGGCGTGAACAAGGCCGAGATCCGCCAGAAGGTCGAGGACGCGGCGAAGATCCTCGACCTCACCGACTACCTGGCCCGCAAGCCGAAGGCGCTCTCCGGCGGTCAGCGCCAGCGTGTCGCCATGGGTCGCGCCATCGTGCGTGAGCCCCAGGTCTTCCTCATGGACGAGCCGCTGTCGAACCTCGACGCCAAGCTGCGTGTCTCGACGCGTACGCAGATCGCGAGCCTCCAGCGCCGCCTCGGCATCACCACCGTCTACGTCACCCATGACCAGGTCGAGGCCATGACCATGGGCGACCGTGTGGCCGTACTGAAGGACGGTCTGCTCCAGCAGGTCGACTCGCCGCGCAACATGTACGACCGCCCGGCCAACCTCTTCGTCGCGGGCTTCATCGGCTCCCCCGCCATGAACCTCGTCGAGGTCCCGATCACCGACGGCGGCGTGAAGTTCGGCAACTCCGTCGTGCCGGTCAACCGCGAGGCGCTGTCCGCCGCGGCCGACAAGGGCGACCGCACGGTCACGGTCGGCGTCCGTCCGGAGCACTTCGACATCGTCGAGCAGGACGGCGCCACCGCGAAGTCCCTCTCGAAGGAGACCGAGGACGCCCCGGCAGGTCTCGCCGTCTCCGTGAACGTGGTCGAGGAGCTCGGCGCCGACGGCTATGTCTACGGCTCCGCGGAGGTCGGTGGCGAGCACAAGGACCTCGTGGTCCGCGTGAACGGCCGCAAGGTCCCCGAGAAGGGCACGCAGCTGCACGTCGTGCCGCGTCCGGGCGAGATCCACGTGTTCTCGACGTCGACGGGCGAGCGCCTCACCGACTGACGCCGCCCGACCTCGCCCGACCTGGCGACATCGGCGTACGAAGGGCCCCGCACCTCGGTGCGGGGCCCTTCGCGTGTGTACGCGTTGTCGACAAATACCCCGGCAGACCGGTCATTTCACCGCCCGGCCGTCAACACCGCTCCAAAGAAACCTCATTCTCCGTCGCTCGACCGAGTGACGTAATGTCGCCAAATCATCACCGACCGCTACGCTCACTCGCGTGACGCACTCCGCCAACTACACCCAGAAGCCGCGCCGAGCCCACCGAGGCCCCGCCCGACGCATCGGCCGCACGCTCGCCCTCGTCCTGCCCGTGATGCTGGTGCTCTCCGGGACCCTCGCGGTCACCAGCGTCAACTGGTCCGGGAACTCCTCGGATTCGATGCTCACCGCGTCCTCCGGCGATCTCTCCGTGCCGGCCAAGTCCCGCGCCCCGCAGGACGTCCTGCGCGACCGGCTGCTCCTGGAGCTCCAGGACAGGAACCCGGGTCTCGCGCTCACCCACCTCCAGCAGGAGGTGAACCGCCACCCCTCGCTCGCCCGGCACTGTGTCTCCATCGCCCGTGCCCTCGGCCGCGCAGCCGTCCAGAAGTACGGCCCGAACCGCGCCCAGTCGTATGCGCGCCCGGTCTGCGACACGTCCTTCGCGACGGGTGTCGCCGCCCATCAGAACGGCTGACGGGGCCGGCACGTAGGGTTTCCGGCATGACCGGCGACCCTCACGCTCACAGACCCACGCAGGCCGTCGTCCTGGCCGGAGGCCAAGGCTCGCGCCTTCGTCCGTACACCGACGACCGGCCCAAGCCGATGGTCGAGATCCCTGGTACAGGGACCCCGATCATCGGCCATCAGCTTTCCTGGCTCGCGGCCGAAGGTGTGACGGACGCGGTGGTCTCCTGCGGCCATCTCGCCGAAGTGCTCCAGGAGTGGCTGGAGTCGGCGGACCTCCCCCTGAACGTCACCACGGTGGTCGAGAACGAACCCCTGGGCCGCGGCGGCGGCCTCAAGTACGCCGCCCGCCACCTCCCGCACGCGGACCGCCCCTGGTACGCGACGAACGGCGACATCTGGACCCGCTTCTCGCTGCGCGACATGGCGGCCTTCCACGCCGAGCGCGACGCCACCGCCACCCTCGCCCTGGCCCGCCCCCGCATCCCGTGGGGCGCCGTCGAGACGGACGCGTTCGGCCACATCACGGACTTCATCGAGTCCCCGCCGTCCCCGTACCTGATCAACGCGGGCGTGTACGTCTTCTCCTCCTCCTTCGCCGCGCTGCTGCCGGACCGCGGCGACCACGAGCGCACCACGTTCCCGCGCCTGGCCCGCGAGAAGAGCCTGGCGGGCTTCCCGCTGCCGCAGGGCGCCTACTGGCGGGCGATCGACACGGCCAAGGACCTGACGGAAGCGGCCAAGGAGCTCGCGGCCCAGACCGGTTGAGCCACTCAAGCCACTCAAGCCACACACAGCCACACACAGCCACACACCAGTCCGCGTACGGCGATGGGGCCCCGCACAGACACTGTGCGGGGCCCCATCGCCGTACGGGTCGCGGGCCTGCTCAGCCGCCGCCGAGCAGCCCGCCCACGAGGCGGTCGTTGCCGCCGCCGCCCGTGCTGCCGCCGCTCGCGCCGCCCTCGGGCGCACCGCCGCCGCTGCCGCCGCTGGACGTGGGTCCCGCGGTGGCCGACGACGGAGGCTGCTGGGGCGAGGCCTCCTGCGGCGGGACCTGACCGGTGGTGCCCTGCGTCTGGGTCGGCTGCCCCTGGCCGGTTCCGGCACCGGTAGTGGCGCTCTCGCGCGCCGCCCCCGGAGTCGTCGCCGTACCGCCCTGTGTGGGGCTCGCGGAGGTGCCCTGCGTCGGCGACCCGGAGGCCGACGGCCCCTGCGAGGTCTGGCCCTGGCGCTGGCGCTGCTTTCCGGGCTCCTCCGGGAGCGGTGAGCCCGGCAGTTCGTTGCGCGGGGCCTCGCCGGGTCCCGGCACGGTCACGCGGTCGGCATCGCGCACCGCGCCGCCGAGCATCGAACCGATCAGCAGCGTGAGGCCGACGACGAGCGCCCCGATGAGCGCGCCGCGCCGCAGCACACGGCGCCGCAGCTCCCAGATGTCGACGCGCGGCCCGAGCGTCCGCCAGGCCTCGCCCGCGAGGCGTCCGTCGACGGAGTAGACGGGCGCGCCCGCGATGATGAGCGGCGACCATGCGGCCAGATAGATGATGTCCGGCGCGTCATAGGCGGGGACGGTCTTCCAGCTGACGGTGACGATGAGCGCGGCGGACAGGAGTACGCCGATGCCGGCCGCGACCCGCTGCCAGAGCCCGAGCACCGTGAGCACACCCACGATGATCTGCAGGAAGGCGATGCAGAGTCCGGCGCCCACCGGGTGCTGGAGGGCGAAGTCCCGCAGCGGTTCGGCGAGGGCCCAGGGGTGCAGCGAGTTGAGCCACTTGACCATGGAGCCGCGGTCGCCGCCGTCGAAGTACACGGGGTCGCAGAGCTTGCCCATGCCGGCGTAGATGGAGATGAAGCCGAGGAAGACGCGCAGCGGAAGCAGCACGACGCCCAGGTTCATGCGGCGACCGGGGTAGTAGGCGTGCCGGACAGGGTCGCTCCCGTGCCGTCTGACGACCTGGCGTCCGTTCTCGTCCTCGCCCTCGTCGTCGAAGTCCTCGTCGTCGTACGGGAGTCGCTCGTCGAGGTCGCTCTGAGACGCCGGCATGCGCGGGATCAGGCGGGTCTCGGGATCGGGGTGACGGGGACCGATGACGGCAGGCGTGGCCTGCGTGCTCTCGAGGTCGTCGTCGATGCGGGGGATGACCTGCGTGGCACCTCCGTCGTCGTAGGAGGCGCCGCCCCCGGCCTCGGCCGAATGGCGCACGCCGGTGCCGCGCACCGCCTGCAGCAGTCCGGTGGCTCCGGGGTCGCCCGGCTCGGACTTCCCGCTCCAGACGACGGGCGAGCGGCGCCGTGCGGCCGAGCCGACTGCGGGGATACGCACGGTGTTATCGGCATTGCTCAAGTGCCGTGCGATACGCGGGGATTGGGTCCGCTGCGCGGTGGGGAGCTGCACGCGGAAGCTCGCGTGATTCACGATGACCTGCGCCGGGTCGCTCGGCACCTTCACCATGCTCAGCGCGGGAGCTTCGTCGAACCCTGACGAGCTTCCCCCCGTGGGATTGCGGGGCGTTCTGGTGTCCACACTCATCTAACCGAGTGATGTGTGTTTAGGACACTGCCTTGACCGCGTGGAAATGTCCGGACCGCGTCAAGATCTACAGCGGACCCCGGCCGCCCCGCGAAATACGGGCCGACCGGGGTCCGGGGTGAGGACTAGCTACGGCGCCGGGACGCCTCGTAGAGCACGACGCCTGCCGCCACACCGGCGTTCAGGGACTCCGTGCCGCCCGGCATGGGGATCCGCACGCGGTAGTCGCAGGTCTCGCCGACCAGGCGCGACAGGCCCTTGCCCTCGCTGCCGATGACGATGACGACGGGACCGGAGAGCGCCTCGAGGTCGCCGACCTCGTGATCGCCGTCCGCCGCGAGCCCGACGATCGCGAGCCCGGCCTTCTTGTAGGCCTCCAGGACGCGGGTCAGGTTCGTGGCCCGCGCCACCGGCGTACGCGCGGCGGCACCGGCGGCCGTCTTCCAGGCGCCCGCGGTCATCCCGGCGGCGCGCCGCTCGGGGACGACGACGCCGTGCCCGCCGAAGGCGGACGCGGAACGCACCACGGCACCGAGGTTCCGCGGGTCCGTCACGCCGTCGAGGGCGACGATCAGCGGGTCCTCGCCCTGGTCGTACGCGGCGGCCGCGAGCTCCTCGGGGTGCGCGTACTCGTAGGGCGGCACCTGGAGCACGAGGCCCTGGTGGTTGAGCCCGTTCGTCATGCGGTCCAGCTCCGGGCGCGGGGCCTCCATGAGGTGGATGCCGCCGCGCTCACCGGCGATCTGCAGCGCCTCGCGGACGCGCTCGTCGTTGTCGATGAACTGCTGGACGTAGAGCGTCGAGGCGGGCACGCCCTCGCGCAGCGCCTCGACGACGGAGTTGCGCCCGACGACCATCTCGGAGGTGCCCTTGCCGCGGCCCTTCACGGCGCTGGGACGGCGGCCACTGCCGGGGCCGCCGGAGGCCTTCTTGGCCGCGGCGCTGGCGATGCGGTTCTTCTTGTGTCCCTTGCGCGCCTCGGCGGGCGGCGTCGGGCCCTTGCCCTCAAGGCCGCGGCGTCGATTTCCGCCGCTGCCGACCTGCGCGCCCTTCTTGCCGGACATGCGGCGGTTGTTAGCGGCCATGACCTACCTGTCTCTGTGTTGCGTGCGGCTGTCCGCTTGCTGCGGAGGGCCCACTGCGTGACTGCGTACGTATATGAAGTGTGCCGCCCGGGTCGCCGGGCGGCACATCGCGAGGTCAGACGCTCAGCGCGGGCCGAGAGTCCACCGCGGTCCGGTCGGGCCGTCCTCGATGACGAGACCGGACTGGTTGAGCTGATCGCGGATGGCGTCGGCGGTGGCCCAGTCCTTGCGGCCACGCGCCGCCTCCCGCTGCTGGAGCACGAGGCGGACGAGCGTGTCGACCACTCCGTGGAGGTCCTCGCCGCGGTCGCCCTCGCCGGCCCAGTGCGGGTCGAGCGGGTCGAGGCCGAGCACGCCCAGCATGGCCCGCACCTCGGCGAGCCGCTCCACCGCGGCTTCCTTGTCGTCGGCGGCCAGGGCGGAATTGCCCTGCCGGACCGTCGTGTGCACGATCGCGAGCGCCTGCGGGACGCCCAGGTCGTCGTCCATCGCGTCGGCGAAGGCGGGCGGGACCTGGGCCGCGGGCTCGACGGCGCCCCCGGCCTTCTCCACCACGCGCTGTACGAAGCCCTCGATCCGCGCGAACGCGGACTCGGCCTCGCGCAGGGCTTCCTCGCTGTACTCGATCATCGAGCGGTAGTGCGGGGTGCCCAGGTAGTAGCGCAGGACGATCGGGCGCCACTTCTTGACCATCTCGGAGACGAGGACCGAGTTGCCGAGCGACTTGGACATCTTCTCGCCGCTCATGGTGACCCAGCCGTTGTGCACCCAGTACCGCGCGAACGCGTCGCCGAAGGCCTTGGCCTGCGCGATCTCGTTCTCGTGGTGCGGGAAGATCAGGTCGATGCCACCGCCGTGGATGTCGAACTCGCGGCCGAGGTACTTGTGGGCCATCGCCGAGCACTCCAGGTGCCAGCCGGGACGGCCGCGGCCCCAGGGGGTCTCCCAGCTGGGCTCCCCCTCCTTGGCGGCCTTCCACATGGCGAAGTCACGCGGGTCGCGCTTGCCGGTCTCGCCCTCGCCGGAGGGCTGAAGCAGGTTGTCCAGCTCCTGGTTGGACAGCTGCAGGTAGCCCGGGAAGGACTTCACGTCGAAGTAGACGTTGCCGTCCGACTCGTACGCGTGGCCGCGCTCGATGAGGCCGCGCATCATCTCGACCATCTCGGTGATGTGCCCGGTGGCACGCGGCTCGTACGTGGGCGGCAGGCAGCCGAGGACGTCGTAGCCGTCGTTGAAGGCCCGCTCGTTCTCGTAGCCGATCGACCACCACGGGCGGCCCTGCTCGGCCGACTTCCGGATGATCTTGTCGTCGATGTCCGTGACGTTGCGGATGAAGGTGACGTCATAGCCGCGGTAGTCGAACCAGCGGCGCATGATGTCGAAGTTGAGACCCGACCGGATGTGCCCGATGTGCGGGGCCGCCTGCACCGTCGCGCCACACAGGTAGATCGAGACACAACCGTCGATGAGCGGGCTGAAGTCTCGGATCTGCCGGGCGCTGGTGTCGTACAGGCGAATCGTCACCACTCCAGGGTAGTGGGCGCAGGACAGTGCCCTGCGACCTCCGGGGTCAACAGGGCACGGAACTGTGACATGCGCTGGGCGCGGGAAGGCCTCAGAGGCGGCCGACGACCTTGCGCGCGGTGACGCGGACGACGACGCGTGGGTCGTCGTTGACGGAGGACGGGTTGAACTCCACGTACTTCAGGCCGGTGTACTTCAGGGCCAGCTCGTCGATGAGCTCCTGCCCGCCCTCGGTGGTCATCGTCGCCTCGCCGCGGATCTCGGCGTACGTGTACGGCGCGTCGAAGGGCTGGAGGAGCACCGTCACGCGCGGGTCGCGGCGCAGGTTCTTCTCCTTGCGGCGGCCGATGGTGGTGGAGAAGAGGAGGTCGTCCCCGTCACGCTTCACCCAGACCGGTGAGACCTGCGGACTGCCGTCCGGCTGGATGGTGGCGACGGAGATGAAGACGGGGGTGTCGAGGAGGGCCTTGAGCTTGTCGGACAGTTCGGCGGCCATGGGCGGATGCCTCTCTCGTACGGCGGGGATGGCGTCGGGCTACTGCGGGGGTGCGTTCCCGATACTGCTCCAACACACCCTGCCGCAGCGGCATTTCACCCGTACCCGCTACACCGGTCAGTCCGTCCGCACGACCAGTGCCGTAGCGATCGCGGCCAGTCCCTCGGCGCGGCCGGTGAGGCCGAGCCCGTCCGTGGTCGTGCCGGACACGGCTACCGGGGCGCCGACGGCGGCGCTCAGCGTCTTCTGCGCCTCGTCGCGCCGCTTGCCGACCTTGGGGCGTACGCCGATGACCTGGACGGCGATGTTGCCGATCTCGAAGCCTTCGGCGCGCACGATCCTCGCGGCCTCGGCGAGCAGCGTCACACCGGAGGCGCCGGACCACTCGGGCCTGCTGGTGCCGAAGTGCGCGCCGAGGTCGCCGATGCCGGCGGCCGAGAACAGGGCGTCGCAGGCGGCGTGCGCGGCGACGTCACCGTCCGAGTGCCCGGCGAGGCCGACGCTCTCGCCCTCCCAGAGGAGCCCGGCGCACCACAGCTCACGCCCTTCCTCGAAGGCGTGTACGTCGGTGCCGATGCCGACCTGCGGCAGCCGGACCCGGTTCTCAGAAGCCATCGTTGGCCCTCCTGCGGGCGAGTACGGCCTCGGCGAGGACGAGGTCGAGGGGCCGCGTGACCTTGAAGGCCTCTTCGTGGCCGGGCACGACGACGACCTGGAGGCCGAGCTGCTCGACCATGCCCGCGTCGTCCGTGACGCTCTCGGTGACCGTCGCGTGGGCGCGGACGAGGGTGTCGTGGTCGAAGCCCTGCGGGGTCTGCACGGCGCGCAGGCGGGCCCGCTCGGGCGTGGCCACCACGGGCTCGGGCGCGCCCGGCTGTCCGGGGTCCCCCGGCTCGACCTGCTTGACCGTGTCGGTCAGGGGCAGCGCGGGGACGACGGCGGGGGCGCCGTCGCGTACGGCCTCGATGACGCCGTCGACGGTGTCGACGGGCACGAGCGGGCGGGCCGCGTCGTGCACGAGGACGATGTCGATGCCCTCGGGCAGGGCGTCGAGGCCGAGCTTCACGGACTCCTGGCGGGTCTCGCCGCCGGGGACCACCGCGAAGTCGGTGCGCTCGGGCAGTGCGTGGTCGGCCAGGAGGGTCTTGACCTCGGCGGCGCCCTCCGGCGGGGCCACGACGACGACGAGCGAGACGGCGCGCGAGGCGGCCATGGCCCGTACTGCGTGGATGAGCATGGGCGTGCCATTCAGCGCGCGGAGCGCCTTGGGGGCGCCCGGGCCGAGCCGTACGCCGCGTCCGGCGGCGGGGATCACGACCGCGGTGCGGGATTCCTCAGACATCGCTTCCGTTCAGGTTTGTGTGCTCGGCCGAGGTGGGTATGGCCACAGCGACGCCGGGCGCGGGCCCTTGACCGGACCCTTCCGTGACTTCTGGTCGAGTCAGCTGTCCGAGCCCGGCACACACACCAAGCAGCACCGAGTATGAGCTACGAATTCAGGGATTGCGCCGGTCAGTCAGGTATCACGTCTGGGTACGAACATGCCGCAGCGCCCGGCGACACCATTGAGGGTCAGCGGGCACCGCGGCATTCATGGCGCCAAGACGTATGCGTATGTCAGGACGCGATCAGGACGCGAGGACCTCGTCAAGCAGAGCCTCGGCCTTGTCCTCGTTCGTGTTCTCCGCGAGGGCGAGCTCGCTCACCAGGATCTGGCGAGCCTTGGCGAGCATGCGCTTCTCACCCGCGGACAGTCCGCGCTCACGCTCACGACGCCACAGGTCACGCACGACTTCCGCGACCTTGATGACATCACCCGATGCGAGCTTCTCGAGATTTGCCTTGTAGCGACGGGACCAGTTCGTGGGCTCTTCGGCGTACGGCGCGCGCAGTACCTCGAAGACCCGGTCGAGCCCGTCCTGACCGACCACATCACGTACGCCGACGAACTCCGCATTGTCCGCAGGCACACGTACCGTCAAGTCGCCCTGAGCGACCTTCAGCACCAAGTAGGTCTTGTCCACGCCTTTGATCTGGCGAGTCTCAATGGCCTCGATCAGCGCGGCCCCGTGATGGGGATAGACCACGGTGTCGCCAACCTTGAACGTCATGTGACAGGTACCCCTTCCGTGGCTATCCATCCTAACACGAGAACCGCCTCTTCTGAATGGCGTTTTCGCAGGTCAGGGCATATCTCGGGGCTTGACAACAGCAACAGGAACGTGCTGCGAAGGGCTTCCGGAGCGAGGTATTCGCAGGTGGGAGCGGCTCTCCGGGGAAGCGGAAACACGCCCGTCACACGCCCTCCGAGAGCGCTCCACGAGGCTGAACGTCCCGGTTTGCCAGGTTCCAAGCGGTGAACTTCCGCTACTCCGTTCGGCGACTGGAGAGGCGTGCGAGCCGGCGTTCGACATGAATCCGGAATTGATCAAGGGCCTCGGTGATCAATTCCCCGGACTTCCCCGGACCGCCATGCATTCCTTACCGGAAATCCGCAAGACGGGCCGCGATGACTCTTGACGGCTCTTATGTGAATGGTGAACGAGAAGCCAATGGTTCCGGAGTGACGGAAGTGGCCTGTGCTGCGGGACACGAGTGGGGACACGGACAGCGGTGGGAGTGGCACGGGAGAGGCTCACGGGCCCTAGGGGCGGGTCGGGTGCGGCGGCGCGGGAACGGCTCGGTAACCTAAGCCCGCTGACACACACTTAGGGCGGCTTTACGGCCGCCCGCCCCTTCCTGTACCGCCCTCGTTCAAGGAGTTGCCGCCGCCGTGAGCCGCAGCCTTCGACGTGGCGCCATCGCCGCCACCGCCATCGCGTTCTCGCTCGCGTCGCTCGCCGCGTGCGGCGCCGGTAACAACGCCGAGACGCACGAGATCAAGCCGGACAACGCCGCGACCTCCGTCGGCGACATCCAGATCCAGAACGCCATGGTGATCACCCAGCCCGACCTCAAGTCGACGGGCCCCGCGGTGATCGCCGCCACGATCTTCAACAACGGCAGCACCGACCAGACGCTGGACGGGATCGCGGTCAACGGCACCGGCAAGAAGGCCAAGATCACGCCGGCCAAGGACGACAGGACCTCCAAGCGGGGCGGTCCGCTGACCATCCCCGCGGGCGGCTCCGTGGTCATCGGCGGCAAGGACAACGCCTCCGCCGTCCTGCCCAGCAGCCGCGAGGCCGTCAAGGACGGCAACGCGCAGCCGGTCACCTTCGCCTTCAGCAAGACCGGCGACGTGAAGATGAAGACCTTCGTCGTGCCGGCCGAGAGCTACTTCAAGAAGTGGGGCCCGAGCGAGGTTCCCGAGGCTCCGGGCTCGAAGCCGTCGACGAAGCCGTCCGACGGCGCATCGACGGACCCGTCGGGCTCGGCCTCCACGGACCCCTCGGGCAACCCGTCGGGCACGCCCGCAGAGGGCGGGAACACCGAGCCGTCCGGCGCGGCCTCGTCGCCGGCCGGGGCCGGCGCGCAGTCGCAGGGTGCGGGCGAGGCTGCCGAGCACTGATCGACGTACGTACGAGAGGGCGGGAACCCAGTGGTATCGGGTTCCCGCCCTCTCGTACGTATGCGGCGTCTACTCGCACGTATGCGGCGTCTACTGGGGGGCCGTCTACGGCTCGAACTTGTAGCCCAGGCCTCGCACCGTCACCAGGTAGCGCGGCGCCCCCGGGTCCGGCTCGATCTTGGCGCGGAGGCGCTTGACGTGGACGTCGAGGGTTTTCGTGTCCCCTACGTAGTCCGCGCCCCAGACTCGGTCGATGAGCTGCATGCGGGTCAGGACGCGGCCCGCGTTGCGCAGGAGCATCTCCAGGAGGTCGAACTCCTTGAGGGGCAGGTCGACCTTGGAGCCGGAGACCGTGACCACGTGGCGGTCCACGTCCATGCGGACCGGGCCCGCCTCCAGGGCCTGCGGCGCTACCTCCTCGGGCTCGCCGCGGCGGCGCAGGACCGCGCGGATGCGGGCCACGAGTTCGCGGGACGAGAAGGGCTTGGTGACGTAGTCATCGGCTCCTATTTCCAGGCCGACCACCTTGTCGATCTCGCTGTCCTTGGCGGTGACCATGATCACCGGGACGTTCGAGCGGCCGCGCAGCTGGCGGCAGACCTCCGTGCCGGGCAGGCCCGGCAGCATGAGGTCGAGCAGGACGAGGTCGGCGCCGTTGCGCTCGAACTCGTCGAGGCCGTCCGGGCCGGTCGCCGCGATGGCGACCTCGAAGCCTTCTTTGCGGAGCATGTAGGACAGGGCGTCGGAGAAGGACTCCTCGTCCTCTACGACGAGCACTCGGGTCACGGAAGGACCTCCGGGGCAGGAATGGGTTCGTACGAAGTGGTCTCGTCGGGCCGTGCGGTGTCGGCTTCGCTGCCGTCTCCGCCGTGACCGGATCCGCGGTCGCGGTTCGCGGCTGCTTCGGGCAGCCGCAGGGTGAAGGTGGAGCCCTGTCCCTCGGAGCTCCACACGGTGACCTCCCCGCCGTGCGAGGCGGCCACGTGTTTGACGATGGCGAGGCCGAGGCCGGTGCCGCCGGTGGCCCGGGAGCGGGCCGGGTCCACGCGGTAGAAGCGCTCGAAGATGCGCTCCTTGTCCTTGTCGGAGATGCCGATCCCCTGGTCGGTGACGGCCACCTCGATGAAGTCTCCGCCCGGTGCGTTGACCCGGCGGGCGGCGATGCCGACGCGGGTCCGTGCGGGCGAGTAGTTCACGGCGTTCTCGACGAGATTGCCGAGCGCCGCGGCGAGCTGGCCGCGGTTGCCCCATATCTGCAGGTCGGCGGTGCCGCCCGCGGCCATGGTGATCTGCTTGTGCGAGGCCTGGTGACGGCTGCGGTCGATCGCCTCCGCCACCAGTTCGTCGACGCGGACGGGTTCGGCGTCCTCCAGTGGGTCGTCGTTCTGCACCCGGGAGAGGTCGATGAGTTCCTGGACGAGGTTGGTCAGGCGCGTGGCCTCGATCTGCATGCGGCCCGCGAAGCGCTCGACGGCCTCGGGGTCGTCCGATGCGTCCATGACGGCCTCGGAGAGGAGGGAGAGCGCCCCGACCGGGGTCTTGAGCTCATGGCTCACGTTCGCGACGAAGTCGCGTCGTACGGCTTCGATGCGGCGGGCCTCGGTGAGGTCCTCCACCAGGAGCAGGACCAGGCGGGAGCCGAGGGGGGCCACGCGTGCGGAGACGGCGAGGGCCTCGCCGCGGCCGGTGCCGCGGCGTGGCAGGTCGAGTTCGACCTGGCGTATCTCTCCGTCGCGGCGGGTGTCTCGCGCCATCTGGAGCATGGGCTCGACGGCGAGCTTGCCGCCACGGACCAGACCGAGTGCGTACGCGGCCGAGCTGGCCTTGACGACGCTGTCCGCCTCGTCGAGGACGACGGCGGACGAGCGGAGCACGGAGAGAACCGTGTCGACGCCCGGTGGCAGTACGGGGTCGGTGTGCAGGGAGGTCCGGGTGGGGCGTTTCAGGTCGCGCTCGCTCCAGCGGAACGCCAGCATGGCGATGACACCGGTGCACACCCCGGCGATCGCTGCCGCTGCGGCGACCGCCGCGTTCACGTCCATGCCTCCAGGTTATGCGCCCTTTACGCGTCGGCCACAGCCATCCGGGTGCCGACTCGAACACTCGTCGCCCAGAGTTCACCGAGGGGACCGTGGTGGTTCACTTCGGCCGAACGGCGTACCCCGGGCCGTCGCGAAGCGGCTCCGGGGGGCGTGCCAGGCGTCGCCCACAGTTCACCTCGGTGACAGGGACGGTTCATTCGGGGTGCCGGAAACGGACGCGTCCGGGCCGCACCGTGGGAGCGTGGGGGTCACCCCCCGGGACGTACTAGAGAGGGACATCCACATGCGGGACGCGTACCACGAGGAACTTGACTCGATCGGCGAAGGCCTGGTCGAGATGGCCCGCCTTGTCGGGTCCGCGATCGGGCGCGCCACCACGGCCATGCTCGACGCCGATCTGAAGATGGCCGAGAGCGTGATCGCCGCTGACCAGAAGGTCGACGATCTGCAGCATGAGCTGGAGGCGCGAGCGATAGCCCTGCTCGCGCGGCAGCAGCCGGTCGCCACCGACCTGCGCATCGTCGTCACCTCGCTGCGGATGAGCGCCGACCTGGAGCGCTCGGGCGACCTCGCGCAGCACGTCGGCAAGCTGACCCGCCTGCGCTTCCCGGCGTCGGCCGTTCCGCAGGACCTGCACGCGACGATCCTGGAGATGGGGCAGCTGGCGCAGCGCCTCATGGCCAAGGCGGCGGAGGTCATCATCACGAAGGACGTCGACCTGGCGCTCCAGCTGGAGCAGGACGACGACGAGATGGACCTGCTGCACCGGACGCTCTTCCAGCACCTGATGGACGACCGCTGGAAGCACGGCATCGAGACGGCCGTGGACGTGACGCTCCTGGGCCGCTACTACGAGCGCTTCGCCGACCACGCGGTGTCGGTGGCCAAGAGGGTCGTGTACCTGGTCACGGGCGAGCACGCGGACGAAATCCAGACGACCGGAACGCCCGTCGAGGGCGCCTGAGTCCGCGTTCGTCGGCGTACGCGCGAAGGGGTGTGCCCCGCACCGGTGGTGCGGGGCACACCCCTTCCCTCGATCCGCGTGGCTCAGCCGCAGCAGCCGCCGCACTGGCACGGTCCGCCCGACTGGCAGCCGCAGCCGCAGCCCGAGCCGCAGCCGCAGGAGCCGAGGAGCACGAGGGCGGGCAGGCCAGGCGTGTCGGTCGGCTGCTCGGGGACGGGTTCGGTGATGGGGGACTCAGCCATGGGTCTCCTCCTCGAAGGCGTACTGCCTGATGCTCGTTCCATGCCCACTGGAAGGGGCGCACCAACGGCGCATACGCGCGCGGGGGTTACTGGGCCTGCGGGGCCGTGAGCCGGGTCTGTTCGGCCTGATCGGCCTGATCGGCCTGATCGGCCTGATCGGTGGGGCCGGCACTCACCGTCACCTCCGTCACCCCCGCCTCCTCCGCCGGGAGCCCCCGCATCAGCGACCAGTAGCCGACGGCGGCGACGGTCCCGATGACCGCGCAGGTGCCCCAGAGCCACTGGGCCCCGAAGCGGTCGATGACGAAGCCGGACATCAGCGGGGCGACGAGCGCGGCGACGGCCCACGACAGGGTGTACATGCCCTGGTAGCGGCCCCTGCCGTGGGTCGGCGAGAGCCGCACGACCAGACCGGTCTGCGTGGGGGCGTTGACGATCTCGGCCAGGGTCCAGACGCACACGGTGAGGGCGAAGACGCCGATGGACCCGGCGAAGGCGGTGAGCCCGAAGCCGTAGCCCGCGAGGAGCGCGGAGATCACCAACAGGCGCTGCGGGTCGCGGTGTTCGATGAAACGCGTGACCGGGATCTGGAGAGCGACGATCAGTACGCCGTTCACGGCGATGGCCATGCCGTAGTCGGCGGGCGTGAAGCCTGCCTCGCCCATGGCGACGGGCAGCCCCACGGAGCCCTGCTGAAAGATCAGCGCGAGCAGGAAGGAGAGCCCGACGACACCCATGAAGCGCCCGTCGCGCAGGACGGCCCCCAGGCCGACGTCCGGCTGCGACTCCTTCTCCAGGGCGGTGCGCACGGGCCGCGACTCCGGCAGCTTCGCGAAGACGACGACGGCGCAGACCATGGTCATCACGGCTTCGATGAGGAACCCGGCGAGGTAGCTGAACTCGGCGATGAAGCCGGCGCCCGCGGACGAGATCGCGAACCCGAGGTTGATGGCCCAGTAGTTGAGCGAGAAGGCCCTGACCCGGTCCTCGGGGCGCACGATGTCGGCCATCATCGCCTGGACCGCGGGCCGGGACGCGTTGCTCGCCATGCCGACGAGGAAGGCGACGCCCGCGATGGCCAGGGGGTCCTTCATGAAGCCGAGGAGGGCGACGGACAGAGCGGTGGACGCCTGGGCGATGAGGAGGGTGGGCCGCCGACCGAGCCGGTCCGTCATGACACCGGCGACGAGCGAGGAGACGACGCCGCCCAGGCCGTGCAGGGCGGCGACCAGACCGGCGTACGTCGCGGAGTAGCCGCGGTCGAGGGTCAGATAGAGCGCCATGAAGGTGGCGACGAAGGCACCGAGCCGGTTCACCAGAGTGCTGGTCCACAGCCACCAGAACGCGGGCGGAAGACCGGAGACGGACTCCTTGGCGGCACGTCTCAGGGCGGCGAGTGGCATCGGGGTCCCCCACGGATCAGTCAAGTGCGCGAGCGGCGCGGCGCAAGCTCGGCGTTCGGCGTTCGGCGTTCGGCGTTCGGCGTTCGGCGTTCGGCGTTCGGCGTTCGGCGTTCGGCGTTCGGCGT
>NZ_JBWLKL010000029.1:0-85947 GCF_059026065.1 Streptomyces sp. A18 | reverse complement strand
GCGTTCGGCGTTCGGCGTTCGGCGTTCGGCGTTCGGCGTTCGGCGTTCGGCGTTCGGCGTTCGGCGTTCGGCGTTCGATGTAAGTGTCTCTAGCGACTCGCGCACATTACGATTCCGCGGCCCGAAAGTGCCAGTGAATTAGCAGATTCCGTCAACTGTCCGGGCTGCGGGCGGACGCGCGGCGCACCCGGGGGTTCGATTACGCTCAGGGGCATGGCCGACGCACCGTACAAGCTGATCCTCCTCCGCCACGGCGAGAGCGAGTGGAACGAGAAGAACCTGTTCACCGGCTGGGTGGACGTCAACCTCACCGCGAAGGGCGAGAAGGAGGCGACGCGCGGCGGCGAGCTGCTCAAGGACGCCGGCCTGCTCCCCGACGTGGTCCACACGTCCCTCCAGAAGCGCGCGATCCGCACCGCGCAGCTCTCCCTGGAGTCCGCCGACCGCCTCTGGATCCCGGTCCACCGCAGCTGGCGCCTGAACGAGCGGCACTACGGCGCGCTGCAGGGCAAGGACAAGGCGCAGACGCTCGCCGAGTTCGGCGAGGAGCAGTTCATGCTCTGGCGCCGCTCGTACGACACCCCGCCGCCGCCGCTCGACCGCGAGGCGGAGTACTCGCAGTTCTCCGACCCGCGCTACGCGACGCTCCCGCCGGAGCTGCGCCCGCAGACGGAGTGCCTCAAGGACGTCGTCGTCCGCATGCTCCCGTACTGGTTCGACGGCATCGTCCCCGACCTCCTGACGGGCAGGACGGTCCTGGTCGCGGCCCACGGCAACTCGCTGCGCGCCCTGGTCAAGCACCTGGACGGCGTCTCGGACGAGGACATCGCGGGCCTGAACATCCCGACGGGCATCCCGCTGTCGTACGAACTGGACGCGGAGTTCAAGCCGCTGAAGGCCGGCGGCACGTACCTCGACCCCGACGCGGCGAAGGCCGCGATCGAGGCGGTCAAGAACCAGGGCAAGAAGAAGTAGCTTCCGCGATCATGCCCCTGGCCCGCACATACCGTGCGGGCCAGGGGCATTCGTCTGCCGGCCGCGGCCCCTGGAGCCGGCCGGCCCGGCCCTGGCCTCAGTCCGCACGTCTGCGGGCGACGTACACGGTGTTGGACGCGGTCCCGCCCTGGAGCGGGTTGGCGAAATCGACCACGTGCGCGGCGGTCTCCGTGAAGACCTCCGCGAGTACCGAGCCGAACTCCTCGTCCGGTGGGTCGTTCGACCACAGCGCGAACACGCCCCCGGGGTGGAGCAGTTCGGCCAGGGCGGCCAGACCCGCCGGGCGGTAGAGCGCGGCATGGCCGGAGTGCAGCACGTGGCGGGGTGAGTGGTCGACGTCCAGCAGGATCGCGTGGAGTCGGCGGCCAGGAGTCTCGGGGTCGAGGCCACCGGGGCCCGCGTCGTCCGCCGGCACCGGTCCACCCGCCGCCGCACTCCCCGCGACCATCGCGAAGAAGTCCCCGCGCACCAGCCGGCACCGGGGGTCCGACGCGAGGCCCGCACCCAGCGGTACGAGCCCGCGCCGGTGCCAGTCGATCACCTCTGCCAGAGCGTCGACGACGATCAGCGACCGCACGCGCGGATCGTCGAGCGCGGCCTTGGCCGTGTATCCGAGGCCGAGCCCGCCCACGGCGACATCGAGCGGGCCCTCGGGCAGCTCCGCGAGGCCGAGCCGGGTCAGTTCGATCTCCCCGGCGGTGAAGAGGCTGGACATCAGGTACTCGTCGTCGAGCTTCACCTCGTAGACGTCCTCCCCCGATGCCGGGTCCCGCCGGCGCCGCAGGCTGATCTCGCCCATGGGAGTCGCCCGCCAGTCGATCTCTTCGAAACGTGCGCTCATCCGGTGTTCTTCTCCGCGTTCCTGTCGGCTGCCGCGGGCGGATTGTTGCGCGCCGCGGGGAAGCACCGTACTGGCCGGGGCGGGGCCCGGGGCCCGGGGCTCATAGGCTGCCCGCGTCCGAGATGCCTGCGCGAGTTCACCCACGGTGCCCAGGATCCAGTGGCCGAAGGCGGTCGGAACGATGAAGCACACCGAAGACCAGGACGACGGCCATGGTCATTCCCGTGTCCAGCCGAGTCCGCGGCTTCACCCGTCTGCGCCACAACAAGAAGACGACGACAGCCAGCAGAACCGCGAGATCAAGCGTCAGCACCACGTGGCCGGTCCTCCCGTCAGGCAACACCCCTCTGCGCCTCATACAGATTCCGTGGCCGCACCGCAGCCGTCGTCCCGTAGAGCTCGATCCGTGAGTGGAGGTCTCCGGAGAAGTCCGGTACGTCGATCTGGTCGAACTCGCGTACCTCGTTGATGCCGACCGTCGCGCTGTACGGGGCCAGGCCGTCGATCTTCATCAGGCCCGCCCGCTCGTTGGTGACGCGGATGTTCCAGTGGGTGAAGCGGGCGCCGAAGAGGGGGCCCGCGCTGGCGTCTCCGCCGTGGCGGCCGTTGTTGTTGACCGTGATGTCCGTGCGGACGTTCGCGAAGGGCATGCCCCGGTGGCTGTCGAAGGTGCCCATCTCCATGTCGCCGCGCGACCAGACGTTGTAGGAGGACAGGCCTTCTACGTTGATGCCGTGGAGTTGAGTGCCCGACGGGGCCGGGGTCGTGCGCCGAGCTATGCGGAAGTCCTCGATCAAGTTGTCGTGCGAGCCCTCACGGCAGAAGTACGGATGGTGCGAGCCCCTGCCCGTCACGCGCGTGCGGCGCAGCGTGCAGGCCGAAGCCGCCACCAGGCCGAAGCCGTTGTCCACGTGCCGGACCTCGATGTCGTCCGCCCAGCAGTCGTACGCGCACTGGAACGTCACCCCGTTGTAGCCCTTGTCCAGGAGGTGCGGGGATTGCGGGGTCTCCACCGCCTCCAGGGTCAGGGCCTCGACCCCCGCCCCCGTCAGCGCCTTCGCGTGCGTCGTCAGGCGCGGGTCCCACTCCTCGCGTACGTCCAGGGGGAGCGGGCGTTCCAGGGTGACCGTGTCCTTCCGCACGGACGTGACTCTCACCGGCCACTCGTACGGGACGTACGACGTGAGCTTCGTCTTGTCGCCCCAGGTGTACGCCTGTGGCCCCTCTCCCCCGCCCGCCATGTGCTGCAGGAGCGTGTGGTCCGCGTCGTCCGCAAGGCGGAGCAGCACCAGGTCGCCCTTGTGGATGCCTGAGGCGTCCGTGACCTTCAGGGTGCGGTCGCCCCGCTGTGCGGGGGCCGTCGTCGTGAGCGTCTCCCATTCGTCGCGCTTGTTGCCCGTCCAGCCCTCGAAGGGCCAGGCCTTCGCCTTGACGGCCGCCGTCAGCGACTCCCAACGGGCCTGCGGACAGAGCCAGATGAGACCGCCCGCCCAGGACCAGCTCGACTTGTCCCCGCCGTAGCGGGAGCCGTAGGGGCCGATCAGCTCCGTGAGGTTCTTCGTCGCGTGCAGTGTGGTGCGTCCGCTGCCCGCGCCTCTCAGGACCACGTTGTCGTGGGCTATGCGGATGATGTCGTCGATGCGGTACTTGCCGGGCGGGATGACCACCGTGCCGCCGCCCCGCGCCCCCGCTTCGGCCAGTGCGCGGTTGATCGCGGGGGCCGAGTCCGTCTCGCCGTCCGGGCTCGCTCCGTAGTCCCTCACGTTCGCGACCACCTTGGGGCGCGGGAGACGGCGGGTTCCCGAGCGGGCGCCCGCTCGGGCTATGTAGGGGATTTGGGGGTGCGTGTAGGGGGTCTTCGTGAACTCCCGCCAGAGGGTGGGGGTTTCGCCCGCTCCACCCGTCCCCGTTCCCGCGCTCGCCGTCCCCCTCCCCACGCTCGCGCTCGCCGTCCCGCCCGTCACGGCGACCGCCGCCACGGCGATCGCACCGCCGAGTACGCCCCTTCTCGTGGGGTGCTCCTTGCCCGTACCCATCCCCATGCCCGCCGCCACCTTCCATGGATGTGAACGCCATTCATGTTTGCGATGGGCGCGAGCATGCCACGGGTGCCCTCTACGGGGAAGATGTCCTACGGGGCCTCTTGGCGAGGGGAGTTCAGTCCTGCGGCTGGGTCAAGTGAGTGAACGCGTCCAGGTTCCGCGTGGACTCGCCGCGCGACACCCGCCACGCGTACTCCTTGCGGATCGCCGAGGCGAAACCCAGCTCCAGGAGCGTGTTGAAGGAGCCGTCCGCGTTCTCCAGGACCGAGCCGAGCAGGCGGTCGAGCTCGTCCGGGGTGACCGCCGAGAGCGGGAGCTTGCCGGTGAGGTAGATGTCGCCGAGGGAGTCGATCGCGTAACTCACGCCGTACAGGCGCAGGTTCCGCTCCAGGAGCCAGCGGTGGACCGCTGAGTCGTTCTCGTCGGGGTGCCTGATCACGAACGCCGTCAGAGACAGGGCGTGCTTGCCGATCCTGAGTGAGAGCGTCGTCGACAACTTGCGGGTGCCCGGCAGCTTCACCACGTAGGAGCCGCTCTCCGGGCTCTCCCACTCCAGCTCCGCCTCGTCCAGCGTCCGCTCGATGATCGCGGTCGCCGCTCCGTCAGCCTGATCAGCCATGATGCGAGGGTACGCGACGCCTGTGCTCATGCACGGCTGCCGTGTACACGTCCGCCGTGGCGGACGCGGCCGTGTCCCAGCCGAAGGATTCGGCGTGCTGTGCGGCCGCGTCGCCCATGCGGTCCACCAGGTGGGGGTTCTCGGCGAAATCGCGCAGCACGCGCGCGTAGTGGGCCGGTTCGTGGCCGTCGATCAAGAAGCCCGTCACTCCGTCGCGCACGGCGACCGGCAGGCCGCCCACCGAGGCGGCGAGGACCGGGGTGCCGGCGGCCTGCGCCTCTATGGCGACCAGGCCGAAGGACTCGCTGTACGAAGGCATCACCAGGACCGAGGCCGCCCTGAACCAGTCCGCGAGCTGCTCCTGACCCACCGGCGGCTGGAAGCGGACGACGTCCGCGATGCCCAGCCGCGCGGCCAGCTTCTGCAGTCCCTCCGGCTTCGCCAGGCCGCTGCCGCTGGGGCCGCCCACCACGGGTACGACGATGTTCGAGCGGAGCTCGGGGCGCTGGTCCAGGAGGACGGCGACCGCGCGGAGCAGGACGTCCGGTGCCTTCAGGGGCTGGATGCGGCCCGCGAAGAGCGGGACGAGCGCGTCCTGCGGGAGGCCGAGGCGGTGCCGGGCCGCCGCACGGCCGTCGGCGGGGCGGAAGCGGTCGAGGTTCACGCCGGGGTGGACCACGGCGACCTTGCCCGCCTCGGCTTCGTAGTGGCGTACGAGCTCGTCGGCCTCTTCGTCGGTGTTGGCGATCAGGCGGTCGGCCGCGCGCACGATCTGCGTCTCGCCGATCACGCGTGCCGTCGGCTCCGGGGTGTCGCCCTCCGCGAGGGCGGCGTTCTTGACCTTCGCCATCGTGTGCATGGCGTGCACGAGGGGCACGCCCCAGCGCTCTGCGGCCAGCCAGCCGACGTGGCCGCTGAGCCAGTAGTGGGAGTGGACCAGGTCGTAGTAGCCGGGGCGGTGGCCCGCCCATGCCTGCATCACGCCGTGGGTGAAGGCGCAGAGCTGGGCGGGCAGCTCCTCCTTCGCCAGGCCTTCGTACGGTCCCGCGTCCACGTGGCGCACGAGGACGCCCGGTGCGAGTTCGACGGCGGGCGGCAGTGCGCCCGTCGTCGAGCGCGTGAAGATCTCGACCTCGATGTTGATCGCGGCGAGGCGCTTGGCCAGCTCCACGATGTAGACGTTCATGCCGCCCGCGTCGCCCGTGCCGGGCTGATGCAGCGGGGACGTGTGCACGCTGAGCATGGCCACTCGGCGCGGGCGCCGGTGTGTGCCGGGGAGCCGGAGCCTGCTGGGCGCCGCTGTCGAGCGACGACTGAGCCTGGACACGTACTGGCTCACGTGGCAGTCCTCCTTGTGCGCGCACGGGCATGGCTTAAGGGAGGGCGTGCACGGTCCTCCAGAGGGTGAACACCGGAAGGTCCTACTCCATTTCCTCTTTGCCGAATCATTGCCGTTTACGTCTCAACCAATGGCCTCGCCGGGCGACGCGTACCCCTGCCGCCGCGGCGCATACCCTTTGTCCCATGGCCTCCCGCACCCCTCCCCGCCCCGTGGGAACGGTGACGCGCGGGACCACCAACCCCAACCGCCTGCGCCGCATGGACCGCTGGATCGCCGCTGCTCACGGCGGTGAGCTGCGGCGTTCCGCCGACCCCGTCGCGGTCGACCTCGGGTACGGAGCGGCCCCCTGGACGGCCGTCGAACTGCTCCTGCGGCTGCGGACCGCCGCGCCGCACGCGCGCGTGGTCGGCGTCGAGATCGATCCGGCGCGGGTCGCCGCGGCGAAGCCGTACGAGAGGGAAGGGCTCTCCTTCCGGCACGGCGGCTTCGAGGTCCCGCTGCCGGGCAGGCCCGCCCTGATCCGGGCCGCGAACGTGCTCCGGCAGTACGACGAGGACCAGGTCGCCGCCGTGTGGGAACGGCTCCGCGGGCGGCTCGCGCCCGGCGGTCTGCTCGTCGAGGGGACGTGCGACGAGATCGGGCGCCGGCACGTCTGGGTCGCGCTCGGCCCGGAGGGGCCGCGCACGGTGACCTTCGCGACCCGCCTCGGCTCGCTCGACCGTCCGTCCGACCTCGCCGAGCGCCTGCCCAAGGCGCTGATCCACCGGAACGTGCCGGGCGAGCCGGTGCACGCGTTCCTGCGCGACTTCGACCGGGCCTGGGCGGCGGCGGCGCCCTACGCCTCGTACGGCGCCCGGCAGCGCTGGATCAGAACGGTGCGGGCCCTGGCCGCGGACTGGCCGGTGGCGGACCGCCCCGCGCGGTGGCGGCAGGGGGAAGTGACGGTGCGGTGGGGAGCGTTGGCGCCGCGTCAGGGGTGAGCGCACCGGTCCCCGGGAGTGAACGCGCGGGGTGCCCCAGGGTGAATTCGCCGGGCGACGGCGGGTGAACTCCGCGTGCGGCGCGCCGCGGGGGGAACGATCTCCGGGTGCCGTTCGTCACATGGGACGGCTGGGGTTCGGAAGTGCCGTCGCGCTCTGTCGAATTGCGCGTCGGCATGGCACCATCCCCGGGGCAACCGTAAGTTACTGACGGTAAATCAGCTTTGGGGGAGGCGGACGTGACCGGCAAGCGGAGTTCGACTGTGGCTGGCCTGGCGCTGATCTGCGCGACAGCGGTGCTCGGCGCCCCGGGCGCGGCCCACGCGAGTCCGGCGAAGCCAACGCCCGGCAAGACCAAGTCCCTTGAGGACCTGCGCAAGGAGATCGAGAAGCTCTACCACGACGCGGGCGTCGCCACGGACGCGTACAACGCGGCGGAGGAGAAGAGCGAGAAGCAGTCCAAGCAGATCGTGAAGCTCGCCCGGTCCATCACCAAGGGCCAGCAGAAGCTGGACAAGCTCAAGTCCCGCGCGGGCGCCGCCGCCCGCGCCCAGTACCGCAGCGGCGGGGTGTCGTCCGAGGCCCAGTTGATGCTGAGCGACGACCCCCAGGAGTTCCTGGACGGCGCCGGGCGGATGCGGCAGGGCCAGAAGGCCACCAAGGGCATGCTGACCGAGATGGAGCGGACACAGGAAGACCTGCGGATCTACGCCAAGGACGCCACCGCCCAGTGGAAGAAGCTCGAGACCAACCGCAAGGCGAAGGCCGAGTCGAAGAAGAAGGTCAAGAAGAAGATCGCGGCCGCCGAGGAGATGGAGTCGAAGCTCGAGAAGAAGGAGCTGGAGCGGCTCCGGAAGCTCGAGGAGGAGGCCCAGCTCAAGAAGCAGTCCGCGTGGGTGAGTTCGGGTGTCCTGAAGGACATCAAGGGCAAGGCGACCGGTCCGGGCGAGAAGGCCATCGAGTTCGCCACCGCGCAGATCGGCAAGCCGTACGTGTGGGGCGCGGAAGGCCCCTCCTCGTACGACTGCTCCGGACTGACCTCCAAGGCCTGGGCCGCCGCCGGCAAGGGAATTCCGCGTACGTCACAGGAGCAGTGGAAGCAGCTGCCGCGCATCGACATCAAGAACATGCGCCCCGGTGACCTGATCATTTATCACGCGGACGCCAGCCATGTCGGGATGTATGTGGGCGACGGCGCGATCGTGCACGCGCCGCGGCCGGGGCGCGATGTGACCGTCGCGGGCGCGGGCTCGATGAAGATCCTCGGGGTCGTGCGGCCCGACAAGTAGCCCCTGTGCCGTACGTCATGTGACCCACCGCACCCACGGGTCCGCCGCTCAACCCTCCGGGCGTGATGTTCGTCATCCCGGTGGGGACCTGTCGTGCCCAATTGCGGTCCTTGATGCGGCATATGACGGTGGCTGTTTGCCGTGCGCCATTCCAATCGGGCCTCGGCTAACGCTATGGTCCCCGTCGGTGGAGCGTTCGACCGTCGATCCACCGTGCCCTCGGGGGGAGGGAAGGAAACCCAAGCGATGCCCGTACCCATACCGCGGCAGAGAGCGATCCCGGCCGCGGAAGGCGGTCAGGCTCACGCTCTGCCGACGCCGACGTCCGCACCCGTGCCGGCGCCCGAACCCGTACCCGTGGAGCACCTCCACACGCCCAGGGACATGGACATGGACCGGCAGTCGAGCGGCCCCGGCCTCAGCCTCCTGGTCATCGAGGACGACCCGGTGGGCTCCCTGAGCGTCCCGCAGATGCTCGACTCCGCGGGCAAGCCCATCAGGGTCCGTACCGCCCGCAACCTCACCGAGGCCGAGCGGCTGCTCACCGACGACGTCCACTGCATCCTGCTCGACCTGACCCTGGCGGGCCCCGTCACCGCGCCCGAGGAGGACGAGGACGAGCTCGCCACGCTCAAGCACGTCCTGCGCCTCGCGCCCCGGCACGCCGTCCTCGCGCTCACCGCGAGCGGCGACACCGAGGGCGGCGCGGAGGCCGTGCGGGTCGGCGCCCAGGACTATCTCTTCCGTGACGAGCTGGACGGGCGGCTCCTGAGCCGCGCCATCCGGTACGCCGTGGAGCGCAAGCGCGCGGACGCCGCCCAGCGCCAGCTGACGGAGTCGCGGCTGCGGGCCCAGGAGAACGCACGCCTGGAGCGCGGCCTGCTGCCGACGCCGCTCCTCGACGGCTCCCCGCTGCGGTTCGCCGCGCGCTACCGCCCGGGGCGTTCGCGGGCGCTGCTCGGCGGCGACTTCTACGACACGGTGCGCACGCCCGACGGCTCCGTGCACGTCATGATCGGCGACGTCTGCGGCCACGGCCCGGACGAGGCCGCGCTCGGGGTCGAGCTGCGGATCGCCTGGCGGACGCTGACCTTCGCGGGCCTGTGCGGCGACGAGCTGCTCAGCACGATGCAGAAGGTCCTGGAGCACGAGCGCGCGGACGACGAGATCTTCGCGACGCTCTGCACGGTCGACATCTCCCCTGACGGCCGCCGGGCCGGACTCTGCCTGGCAGGGCACCCGTCTCCGCTGATCGCCCGCGACGGCCGCCTCGCCGAGCTGCTGCCGTACGACAACAACGGCCCCGCGCTCGGACTCCTGCCCCATGCGCGCTGGCCGCGCCGCCAGGTGGAGCTCGGCGGCAAGTGGAGCCTCATGCTCTACACGGACGGCCTGATCGAGGGCCGGATCGGCGAGGGCAACCAGCGTCTGGGGCAGGACGGCATGGTGGAGATGGTGCGCCGCCAGATCGCCGCGGGCCTGCGGGGCGACGAGCTGCTCGAGGCGGCGGTGAATGAGGTGCGGGAGCTGAACGGCGGCGACCTGACCGACGACGTGGCGGTCCTGCTGCTCGACCGTGATCGCTAGCCCGAGCCCGTCAGGGGCGCGGGGAACTGCGCGACCAGCCCTCACCGGCCAGCGGGTTCACCACCCGGCCCGCGGGTTCACCACCGAGCTTGCGACAGCGGCGAGCGGCTAGCGGCCGCCGTTGTACGGCCCGTACGGACCATCACTGCTGGAGCCTCCGCGGCCGCGGCCCCCGCCCCCACCCGTGATCTGCCGCAGCGCGGGCCGTACGTCGACCATGTACACGATGGTCGCGATGAGGCCGATGATCGGCAGGAACGACATGACGTTGAAGATCAGGTTCACGATGAACGCGAGCCCGAGGATGATCAGCCAGAACGGCTTGGTCTTCTTGTCCGCCGCGGGGTAGGCGTCCTGCCGCCGGACGGCCGCGTCGATGAGCGCGAAGCCGCTGAAGGCGATCAGGGCCAACGACAGCAGCCACATGAAGTTTGCGAACCCCTGCATCAGCACAACGTCCACCACCGGTCTCGGCTCTTGAGGCTCTTGAGTACGCGGACACCGTACCCGCTACCCGGAGAACGGGCCGGGCACTCAGGGAGTGCCCGGCCCCTCCCCCTGGGTTACTTCGCGGGCGGCGTGGTCTTCTTCGACGCCGGCTTGCGGGCGGCCGGGGCCTTCTTGGCGGCGGGCTTCTTCGCCGGGGCGGCGGCCTTCGGCTCGGTGGACTGCGACGTCCCCGAGTCGGCGGGCGCCGACTTCTCCACGGCGTCCGGCTCGACGGCCACGGCGAGCTCGTTGATCTCCTCGGCGGCCTCACCGCGCCACGTCTTCACGGCCTGCTCGCCGTGCTCGGCGACCTCTTCGTACTTCTCGCGCGCCTTCACGGCGTACTCGGCGGCGACGCCGACCGAGCTGAGGGCGAAGCCCTGCGCGCTCTCGCCCAGCTTCTTCAGGTCGGTGTCGAGCGTGCCGAGCAGCTCGGTGACCCTGGTCTGGAGGGTCACCTGCGCCTCCTTGGCGCGGGCGACGGCCTTGTCCTGGACGGCCTTGGTGTCGGTGTTGCGCACGGCGTCGATACGGGCCGGCGCCTCGGCGATCAGCTGCTCGATGGCGCCCGGCACCTTCCTGGCCTGCTGGAACGCCAGGTCGGCGGTGCCGACGACGAAGTAGGCGGGGGTGGTGTCGGTGAGGGTGTTGCGCAGGTCGTCCTTGATGGCCATGGTGATGGTCCTCCCGGATTCGCGTCAGCTTGAAGGGTGGTCCTTGGGGCTGGCATCACTGCCGTCGGCCGTGCGGGGGCCGTCAGCGGTGGCGTCCTCATCGGCCGCGTACGTGGCCTCATCGGCGTACGACGCGTCGTCCCCGTACTCCGAGACCTCGAAGCCGTTCTCTTTTCGGAACGACTCGTAGATCTGCAACAGGACCTGCTTCTGCCGCTCGTTGATGGAGGGGTCGGCGAGGATGACGGCGCGCGTCTCCAGCTCGTCCCGCTCCTTCTCGTCGAGGATCCCGGCCCGGACATACAGCGTCTCGGCGGAGATCCGCAGCGCCTTGGCCACCTGTTGCAGCACGTCGGCGCTCGGCTTGCGCAGGCCGCGCTCGATCTGGCTCAGATACGGATTGGACACCCCGGCGGCGTCGGCGAGCTGCCTGAGCGAGAGCTGCGCGTTGCGCCGCTGCTCACGCAGATACTCACCGAGATTGCCGACGTTGAGTGATGCCATGCGTCGATAGTGCCTGCCCCTTGCTAACTATTGCAAGCACCTGCTTGCAAAAGTGCGCTACACCACTGTGCCGGGGTTCTGTGACTCGCAGCGACAACTGTCACTAGTTGCACTGCCCGGGGACGTTGATCAATCGCGTGAAGGGACCGGCGGGCCAGGGATGTGTTCAGGGTTCGAGCAGGAGCCCGAGGACGTGAGCGAACTCCGCCGGCTCGGCGCTTGCGCCGAGGTGGTTGCCGGGCATGTCGATCAGAGGTAGCTCCAGAAGTTCAGCGAGTGCTTGGGTCGCCCGGCGCGCCATCTGGTGATGGCTCAGCGAGCCGGCGCACAGCGTCACCGAAACGCGACGGATGGCCTCGATGTCGGGGACGTAGAAGACTGTGGGGCCAGCCATCCGTCCCAGGAAGTAGCGGTTCTTGTCGAGTTCCTCGACCGGTAGTTCGGATAGCGCCATATGGGCGGGAGGCGTCTGATCTGGTCCTGTGTGGTGGGCAGCGCCGCTGAGGTCAAAGAACTCCTGCACTGCCCGCTGAGGATCAGCCTCTGCCGCTCTGAACGCTGCTGCGGCTCGGCCGGCCAGGTCTTCGTCATCCAAGAGGGACACAAGGGGCGGCTCATGCAGGACGGCCCGGCCGACCACGTCAGGATGCTGCTTGCCCAGCTCCAGCAGCGTCACGGCACCACCACTGGTACCGACGAACAGAGCGGGCCCTCCGGTGAACCTGTCGACAAGTGCAGCAAGGTCCTCGGCAAGGACCTCGGGCGTGGGCGCGGCCATCCCTGGGGCCGCACGGCTGGCACCGACACCACGCGGATCGTGGGTGACGACGGTAAACCGGCCTGCAAGCTCATGCGCCAGCGCCGCGAAACCGGCCCGCCCAGCCGGCGCCCCGACGAGGAACAGCAGTGGCCCCTCACCCTGGACACCGAAGGCAATCGTGCAGTCCGGTCGGTCGAGAAGGTCCACCGAACTCGTGATCCGATCACTGAAGTCCGCGATCTTCCGAGTGATCACGTCGAGCGCACGGTCCAGCTCCACGCGCCTATCGCGGACGCGACGGCGATGAGCCGTCAGCAACTCCACTCGGAGCCTGGCCGGATCAGCCACCTTGTCGTCAGCGCCTGTGAACTGCGCGATATCGGCCAGTGGCATCCCCGTCTCACGGAGATGAACCAGCATGCGGATCAGCTCGACATCGGCCGTCGTGTATTGGCGACGCCCCGCACTGTCGCGCCGCGGAGACGGTACAACCCCCTGACGTTCGAAGTATCGCAACGTGTCGGGCTCCAGACCGATCCACGCCGCGACCTCCGCGATACCAAACAGCTCATCTGCCTCACTCATGCCGCAAGCCTCGCCCCTGAACCTTGGTACAGGTCAAGCGATCGTCAGCCGACCGCGGCTTCGACAAACTCGATCAACCTGCCCGGTCAGCACAACTAGTCGCCAAGCGGCGCAGGTCGCCACTCGCGGCGGTGTGACCACACCGCCCCCGACTCCGGGGCCGCCGTAGGCAACAGTCCGTACTCATCGGCCATGCCTTCAAGCAGACGCCCACCACGGCTCCCGCACCAGCACGCTTCGAAATCGGTGACAACCCGACTGCGAACACGAACCTTGTGACAACCAGCCCGAGCAACCGGTGACAACTACCGCTGCGAACTCGACCGAGAGGACCAGGTCAGCCCCCCCTCGGTGACAGATGTCGCTGCGAGTCACAGTTCCTTCGGGCCGGGGACCGCCGGCGGAGAACCTCACACGCCCCGCCCCGCGTCCCCACCAGGAACAGCCCCGGGGACCCCCGGGACCCCGGGACACCCCCTGAACAACAGAAGGCTCGCCCCATGACGCGCAAGACGCAGCACGACCGCACGCCGCCGGCAGGCGCGGACGCGGACCGGCAACGGGGCGTCGCCGCCACGGCGTTCGCCGTCCTGCGGCGGCATCGGGGGGCTCTGGCGGGTGCGACGGGACGTGTCGTCGGCCTTGCCGGGCTCGTCGGGCTGCTGCTGACGGCCGCGATATTCGCGCTGTCCTGGCCCTTGTTCACCCACATGCGGAACCAGGTTTTCTGGTACCGCCATGCCGAGGACCCCTACCTGCACGACCACACCGACCTCGCGCTGGTCGCCCTGTGGACGCTCCCGCTCTTCCTGCTCCTGCTCGGCATCGGCAGCGCGGCCCTCCAGAGCGTGTTCTCCCGAGCCGTCGCGGCGGGGACTCCGGCGCCCACCGAGGGCGACCGGCTGCGGCCGGTGCTCACCGTGTACGCGCTGCGCGGCCTGATCGTCTGGCCCCTGCCGGTGCTCGTCGCCCTCGTGGCGGACAGCCTCACGGGCCTGCATCTCGACACCGAGGACCAGATCCTGGAACGCGGATCGTGGGCCCACACGCTCGTCGAGGCCTCCCCGCTGGTGGCCGTGCTCGCCGCCGTGCTGCTGCGCCTCGGGCTCGCCCTCGCCCCGGCCGCCGCGGCAGCCGGGGCAGGACCCGGCGAGGCCCTGCGCCGCTCCTGGTCCCTGGTGTGGACGCGCGCCGGAGCGATCCGCGTCCTCGCCCTCGCGCTGCCGCTTGCCGCGCTCAGCGCCGGGGTGCTCCGCCTCGTGGTGCAGGTGGCCCTCCCGCTGCGCCCCGCCGTACGGGACGTGCTCGAACAGGCCACGGGGAACTTCTTCGCCGCGTACTACGCCGGGATCCTCGCCCCCGTCGTCGTCGGCATCCTGGTCACCGCGGCCCTGGCACTCCCCGTCAGCTGCACGGCCTTCGCCGTCCTGCACGAGCGCCTGCCGGGACGTACGGGACAGGGCACTCGGCCCACCTCATCCGCGATCGGTCGGTAACGTTCCTCGTGTGTCTGTGTCTCTCGACGACCTCGTCCGACTGCGCCAGGCCCGTGACCGCATGGACCGCGACTACGCGGAGCCCCTGGACGTCCCGGCCCTGGCCAAGGCCGCCCTCATGTCGCCGGGGCACTTCTCGCGCAGCTTCCGCGCCGCCTATGGAGAGACGCCGTACAGCTATCTCATGACCCGCCGCATCGAGCGGGCCAAGGCGCTGCTGCGGCGCGGGGACCTGTCGGTGACCGATGTCTGCATGGCGGTGGGCTGTACGTCGCTCGGCTCCTTCAGCTCACGGTTCACCGAACTGGTCGGCGAGAGCCCGAGCGCGTACCGGGCCCGCGACCATGCGCACAGCGCCGTCATCCCTGCCTGCGTCGCCAAGATCCGCACCCGTCCGATCAGGAACGGAGAAGCGAAACCCGGCTCCGGTACGTAGCGTCGTAGGCATGGAAATCAACCTTGCAAGCTGCTTCATCGCCGTCGACGACCACGACAAGGCGCTCGCCTTCTACCGCGACGCGCTCGGCCTCGAAGTGCGCAATGACGTCGGTTTCGAGGGGATGCGCTGGGTGACCCTCGGCTCCCCGACGCAACCGGACGTCGAGATCGTCATCGAGCCTCCGCTCGCCGACCCGAACGCCTCGGACGCCGACCGGCAGGCCGTTGCCGAGCTGATGGCCAAGGGCCTGCTGCGCGGCGTGATCTTCCGGACCGATGACGTCGACGCCGCCTTCGAGCGGATCCGCGCCGCGGGCGGCGAGGTGCTGCAGGAGCCGATGGACCAGCCGTACGGCGTCCGCGACTGCGCCTTCCGTGACCCGGCGGGGAACATGCTGCGGTTCAACCAGCCGCAGAAGAAGTAGGGCGCGCGGCTACACCACCCACTCCCCCTCGCGCATCAGGACCCTGCCGCCGAGCTCCTGCTCGCCGCGCCAGGCGCGCACCATGAGCGGCGTCACGCGCAGATACAGGAAGGGCCCTTCCTCCTGGCGCGGGTCCCAGCCGAACTTGGCGGCGAAGCCGTCCGCGGCGTCCTCCGGGACGTCGCGGGCCGGGAAGCACTCCGCCTCGCCCTGGACGAGCACCACGTCGGCGGTGTCCGGCAGCGCGAGGCGTACGCGTGGCTCCGCGCGCGCGTTGCGGGCGGTCGCGGACGTCTCGCCGGTGCACATCCACAGCGCCTGTCCGTCCCAGCGGAACCACAGGGGCACTTGGTGCGGACCGTGCTCGGGATGAGCAGTCGACAGCCATATGTCCCTCTCCCGGTCGAGGCGCTCCAGCGTCTCGCGCCTGCGCTCCGGGCCCTCACGACGAACGATCTCCGTGTTCCGCATGAGCGCTGAGCTTACGGCCGGCTCCCGCGCCGATGCCCGCCGGTAGTCCGCTGGTGACACCTCACGACGTACGGTCGAAGTGTTCCGCCCGGAGCGGTGCCCCAGGGCCCGAGTGTGACCATTCGGCAACAACTGGGCGGAGAACCGTGATCCCTGACGCATGATGAAACGTCATTACGTCCTGGTGTCACGGGTCTTGGGGGACCGGATGAACAAGCCGCTGCGCCACATAGCCGTCTTCTGCGGGGTGCTCACGCTGGCCCTGCTGCTGCGCGCGACCTGGGTGCAGTTCGCCGAGGGCGAGTCGCTGGCCAAGCACGACAAGAACCGGCGCGTCCAGATCGAGGCCTTCTCGCACCCCCGCGGCGACATCATCGTCGGCGGCAAACCGATCACCGGCTCGAAGGAAGTCAGCGGCACCGACTTCAAGTACCAGCGGGTCTTCAAGGAAGGCCCCATGTACGCGCCGGTCACCGGTTACTTCTCGCAGGCCCAGGGCGCGACCTTCCTGGAGGGCGTCGAGAACGACGTGCTCAGCGGCGACGACGACCGCCTCTTCATCCGCCGCACCCTGGACATGCTGACCGGCGAGAAGCGCCAGGGCGGTGACGTCGTCACGACCATCGACCCCAAGGCCCAACGGGCCGCCTACAAGGGCCTGGTGGACCTGAACGCCCGGGGCGCGGTCGTCGCGCTCGACCCGCGCTCCGGGAAGGTCCTCGCGATGGCGAGCACCCCCTCGTACGACCCCTCCGTCTTCGCGGGGATCTCCGAGAAGGAGGGCAAGGAGTTCACGCGGCTGAGCAAGAACAAGGACAAGCCGCTCTCCAACCGGGCGCTCCGCGAGATCTACCCGCCCGGATCCACCTTCAAGATCCTCACCGCGGCGGCGGCCCTGGAGCACGGCGTGATCGACGACATCGACGAGAAGACCGGCGCCAAGGCCCCCTACAAACTGCCGCTCAGCTCCACCACGATCGGTAACGACGTGCCCGGCGCCCCCTGCGACAAGGCCTCCCTGAAGGTCGGCATGCAGTGGTCGTGCAACAACGTCTTCCTCGACACGGCGCTCAAGGTCGGCGACGACGACATGCGCGAGACGGCGGAGAAGTTCGGCTTCAACGAGCAGCAGTTCATTCCTGTACGCGCCTCCGCGAGCAGCTACCCGGACGACCTCGACAAGCCGCAGACCGCGCTGACCGGCATGGGCCAGGGCAGCCTGACCAGCACGCCGCTACAGATGGCGATGGTCGCGTCGGGGCTCGCCAACGACGGCAAGCTGATGAAGCCGTACATGGTCGAGGAACTGCGCGGCCCCGACCTCTCGACGATCGAGAAGGGCAAGCCGCAGGTCCTGAACCAGGCCGTCTCCGAAGACACCGCGGGCAAGGTGCAGGAGATGATGGAGCACACCGTCGAGGAGGGCACGGCGAACAAGGCGCGGATCGACGGGGTCACGGTCGGCGGCAAGACCGGCACCGCCCAGCACGGCTCGGACGTCAACGACGAGCGGCCGTACGCCTGGTTCGTCTCCTACGCCAAGCAGGACGACGGCTCGTCGCCGGTAGCGGTCGCGGTGTTCGTCGACCCGAAGGACATGGACATCCCGCGCTCGGAGATCGCCGGCGGCAAGCTGGGGGCGCCGATCGCGAAGGCGGTGATGGAGGCGGTCCTGGCGGACTAGTAGGGGGTCACCCCTCCAAGAGCTGCCCGGCCAACCGCTCGATGCGCGCGTGCCAGGCGGCGAGCGCCTCATCGGCGGCTGCCGCACCGTCGAAGGGCCCGGTCTGCGTGAGGACGAGCCGGGTGCCGTAGCCGGTGCCCTCGCCGAACTCCCAACGCACCTCGCCCTTGGGATGCACGGCGTACGTGATCGAGGCCGGGGCCCGCAGCGAGGTGACAGGCCCCGCGGAAACGCCGTCGGCCAGGAACCCGTCGGGCGCCGTATCGCCCTCCAACGGCACTTCCCCCGCACACAGTTCGGCCCACACCGCATCGGCGGACCGCACCAACTGCCGCTCGAAGCGGATACCGCCGTCGGTCACGGCCCCCTGCCCCAGGTCGAACTGCTCCAGATACGCCTCGTGCAACTCGCCCGCGTCCTGGCTCACCTCGGCCTGCCCGCCGTCGAGGAACTGGCCGAGCGCGGAAATGCACAGGTGCCAGCCCGCCGCGAAGCTCGGGGCGCCGAAGCGGTCGCCGAAGGTGTGCACGAGCGTGAGCAGCGAGCCCCGCCCGTCGGGCCCGTCCGGGGCGATCTCCCAGCGCAGGTGGTCGTCGCCCCAGCTGAAGGCGAACAGGCGGGGTTCTTCGGCGTCGGTGACCTCGCCGGTCATGCCGGGCCCCTCGTCGCCGGGGAAATGGAAGCCCATGGCGCCGCCGGGCCGCAGCTCGACGGTCACCTCGGAGGGGAACCACTGGGCGAGGTGCTCGGGCCGGGTGATCGCGGCCCAGACCTGGGCGGGCGGGTGCGCGAGGCGCCGCTCCATCCGCAGGACGTTCCGGCCGTCGTCGCCGGTGAGGGTGTCGGAGTGCGGGTTCATGAGGAGTCACCGTCCATGACATCGAGGTGCCGTTCGAGAGCGTCGAGCCTGCCGGACCAGAGGTGCCGGTAGTGCGCGAGCCACGCGTCGAGTTCAGCAAGGGGCTCGGGCCGCAGCTCGTACCAGCGCCGCTGCGCGTCCTGCCGCACCCGCACGAGCCCCGCGTCGCGCAGGACCCGCAGGTGCTTGGACGTGCCGGGCTGACTCAGGCCGAGCCGCTCGGTGAGCTCACCGACCAGATGAGGGCGCTCGAGCAGCAGATCGAGGATCTTCCGGCGGCTCGGCTCGGCGAGGACATCGAACGGTATGGGCATACCCAGAACATACCTACCCGGCTATATAACCGCAACGGTATGTAAGCCTTCACTCCTCCCAGGGCAAGGGCCGACTGTGGAGCACATCGAGCCGGGACACGGCCCTGGTCAGCACCACGTACAGCCGACTCGCCCCACGGCGCTCAGCCTCCGCGATGGCGGCGGGCTCGACGGCGACGACATGGTCGTACTCCAGCCCCTTGGCCACGGAAGCGGGCAGCACGGTCACCCGCGCACCCAGGTCATCAGGCCCCGCACTGTCGATACCTGCCCCTTCGAGGGCCTCACGCAGACGACCGACGACGGCATCGACGGCGATGACACCCACGGACCCCTCCCGGGACAGCGCGGCACGCACGGCGTCAACGGTGGCGGCAACCACATCCCCTACCTCCCGAATCCTCAACTCGCCGTCCGTACGCAGGGACCGAGCGGGCGGTACGTCGACGTCGAGCGAGGCGAGCACGCGATTGGCGAGCCCCACGACAGCCTTCGGAACGCGGAACCCGACGGTCAAAGGCGTAACAGAGGCGTCGGGCTTGCCGAGATGACCAAGGAGTTCGGGCCACCTCCGAGCGGCCCACGGGGTAGTGCCCTGGGCGAGATCACCGAGAACGGTGAGGGAGCCGAAGCCGGCGCGGCGGGCGATGACCCGGGCCTCCATCGGCGAGAGATCCTGGGCCTCGTCGACGACGATGTGGCCGTAGCCGTCGGGCCGTTCGAGCAGCCCGGCGACTTCATCGAGCAGAACGAGATCGGCGGCGGACCACTTGGCGGACTTATAGGAGCGCGGGGGCTTGGCCCAACAGACGGCCCGCTGCTCCGCACGCCCAAGAATCCCGTCGGCAGCAAGGGCGAGCGTCCCCTCATCGGCGAACAGGGCCGCAAGCACCTCCTCGGGCGTGACCTTGGGCCAGGCCTCGTCGACGAAGGCGGAGACGGAGCGGGCGCGGGAGATCTTCTGCAGCCAGGTGTTGTTCACCGCACCGGCACGACGCTCGGCCTGCTCCTGGATGTGCCGGACGGCACGGGTGCGCACGCGCTCGCGCCCAACGGCGTACGGCGGCTCCTCGGCGCGCACATCCGCGATGATCCGCTCCAGCTGGTCGAGCGAGACCCGCCAGGTGTACGAACCGTCGGGCACCGCGACGGACTTGGTGGGCGCGGCGACCCGCGAGTAGAGCGCACGGCGCAGGACGGCGGCCATCCGGACATCGTGCTTGACGCTCGCCGCGGCTTCGTCGTCCTCGGCCCGCACGGGTGCGGTGCTCCTGGCGATCTCATCCGCGACGGTGGACTGCCGGACACCGGTCTCGCCAAGGGATGGAAGCACTTCCGCGATGTAGCGCAGGAAGGTGCGGTTGGGTCCCAGAATCAGCAGCCCGGTGCGCCGCACGCGCTGAGGATGGGTGTAGAGCAGATAGGCGGCGCGATGCAGACCGACGGCGGTCTTGCCGGTGCCGGGGGCGCCCTGAACACAGACAGAGGCGGCGAGTTCACCGCGGACGAGGTCGTCCTGCTCGGGCTGGATGGTGGCGGCGATGTCACGCATGGGCCCGACGCGGGGCCGCTCGATCTCTCCGGCGAGGATGCGGCTGGTCGGCGCAGCCACGGAACGGCCGCCGACCAGCGGCTCATCCTCCAGCCCCGTGAGATCGGCGGATTCCCCCTTGCTGCCGGGCGCCCAGCCGAAGCGGCGGCGGACGGCGACGCCCTGGGGGGAGCGGGCTCCTGCCTGGTAGAAGGCGCGGGACACGGGGGCACGCCAGTCGACGACGAGGGGCGGGGCGGAGGGGTGTTCGGTGATGCGGAGACGGCCGATGTGATAACTCTGCCCGCGATGATCACCGGCTTCATCGCCCGCGGCAAAGTCGAGACGACCAAAGAAGAGAGGCGCTTCGGGGAGCTCGCGCAGGGCTTTGGCGTGACTGCGGAACTGATACCCGAGGACTTCGGCATCGGCACCGGAGGCGGAAACGTCCGCTCCACTGACGACTCGCACCTGCGCACCGTCAACCATTCCGGCGAGGGCGGCGCGACAGGCGTCGTGGAAGCGACGTTCTTCGGTCAGGGCTTCATCGAGAGGCATACGGCCAAGAATAATGTAACCGAGTTAAATTTGTTCCCGAGTAACACCACCACGCTAGACTCCCGCCATGACAGACGACGAGGCGGGCCTGCGCGAGCGCAAGCGGCAGCGCATGTACGAGACGGTCTCCGACGCGGCGATCGCGCTCTTCCTCCAGAAGGGCTTCGACAAAGTGCCGGTGGCAGAGATCGCGGCGGCAGCCGAGATCTCCAAGCCGACCCTGTTCCGGTACTTCCCGACCAAGGAGGACCTCGTACTCCACCGGTTCGCCGACCACGTGGACGAGGCGGCACGCGTAGTGACCACGCGCCCCGAAAAAAGGTCCCCCCTGGACGCCCTGCAGCGCCACTTCCTGGACGGCCTGGAACGCCAGGACCCGGTGACCGGCCTGTGCGACAACGTCCACGTACTCGCCTTCCACCGACTCCTCTACGGGACGCCGTCACTGGTGGCACGCCTGTACGCCTACCAGGAGCGGTCGGAGGGTGCACTGGGCGAGGCATTGAGCGGGGGCCCACAGGCAGGCCAAGACCTGGCCGCACGCCTGGCCGCCGGCCAGATCATCGCCGTACAACGCATCCTCGCCCTGGAGAACTGGCGCAGGATGGACGCGGGCGAGAGCGCGGAATCGGTCTGGCCGGACGCGACGGTGGCAGCGAACCGGGCGTTCGGCCAACTACGTTCGGGCCTGACGACGTACGCGTGAGGGGCGCCCGGTCGGCCCCACGCACCCGCAGCGACATGCACGGCAGGCCTCCTACCGCCACCCCGACGACGAGCACCGCAGGCCTCCTACCGCCACCCCGACGACGAGCACCGCAGGCCTCCTACCGCCACCCCGACGACGAGCGCCCCCTACCGATCCCCCACCATCACCGCAATCCCATCAAGCACGCGCCCGATCCCGAACTCGAACTCCGTGTCCTCGCCGTCCGCAGCGTCCATGACCCCGGCAGCAAGCGTTCGCCGCAGCGCCGGAAACCGCCCGGGTTCGGTCGAGGTCAGCGCGTCGACGGTGCGCGCGTACCGACGCATCGCCTCATCGGGCGACTGCCCCTTCGCCCTCATCGCCTGGTCCAGATCGGCCATGAGCGTGACCTCGTTCCGCACGAACCCACCCACCAGCATGAGCACGGAGAGCTTCCAGCCCTCGTCAAGACCACTGCCGTCCAACGCGGCGAGGCCCTGCTCCGCCCACTCCAGATAGTGGGGCGAGGCGGGCGGTGACGTGATGGGGATGCGTACGAGCCACAGATTGCGCCGGAAGACATCGCGCTGGGACCGCGCCCACCACTCCAGCCGCGCCCGCCACCCCGTGACCTCCGCGGGCATCTCGGGCGGAGAACCGGTGGCCGCGTCCTGCATCAGCACGTACAGCTCGTCTCTGGCGGAGACGTACCGATAGAGGGACATCGTCGAGACGCCGAGCGCCTTGGCGACCCGCCCCATGGAGACCGCGCCGATCCCCTCCGTGGCCGCGATGGCGATGCCCGCGTCGACGATGCGATCGAGGCTGAGACCGGGCTTGGGCCCCTTGGACGGCCGCTCACGCAACCCCCAGGCGGTCTCGAGGCTCACCGACAGCCCCGTACCGCCTCCACCCTCGCCACCTTCTGCGCCTTCTGCACCTTCTGCGCCCCGCGCACCCGCACCGCCTGCCGCCATGATCCGCCGACGCCTCCTCCTGAGCTGCTGTGCTTGACGGCCATCGTAGTTCTGCGTAACCCTTACCCAGTAATGCGTATGCCTTACACAGTAGCCCGGGAGAAGGCACCCCATGCCACCCACACCACGCACCGAACCCCCGGCCATCGAGGCCAAAGCCCTGACCAAGACGTACGGATCCGGCGGCCGAGCAGCCGTCCCCGTCCTGCGCGGAATCGACCTCACCGTCCCACCCGGCACCGTCTTCGCCCTCCTGGGCCCGAACGGCGCCGGCAAGACGACGGCCGTCCGCATCCTCACCACGCTCACCACGCCGGACGCGGGCACGGCACGGGTGGCGGGCCACGACATCCGTACGGGGCAACGCGAGGTCCGCCGCGCGATCAGCCTCACCGGACAGTTCGCGGCGGTCGACGAGACCCAGACGGGCGCGGAGAACCTCCGCATGATGGCGAGGCTCGCGGGCCTGCCCCGCCCGGCGGCCCGCGCCAAGGCGGCCGAACTCCTGGCCCGCTTCGGGCTCACGGAAGCGGGCGACCGCCTGGTCCGCACGTACTCGGGAGGCATGCGCCGCCGCGTCGACCTGGCGGCGGGCCTGGTGGGCGACCCGGAGGTCATCTTCCTGGACGAGCCGACGACGGGCCTGGACCCGCGCAGCCGCCAGGAGATGTGGGAGGTGGTGCGCGACCTCACGGCGCAAGGCACGACGGTCTTCCTGACGACCCAGTACCTGGAGGAGGCGGACCAACTCGCGCACCACATAGCGGTGTTGCACGAGGGAGTCATCGCGGCGGAGGGCTCACCCGCGACCCTGAAGTCCCTGGTACCGGGCCACCGCCTGGACGCGACGCTCACCACGCCAGAGGCCTACGCCCGCCTGACCGACCGGGCGACGCACCACGCCCCCGAAACCCTGACGCTCGGCTTCCCGACGGACGGCACGGCAAGCAACGTACGAGACCTGCTGGACACCCTGGACCCGACCCGCACCGACCTCGCGACGTTCACACTCCGCACGGCAACGCTGGACGACGTCTTCCTCACCCTGACGAACCCGAACCCGAACCCTTCGCAGCCAACGGGGCTGACCCATGCCTGAGGCCCTGATCATGACCGGCCGAGCGATCCGCATCAGCCGCCGCAATGTGGACGCCCTGATCACCTCCATGGCGCTCCCGGTGATGCTCCTCCTGATCTTCGTCTACTTCTTCGGCGGCGCGATCAAGACGGACACCCAGTCGTACGTCACGTACGTAGTACCCGGGGTACTCCTCCTCTGCGCCGGCTTCGGCTCGTCGAACACGGCGATGGCGGTCACGGAGGACCTGAAGGGCGGCATAATCGACCGCTTCCGTTCCCTGGACATCGGCGGCACCCAGATCCTGGCGGGCCACGTCTTCGCCTCGGTGGCACGCAACCTCATCGCCACGACCCTGGTCCTCGCCCTGGCCTTCGCGATCGGCTTCCGCCCGTCGGCGACCCCCGCGGGATGGCTGGCGGCAACAGGAATCCTCGTGGCGTTCATCCTGGCCCTCTCCTGGCTGTCGGCGACGGTGGGCCTCCTGGCCAAGTCCCCCGAAGCGGCAGGCGGCTTCACCTTCTTCGTGAGCTTCCTCCCCTACCCGAGCAGCGCCTTCGTGGAGACATCCACCATGCCCGACTGGCTCCGCCCCTTCACCGACAACCAGCCGGTGACCCAGGTGATCGACTCCCTACGCGGCCTGCTCCTGGACCAGCCGGTGGGATCCACCCCCTGGCTGGCCCTGGCATGGTGCGCGGGAATCCTGGCGGCTTCGGTGGCGGCATCGGGGGTCCTGTTCAAACGCCGGACGGCGTGAGCCGCAAGCCGCTGCTACGGCATCTCCCTCAACGCACCCTGCTGGCCGTGCGGAAGCGCGCGGGCAAGGTAAGGGTTGGCCGTTGGTCCCTGTCGGAGGCCGAGGGAGGCCGTCGCTGTCGCCAAGGTCATCGCGTACGAGTCCACGGCGCGCTGCACGTTCGGCGCGTCCAGGCCCGTGCCCGTGACCAGTCGGTCCAGGTCCACGTAGGCGGACCGGATCACCTCGACCCAGCGGTACACCGGCCAGTCCTCCTGCCATCCGGTCGTGCACTCCCGAGGAAGGCCCTGCTCCCAGCGGCTGAACATGCGCTGCCTGATCTCGGGGCGAGTCGGGGTGAGGTGCATGTGGCGGACCAGGTCGTACAGCGGGTCGCCGACCATCGCCATCTCCCAGTCGATGACGGTGAGCCCACCGCGAAGGTCGTGGCGTACGAGATTCCAGGGGTTGAGGTCTCCGTGCAAGAGGGACGGGCGGCGCCTCACCAACTGATGGCGGCCCAGCAGTTCCCGCAGACGAGCGCCGTCCGGCAGACCGAGTTCCCTGGCCAGCTTCTGCGATTCCTCGGGCAGACGCATGACCAGCCGCACCAGTTCATCGCAGAGCCAGTCGTAGAAGTCCGACTCACCAGCGGTGGGGTCCAGCTGTCCGCTGTCGATATCGGCCAACGCGACCATCTGGTCGACCAGATGGTCGGCTTCTCTGGGGCGCAGGCCGTCCACCGGGTGGTCCGGCGGCAGATCTCCGGCGCCCGGCCCCTCGTAGGAGTGGATCGCGAACCCATCCTCCGAATGGCTCGTGCCCAGGGCCAGTACCCGAGGGGCCCACACGGGCTCGCGGGACTTTTCGATGGCCCGCAGCACCGCGTGCTCACTGAGAATGCTGCGCTCGCGACGCGCGGCCGAGCTCAGTTTCCGCCGCACCACGACCGGGAATTCGATGCCCTCCACCCGGACCACGGTGTTCAGGTGGCCCGTCCCCTTGTAGACGCGGGAGGCCGGCGCCGCCCCCTCGGCGGCAAGTGCGTCGAGTACGGCCGCCTGGGGGAAGTCGGGATGCTCCGGCACGCGCTGGTCCGGCGCCCAGGAGATCGGGGTCACCTGCCGCCCGCCGGCGCGTCCGCCGGACCGGGCCGCGCGCCAGCGGATCAGCACCCGCTGGATCTCCGCCTCGCCGGGCACACCCCGCAGCCCGAGCGGACCAGCCGCGTGTTCAAGTGCCCGGCGCACCACACCAGTTGCCTCGTCGAGGCTCTTCTGATCGGGCGCGTCCCCCAGTGACTTGGCCGCGCGCATCACGTCCGGATAGACGGACTGGGCACGCTCGAAGGCGACGTAGTGCTTCAGGTCCCGTGACAGGCCGTTGACCGCCCTGGGTCTGAGCCGCCCCATCGCGTCCGCCCAGGCCTCGATCACCTCGTCCCACTGGTGCTCGGGGTAGCGCATGCGGACCAGGTGGGTGGCCAGGTCGTGCAGTGGATCGCCGTAGGTGGCGAGTTCCCAGTCCACGCAGATCAGCGGTGGGTCACCGGCGTAGGAGAAGATCACGTTGTCGCGGTGCAGGTCTGTGTGGAGGAGGCTGTAGGGACGGCGTGCCATGACGGGCACCCGATCCGCCAGCCTGAGCAGCGCATCCTCGGGAATGCCGAGCGCCGCGAACAGCCCACCGAACTCAGCCCAATTGGGCTGTCGGATCTGGCGCTCCGCGAGATGCGCGAGAGTCCGCAGGAACGACCGTCGGCCGTTGTTGATGCGGGGCCAGCCCTCCGGCAGCGGGGGCAGGCTCTCTCGACGGACCTGAGTCATCTGGGCGAGCAGTGTGGCCAGTGCCTTGATCAGCAGCGAGTCGACCGGTTTGCCGTTCTGGCAGATGCTGGAGAACGGCACGCCTTCCACGTAGCTGTGCACCGAGGAGTCGCCACGCTTGGCCAGGCACTCGGGCACGTGGGGCAGCACACCCTTGATCGCCCGCAGAATGGCCGACTCGTCCTCCCAGGTCCGGATGACGACCGGCAGCGCGTCCTTCCTCCGGAGCCGCAGGGTGACGGGCTCCCCGACATCGCGGCCGACCAGCTCCGCCATGGATGCCGTCAGCGGATGCACGTAGTTCTGGTTGTGGTGACCCCCGCTCATGTCCCCACGCAGCAGGGCGTACGCGACGAACTGGCGGTACGGATCTTCGGGGTCGTCGGCGTCGACGTCCTCCGCGCACGCCAGGGACGGGGAACTGGGCACAGGTGACACGCCCACGGGCCGCTCCTGAATAGTCACGCGAGGAAGGCGAAAGTGATGCACACCTTAGTGGCGCGTGAGAACACTGACGACGCGTGGGCGGTAAACGATGGGCTCAATGAGGTACGCGCCACTCCATGGAGGCGTGACGTTCGAGAAAGCTTCCGTTTCGTGCCCTGTCGCTCACGGGCTCAGGCCTGACCCCGCAACACCTTCAGCACCGGCTCCAGCGAACCCACCACACAATCCGCTCCCGCCTTCTTCAGCACCTTCGCCTTCCGCTCGTTACGCGCGTAGCCCAAGAAGTCCACTCCCGCGGCCTCGGCGGCCTGGAAGTCCGTGGGGGCGTCGCCGATCATCAGTGCCGCCGAGGGTTCCGCGCCCATCGCCCGGAGGGCGCGGTTGAGGCAGTACGGGTCCGGCTTCAGCTGGTGGAGGTTCTTCGTACGGCCGTAGATGTGCGGGGAAAAGCACTGCCCCAGGCGCCGACCCTCCAGGTAACGGATCACCGCCCGCGGGGAGTTGTTCGTGGTGATCGCCAGGCGGGGGCCCATGGCGTGCCACGTCATGATCAGGGGGTCCGCGTACTGCGTGGGCCACGCGGAGGAGACCGCTGTCAGTTCCTGCTGGCTGAGCCGTTCCTCCAGCTCGGCCACCAGGTCGCTGCCGGGGTGTCTCTTGTCCACCGCGCGCAGGACCGCGTGCGGGTCCGGCTCCGCGCGCTCCTCCTCGGTGAGTAGGCCGCGCAGCCCCCGTTCCTCCAGCCAGCGGACCTGATCCCTCGCGATCGCCTCGGCCGAGTGCCCGGCGAACAGCCGGCAGATGGGTCCGTCGAAGTCGAAGAGTACGAAACGGGCGCGTGTGATCAGTTCTCGCAAATTCCCGGTCTCTTCTGCCATCCACTCAGTCTGCGTCGTATCAGGAGTCACTAAGAGAGTGTCAGCTCCGTCGCGATGGTTGCCCAGAGCGCGTCGAACCATTTCTGGGACTCTTCCACGAACGCGGCGTCCCGCGGCGCCGTGCCCTTCTCGAAGGAGAAGAGCGGGGACCGCAGCCCCGAGACGTCGAAGGCCTCCACCTCCGCACTGTCGACGTCCAGCATGCTGCGCTCGATGGTGTAGTAGGCGAGCAGCGCCTCCCGCTGGTTCAGCAGGTACAGCTTCACCGGCGGCGTGAACGGCAGCGCGCGGAAGGACACGTCGACGTCGATGCCGTGCGAGGAGCGCAGCGCGCGCAAGTTGTGGCGCAGGACCTGCCCCTGCGTGTTGCGCAGCGCGAGCCAGCGCCCATGGACCTTGCCGCCCTCGTCCTGGCCGCTGGTCGGTCGGGGGAAGGCCAGGTCGATCTCGCTGCTGGGGAGCATGATCCGTACGTTGATCGACTCGGGGCGGATGAGGCCCTCGTGGATGTGGCGCACCGGCTCGCCCAGCGCGATCATCAGCGTCTCCGCCGTGTACGACACCACATCGATCCGCACCTGCGGCTCCGAGAAGGCCGCCGCGAGCCGTGGCGCGAGGCCGACCATCGACGCCTGCGGCTCCACGGCTCCCATGCCCGGCGACGTCGACTCGGGCGGCTCCGCCGCGATCCGTGGCGGGCTGCCCTTGCTCACGTTGGCAAGGAGTCCGTCACCCTGCAGCGTCTTCAGCGCCTGCCGCACCGTCCCCCGCTCCACGCCGAACTCCTCCGCGAGCACCGCTTGCGTGGGGAGGCGGTCACCAGGTTTGAGGTCGCCTGTGCGGATGCGGTCGCGGAGGGTGTCGGCGATGTCCTGGGGGGTGAGTTTTCTGTTGCCGTTCACTGCAACGTTCTCCTGGGTCACGACCAGACGATACAACTCCGCACCATCTCAGGGCAGTTGTCTTGAAGTTGTTTATGTTGCGGGACCAAGTGGGGACAACTCAAGTGAAGTTGGTTGCCAACTCACCCGAGATGGCAGAAGGGGGAACCATCATGGCCGTCCTCGCCCTCCTCGCCGCCGTGTTCGCCGTCACGATCGAGCAGTTCGTGCAGTGGCGGTACGGACCCACCGGCCTCATCGGACTTCTGCTCCTGAGCATCGGCATCAAGGCCAAGAACCCCACCTGCAGCTCCATCGGCGCCGTGGTCCTGGCGCTGATGATGACCGGTCCCGCCATCTAGCAGCGAACTGGCGGCGGACCAGCAGCGGACTAGCCGCGCGCCAGCTCCAGATCCTGACTGATCGTGCCCCACAGCGCGTTGAACCACAGATGGGACTGTTCCACGAATGTCGTGTCCCGCAACCCGTCCCCCTGGTGGAAGGGGAACAGCATCGACTGCGCGCCCTGGGCGTCGTACATCTCCAAGGGCTCGTGGTCGATCTGTTCGCTCTGCTTGGTCAGGGTGTAGTACGCGAAGAGTGCCTCGGAGCCGTTGAGGAGATACAGCTTCACCGGCGGCGTGAACGGCAGGGCGCGGAACGAGACGTCCACATCGATGCCGTGCGAGGTCCGCAGCGCCAGGAGGTTGTGCCGGAGCACCTGCCCCTGTGCGTTCCGCTGGTCCAGCCAGCGCCGGTGGACCTGCCCTCCCTCGTCGTCCCCGCTGTCCACCGCCGCCGGGAAGGCGAGGTCGATGCTGCGGCTCGGCAGGAGCACGCGGACGGTGACCTTGGCCGGTTTCCGCTGCCCGGCGTGAATCTGACGGAGCGGTTCCCCGATCGCCATCGTGAGCGAGATGGAGGTCAGGCAGAGCGCGTCGATCTCCACGTGCGGGGCCTCGAACGCGGCGGCGATGCGCGGGGCGAGGCCGACCATGGTGGGCTGCGGTTTGACGCCGCCGGGCCCGGCCAGCACCTGCTTCGAGGTCTCGGCGACCGTGGCGGGGCTCCCCTTGGACACGTTCGCCAGCAGGTTCTCGCCCTGCAGAATGCGCAGCGCCTCACGTATCGCGCCGCGCTCCACGCCGAACTCGTCGGCCAACTCGGCCTGCGTCGGCATGCGCTGACCCGGCCGCAGCGACCCGGACCTGATCCGGTCACGCAGCTCGTCGGCCACCTCTTGGTGAGACCTGTGCGGCCTCTTCATCCCATTGACGGGGGCAGGTTCCGGGCTCACAACCAAACAGTACAACTTCGCGCCATCTTTGGGGAGTTGCTCGGAAGGTGGTTATGAATCGAGCCAGCGCGGAGATAACTCAGGTGAAGTTGGTAGCCAACTTAGGCAACCTGGTGGGAACCCTCAGGGGTTGGCCGCCAGCAGTTGCCCACCGGACGGCTGCCGACCGGATGGGACGGAGCCCGCCGCCCCATCCCGAAAGGGGGAACGTCATGCCGCTCATCGCCATCGTCATCGCCGCCCTCGCCATCGGATTCGAGCAGCTCATCCAGTGGAAGTACGGACCGATGGGCATCGTCGCCTTCGTCCTGCTGACCGTGGGCATCAAGGCCAAGAGCACCAAAATCAGCGGCGTCGGGGCTGCGATCCTCGTCCTGCTGCTCGCCCAGTCGGGCTGACAGAGCTGGCTGACCGGGCTCCCATCCGGAGGGGAGCCGGGAGTCCGGTCAGCCACCGACCGAAGAGGCCGCGGGGCTCGGGGCCAAGGCTCAGAGAGCAGCCCCGCGGCCCGTGCGTTCAGACCCACCCGCCCGATCGCCCCGCAGGGAAACCCCTGCCCCACAGCGGAACCCCACAGCGGAACCCCGCAGGGAACCCCTAGAACGCCGCCCGGATCTCGCCCACCTCGGCCGCGCCGCCCAGCAGCGCCACACGCCCCACGCGGAGCAGGACATCCGCCTCCACGCCCGCCAGGCCCAGCGCTCGGGCCAGGATGGGACCAAGAGCCCGGAGCCCTCCGTCGTCCACCTTGAACGCCAGCGCACGGCCGTCCGGCAGCGCGAACGCCTGGACCGCCTCCGCGCCCATCTTGGACAGCGCCCCGGGGATCTCCCGCATGAGCCACGTATCGGGGCGTCGCGTGCCCGCGACGTACTCGGGGTGGGCCCGCATCGCGTCCGCGACCCGGCGCTCAGCGGTGTCCTCGGGGGCGAGGACGAAGTGACGGAAGGCACGGGCCAGGCCGGTCAGGGAGATCGCCATCAGGGGGGCGCCGCAGCCGTCCGTGCCGACGGCCGCCACCTTCTCCCCCGCCGCTTCCTCGACGACCTGGAGGATCAGCTGCTGGAGGGGGTGGCGCGGGTCCAGGTAGGAATCCGCGGGCCAGCCGTTCAGGTCGCACACCGCCAGCATCGCCGCGTGCTTGCCGGAGCAGTTCATCGTGACCCGGTCACGTACGGCACCGGCTGCCAAATATGTCTCGGCCTCGACCGCGTCCAGCGGGAGATCGGGCGGGCACTGCAGGTCAGCCGCCGTCAGGCCGTGCTCGGCCAGCATCTTCTGGACGAGGTCACGGTGGAAGGTCTCCCCGGAGTGGCTCGCGGCCGCGAGCGCGAGCCGCTCACCCGACAGGTCAAGGCCTGCCCGCAGCACCGCGGCCGCCTGCATCGGCTTGTTCGCCGACCTCGGGAAGACCGGGGCACTCACGTCCCCCATCGCCAGCTCCACACTGCCGTCCGCCGCGAGCAGCACCAGGCTGCCCCTGTGCCGGCCCTCGACGAAGCCTGAACGTACGACCTCAGCGAGGACCGGGGATATGACAGGGGTGGCGGTGGACTCGGCGGACGTCGAGGTCATCTTCGGCCTTCCGGGGCGGGAGGTGGCGTGGGGCCGCCCGCGGAGGCCGGGATCACCGGGTCACGCGAGCAGGTCGTCTACTTGTGCTTCGCCTTCACGGTACCTGCGGGCGATCTCCGCGCTGCAATCGTCCGCCGTGCGCTGCAGCTGATGGCGGCGCCGGGAAACCTGCTGTTCGTAGCGGATGAGCCGCCCCATGGCCGTGTGCAGCTCGTCGTCCGTGCGGGCGTCCAGGTCGGAGAGCTCGACCTCGGCGAGCATTTCGGTCGCCAGAAGGCCGTACTCCGCGCTGTGCGGCGTGCCCAGCGTCACATGCCGGGCCGACGAGCGGTGCCGGGTCGGACCGTCCGTGAGGATCTCCGAGAGCCGGTCCACGACCGGACCCTCCGGACCCAGCCGTCCCCCAGGCCCCGGCGCCGCCGGATCCCTGCGGCGCCCGACCTCGGCCCGCAGAATGTCGATCCGCCCCTGGAGGAGGCGCCGGACATAGCTCAGGTCCGCCTCGTTCTGCTGGGCGCTCCTGCGCAGCTCACGCAGTTCGCGCAGGAGCAGCGCGGCCAGGTCGTGCTCGGGCTGCTCGGAAAGGACCGCGCTGTCCGTGCGCTGCGTGGGCGGGCGCGGCACGTTCGTACGTCGCACTGCGCTCATGCGGGTCAGTGACACAGGTCCGGGCGGCTGTCCCGTACTTGGTGTGCTCATGTGGCTCTACCGTCCCCTCGACCGGCGCGGTACACCGCGTGTGAGCATGGTGCCACCCCGGGTGGCCGCTATGTGAGCGAGTGCCCCTAATCGGCCCCAGATGGGGGGTTCAGGCCCACCTCACGGGCGGCGCATCCGGCGCATCGCGGCCGTACGGAGCACGGCATGATGGGCCGTATGCGTGCAGTGGTGCAGAGGGTGGACGGAGCGTCCGTCGTCGTCGAGGGCGAGAACGGCCCCGAGACGGTCGGCGAGATCAGCGGCGAGGGGCTGTGCGTCCTGGTGGGCGTGACCCACGAGGACACCAAGGAGAAGGCGGCCCAACTGGCCCGCAAACTCTGGTCCGTTCGGATGCTGGCCGACGAGAAGTCCTGCTCGGACATCGACGCGCCGCTGCTGGTCATCAGCCAGTTCACGCTGTACGGCGACGCGCGCAAGGGCCGCAGGCCCACCTGGAACGCCGCCGCACCCGGCGACGTCGCCGAGCCCCTCGTGGACGAGGTGGTGGCCCAACTCCGGTCGCTGGGTGCGACGGTGGCGACGGGACGCTTTGGCGCGCAGATGCGGGTGGCTTTGACGAACGATGGCCCGTTCACGGTGCTGCTGGAGATGTGACGGGCGGGAAAGACACCGCTCCAGGCCGGCCGGCCGAGCTACGGCTCGACCACGACCTCCTGCGCCGCCGCCGTCGCACCCGCGACCAGCGCCGCGTCCAGCGGTACGTTGCGCTTGATCAGGGCCAGGGCGATCGGGCCCAGCTCGTGGTGGCGTACCGCCGTCGTGATGAAGCCCAGCTTCCGGCCCTCCTCGCCCTCGCTCGCGAGGTACAGCGGCGTGCCCTGCACCGGCAGGTGCACCTCGCTGCCGTCCAGGTGGAGGAAGACCAGGCGGCGCGGCGGCTTGCCCAGGTTCTGGACGCGGGCGACCGTTTCCTGGCCGCGGTAGCAGCCCTTCTGCAGGTGCACCGCCGTGCCGATCCAGCCCAGCTCGTGCGGGATCGTGCGGTGGTCCGTCTCGAAGCCGAGCCGCGGCCTGTGCTCCTCCACGCGCAGCGCCTCGTAGGCGAGGAGGCCGACCGCGGGGCCGCTCTCCTCGGCGTACGACTCAAGGGACGCGCGCGGCAGGAAGAGATCCCGGCCGTGCGGCGTCTCGCGTACGACGACACCGTCCGGGACCGCGGCGATCGAACCAGCCGGCAGATACACGACCGCGAACTCGTCCGTACGGTCGGCGACTTCTACCCGGTTGAAGAACTTCATGCTCTCCAGGTACGCGACCAGCGCGTCCTGCGTGCCGGGCTCGACGTGCGCCCATACCGTCTCGCCGTCGTCGACGAGATAGAGGGCGTGCTCGATGTGGCCGTGCGCGGAGAGGATCAGCGCCTCGGTGGCCTGGCCGACGGGCAGCTCCGTCACGTGTTGCGTGAGCAGCAGGTGCAGCCAGCTCAGCCGGTCGGGGCCCGAGACGGTGACGACGCCGCGGTGCGAGAGGTCGACGAAACCGGTGCCGTCGGCGAGGGCGCGCTGCTCACGGAACAGATCGCCGTAGTGGGCGGCGACGCCTTCGTCCACGCCCTCGGCGGGGACGGCGCCGGGCAGGGACAGGAGGGGGCTCTTCATGTTCACCCACACTACGACCCCCCGGTACGCGCACTTATTCCTTGCCGGAGCAGTTCTCGCAGCGCCCGAAGATCGCGAAGTGCTTCAGGTCGGTGTCGAAGCCGAACGTGTCCCGCAGCTTCGCGGTGAACTCGGCGGCCACCGAGACATCCGCCTCGATGACGTTCGTGCAGTCCCGGCACACCAGGTGGATGTGATGATGGCGGTCCGCGAGGTGGTACGTCGGCGCCCCGTGCCCCAGGTGCGCGTGGCTGACCAGGCCCAGCTCCTCCAGGAGCTCCAGGGTCCGGTAGACGGTGGAAATATTGACCCCCGACGCCGTCTTCCGCACTTCGCTGAGGATGTCGTCGGGGGTCGCGTGCTCAAGGGTGTCGACGGCTTCGAGGACAAGCTGGCGCTGCGGCGTCAGCCGGTAGCCGCGCTGTCGCAGGTCGCTTTTCCAGTCGGTGCTCACCACACTTCGGAGTGTAGGCCTACTTGAAGAAAGCGATGCCGTCGTCCGGCAGGTCGCCCAGGCCGCGGGCCATCTCGGCGACGTCCTCTGGCGAGACGACCTTCTTCAGCTGCGCCGACATGTACGGACGGAGCGGCACCTCGGGGGTCTGCTTCTCGCCGACCCACATCAGGTCGCCCTTCACGTACCCGTACAGACGCTTGCCGCCGGTGTACGGGCCGGAGGCCGCCGTGCGGGCGACCGCGTCCGTGACCAGGTCGATCTGCGGCTTCTGGTCGGCCAGCTCGCCGTACCAGACCTCGACGACGCCGTCGTCGCGCACCATCACGGTCTCGACCTTGCGGTCCTTGTCGATGCGCCAGAAGCCCGACTCGGACTCCAGCGGCTTGACCTTGTTGCCCTCGGCGTCGAGCACCCACGTGTGCGAGTGGTACTCGATGAAGTCCCGCCCGTCGTGGGAGAAGGACACCTCCTGGCCGAAATTCGCCTTCTCGGCGCCGGGAAAGTCGGTGACGCCCGCGCCGGCCCAGTTGCCGAGGAGCCAAACGAGGGGCACGAGGTCGGGGTGCAGGTCGGACGGAATCTCGATCATGGGATGCTCAGACGATCTCTAGGTGGCGTACGGGGCGTACGGGGCTCAGCGCTGACCCTGGTACAGCTTCTTCACGGTCAGTCCGGCGAACGCGAGAACGCCGACGCAGACCAGAACCAGCAGGGCGGAGAAGAAGGCCTCAAGCACGGGGTGCTCCTCGGTGAGCTATTGGGGCAGGTATCAGAGCCGCTCCCACTGTAGTCGTGCGCGCCTCACCTCTCTCTGCGAGGTGGCCTTACGATGCGGCCATGGCGAAGAAGCTCGTGATCAAAGTGACCGCAGGGGCCGACGCCCCCGAGCGCTGCTCGCAGGCGTTCACGGTGGCGGCGGTGGCCGTGGCAAGCGGCGTCGAGGTCTCCCTCTGGCTGACCGGTGAGTCCGCGTGGTTCGCGCTGCCGGGACGCGCGGCGGAGTTCGAACTCCCGCACGCGGCACCGCTGCCCGACCTGATCGACTCGATCGTGGCCGCCGGACGGATCACGCTCTGCACGCAGTGCGCGGCGCGTCGGGAGATCACCGAGAAGGACGTGCTCGAGGGCGTGCGGATCGCGGGCGCGCAGGTGTTCGTACAGGAAGCGATGTCGGACGACACACAGGCCCTCGTCTACTGACCACGGCGGCCCACTCAGCGGCCCACAGCCGACCACAGCGACCCATGCGGCTTTACGCTGGATGTATGTACGCGCGGAGGCGGCACGCCTACTTCGCCATGATGGGCACGTGCATCGCCCTGTTCGTCCTGGCGTGGGGCGTGGTGCGCCTGTGGTCCATTCCCGTCGCCGTCGGGATGTGCGTCGTGGCGATGGTGATCCCACCCGTGGCCGCCATGGTGGCGAACCGCCGGGGCCCGGACGACCGCTGGTGGGACGACCCGTCGGGAGACCCGAAGTCCGACGAGTGGTGGGACGAACTGGACGGCAAACGCCGCCGCTAGCCGACAGACACCGCCACTGGCCGGCGGACACCGCCGCTAGCCGCGGCGGACACCACCACAAGCCAAAGGACCGCACCCCGTTCCAGTGGCGTCCAACCCCCTGGGGTGCGGCCCTCCAGCCGTCAGTGATCCGCTGTCGTCGGACTCAGACGGCGATCGCGACCTCCGCGAGGCCGCCCGTCTGGGCCACGACCGTGCGGTCCGCCGTGCCGCCCGGGATCAGGGCGCGCAGAGTCCACGTGCCCTCGGCCGCGTAGAAGCGGAACTGGCCGGTCGCCGAGGTCGGGACCTCGGCGGTGAACTCGCCGGTCGAGTCGAGCAGCCGTACGTAGCCGCTGACGGGTTCGCCGTCGCGGGTCACCTGGCCCTGGATGGTGGTCTCGCCGGGCTTGATCGTCGAGGCGTCGGGTCCGCCGGCCTTCGCTCCACACATATGCGTTCGTCCTTAGCTGGTCACTGCGGGTTCGGGGAGGTGTTGTTACTTGTTGGCGCCGAGCTCGATCGGGACGCCGACGAGGGAGCCGTACTCGGTCCAGGAGCCGTCGTAGTTCTTGACGTTGGTCTGGCCGAGCAGCTCGTGCAGGACGAACCAGGTGAGCGCCGAGCGCTCACCGATGCGGCAGTACGCGATGGTGTCCTTGGCCAGGTCGACCTGCTCGTCCTCGTAGAGGGCCTTGAGCTCGTCGTCCGACTTGAAGGTGCCGTCGTCGTTGGCGTTCTTCGACCACGGGATGTTGCGCGCGGACGGGACGTGGCCCGGACGCTGCGACTGCTCCTGCGGCAGGTGCGCGGGGGCGAGCAGCTTGCCGCTGAACTCGTCGGGCGAGCGCACGTCGACCAGGTTCTGCGCGCCGATCGCGGCGACGACGTCGTCGCGGAAAGCGCGGATCGACGTGTCCTGGGGCTTGGCCTTGTACGAGGTGGCCGGGCGCTGCGGCACCTGGTCGCCGTCGACCAGGTCGCGGGAGTCGAGCTCCCACTTCTTGCGGCCGCCGTCGAGGAGCTTCACGTCCTGGTGGCCGTAGAGCTTGAAGTACCAGAAGGCGTAGGACGCGAACCAGTTGTTGTTGCCGCCATAGAGGACGACGGTGGTGTCGTTCGCGATGCCCTTGGCCGACAGGAGCTTCTCGAAGCCCTCCTGGTCGACGAAGTCACGGCGGACCGGGTCCTGGAGGTCGTCGGTCCAGTCGATGCGGATCGCGTTCTTGATGTGGTTCTTGTCGTACGCGGAGGTGTCTTCGTCGACCTCCACGATGGCGACCTTCGGGTCGTCGATGTGGGCCTCGACCCAGTCGGCGTCTACCAGGACGTCGCTGCGGCTCATACTTCTTCTCCTCCGGGGCAGTTGCGGCGGGGCTGCGGTGCTGTGCGAGGGGTGCCGGGTACGGGCTGTGATCGCGCGGTGGCGCGGCGTACGCGGCGGGGGGTGGCCCTGACGGTGTCAACGGGCCTGGGGGACGCGGAAGTCGGAGCTCCCGCTCAGAAGGTGCGACAGAGCATGGCGGCGACGCGGCACAGGTCTACTGCCCGCCGCTTCGTGAGGTCCGCCTGTCGCTGCATGCGTCCGATCGTAAGGACGCGAGGGCGGCCGTGTCACCGGGGTGTCGAATGATGAGACGCGATCATCCGTATTGTGGGATGGGGAGGGGATCGGCGGAACGGCGAAGCCGCCCGCGCGGGGGCGGGGGCCTGTTTGCGCCCCTGCCACATCCACCGCGCGGACGGCTTCGTCTCGTACTGCGGAACGGCGGCTCTACGCGGCCGCCATCAGGCCCGTTCCGGGCCTCAGCCCGCGAGCTTCACGTTCGTACCCTTGACCGAGATGTCCACGCCGTCCTCGGCCGGCGTCACCTCGTCGATCTTGATGCCGCCCGGCAGGCCGCTGACCTTCTCCTCGAAGTCGGTCACATCGCGGACCAGGCCCTCGGGGAGGGGGATCGAGACGCCGAGGACCTCGAACTTCTTCGGGATCTCGTCGGCGTTCACCTTGATCGTGTCGTCCTCGACGCGGACCGAGCTCAGCACGTGCACCGGCTTCGGCAGCTTCGTGCCGCCCTTGCTCACCTCGACCTCGACCTTGATCTTGCCGTCGCCGCCGTCCGAGAGCCCGACCACCTTGCCGGTGGCGCCCAGCGGCAGCTTGACCGGCGGCTCGCCCTGCGCCTCCTTGAGCAGCTCGTCGTACGAGATCCGGGCCGTGCCGGTGGCCTCGGCCGCGGTGGCGGAGCTGTAGTCGCCGGAGAACTCGACGCCCTGCATCCGGGCGTTCAGATCGGCGATGCGGATCTTGTCGGAGCCGGAGCTGGCGTCGTAGTTCTGGATGCCGATCTCGACGTCGTCGAGCGTGCCGCCCGCGACCTGGGTCAGGAAGGGGAAGCCCTTGATGGAGACGTCCGGCGTCTCGCTGAGCCCCTCGCTGGTACGCAGCTTCTGAGCCGCCTCGTCCTCCGCGAAGCCCACCGCGAGGCGGTCGGCACCCACGAAAAGGCCCCCCAGGATCACGACGACGGTCAGAAGTATTCGTACGGCGCGCTTGCTCATGTCCGGTGTTCCCCCACCTTGTGCCCCCGACTCAACTGTCGTTTGCCGCGAGCCTAAAGGACAGGTCCCCGGCGGGAGAGCCCGACCGGGGACCTGTCGATCACCTGTGACGATCAGCCTGTGCCGGTGGTCAGCCGATGGCACGACCGAGCACGTAGACGGCCGGGGCCGCCGCGGCGAGCGGCAGGGCGACGCCCGCCGTCATGTGCACGAAGCGGGACGGGTAGTCGTAACTGGCCACCCGGTGGCCGATCAGCGCGCAGACACCGGCGCCGAGGCCGAGCAGCGCGCCCTTGCCGCCGAAGTCCGTCATGCCGCCGACGGCGATACCCGCACCCGTGGCCGCGAGCAGCGCGACGACGACGGAGGCGGGCGTCGACAGCGGCAGCGCGCGGGCGATCACGGCGACCGCGACGGCGATGCCGCCGACCGTCACCGCGTCGTCGGACGCGGCGAGGTACCCGGTCGCGATGATCGCGAGCGCGGCGGACGCGACGGTCGCCATCAGACCGGCCATCCGCTCATCGGCGGAGGCACGGCTGCGCAGTTGCAGCACGAGGACGAGCAGCACCCACACGCCGAGGGTGCCGAGGATCGCCGCGGGCGCGTTCTCCTTGCCGGTGGCGAGCAGCACGATGTCGGCGACGACACCGCCCATGAAGGCGAGCGCGATGCCCTGCCGGGCGGGCCACATCCCGTTGAGCCGGAACCATCCGGCGGCGGTGACGGCTTGCAGCAGGATCAGCGGTACGAGGAGTGCGTACTGCGAGATGGCCGCGGTCCCGGCGAGCAGCAGCCCGAGGACGGCGGTCAGCGCGGCGGGCTGGATCCCCGGCTCTATGACAGGCGACCGCCCCTCGGCGCGGGCGCGCTGGGCGTCGGTGATGCGGGGGTTGCCGGTGGTGGTGGCGGGCCCGTAGGTGGTGGGGTCTCCCGCTTCCGGCTCCGGCTCTGCCATGGGCAGGCGTTCCGCAGGGCGATGGGGGTCTCCCCTGCTCGAACGAAGTTGAGAGCTCGGGGAAGGGTGGGCGTGGCCGCCGAAGCTGCCGGGTTCCGTGTAACCAGGCGATGGCTGCGGCTGCGGCTCCCCGTAAGACTGCGGGGGCAGATAAGCGGTGTCCGTCACGTCCGCCACAGGTGAGGGCTGGATCTGGGTGTCCCAGGTCTGTCCCTCCCACTGCTGGGTGTACGAGGCGTCCTGGGGGTACGGCTGCTGCGGGTACGGATACTGGTACTGCTGCTGGGCGTACTGCTGGTCAGAGGGGGAGGGGTACGCCTGCGGCTCGGCAGGCGGATAGTCCCCCCGGTAGGGGTCGTACTCCCCGTACCCCTGATATCGCGGATCGCTCATATCGCTGCTCACCCTCCTGCGAACGGCGGGAGCACCTCGACCGTGCCGCCCTCGGCCAGCCGTACCGTCTCATGCCCGCGGGTACCCACGGGGTCGCCGTCGATGAGGAACGAGCATCGCCGCAGTACACGGACCAGTTCACCGGGGTGTCGCTCGCGCGCCGCGTCCAACGCCTCGGCCAGCGTCGTCGCGGCGTACGGCTCCTCCGCGACGCCTGCGGCTGCTTTGGCCGCGGCCCAGTAACGAATGGTGCCGTTCACCATGGCAGCTCCTCTCCTTCGGCGGATGCCGGTCCTTCGGCGGATGCCGGTCCTTCGGCGGTTGCCGACGTCCATGATGCCGTGACCCACTCGGCGATCCGACCGAGCAGGGCGTCGTCCGCCGCGTTCTCCGCGTGCCCCATCCCCGCCTCGAGCCACAGCTCGGCCCCGCCCGCAGCGGCGGCGGCCAGCATCCGGGGGTGGTCCACGGGGAAGTACGGGTCCCGGTCACCGTGCACGATCAGCAGCGGCGTCGGCGCGATGAGAGGGACGGATTCCACCGGCGAGAGCGGTACGGGGTCCCACTCGTGCGGGTGGATTCTCGTGCGCAGACCCCACCGGCCCACCACGCGCCCCGCGGGCCGCGTCACCACCCAGTGCAGCCGCCGCATCGGCGCCGTCCCCCGGTAGAACCAACGGGCCGGAGCACTCACGGCGACCACCGCGTCAACCCGCGCTTCCGTGCGCCCCCCATGCGCTGCTCCCGCGAGCGCCGCGTGCCGGAGCACCACGGAACCGCCCATCGAGAAACCCACGGTCACCACGCGCGCATGGCCGAGGGACCGCGCCCACTCCACCGCGGCCGCCAGATCGAGCACCTCGCGGTCGCCGACCGTGGAGAGCCCGCCGGACGCCCCATGGCCCCGGAAAGAGAAGGTGATCACGGCCGCGGCCTTGCCGAAGACGCCGGCGGCGCGCCGCACGTGCGGCCGGTCCAGGTCTCCGGTGAAGCCGTGCGCGAGCACGATCGCGAGGTCCGTGTCCGGGTCGGGACCGGGCTCGTACGCAGCGTCGATCGCCACACCGTCCCGTGTACGGAGCGTTGCGCGCCGCTGAACGTGAGTGATCGGCCGCACAGAAGATCGTGCGAATTGACCTGCCGGTCCGGAACTCATGTGGGCTATTCTCCTTGGCAGAGGATCCGGGCAGCGAAGCCCCCGGGTCCTTTCGTGCTTTCAGACGCGTTGTGGACACAGAGCGCGCAGGAGCCCAGGGCGCGGGCTCCGGAACCACGGCAGTACGCAGTACGCAGTACGAAGCAGTGCCGTAAACGTCCTCGCAGGGACCGAGGAGGAACCGACGTTATGGGCGAGCGAACCGTGCACAACCGTAAGACGACCCAGGCAGGTGGGCGGCGATGAGTTCTCTGCTGCTCCTCACCAATGCCCTTCAGCCGTCGACGGAGGTGCTTCCCGCCCTCGGCCTGCTGCTGCACAACGTGCGGGTGGCCCCCGCCGAAGGCCCGGCCCTCGTCGACACCCCTGGTGCCGACGTCATCCTGATCGACGGCCGCCGTGACCTGCCGCAGGTCCGCAGCCTCTGCCAGCTCCTCCGCTCCACGGGACCCGGCTGTCCGCTCGTCCTCGTCGTCACGGAGGGCGGCCTCGCGGCCGTCACCGCCGACTGGGGCATCGACGACGTACTGCTCGACACCGCGGGTCCGGCCGAGGTCGAGGCGCGGCTGCGGCTCGCGATGGGCCGCCAGTCGATCACCGCGGACGACTCCCCCATGGAGATCCGCAACGGCGATCTCTCCGTGGACGAGGCGACGTACAGCGCCAAGCTGAAGGGCCGGGTCCTCGACCTGACCTTCAAGGAGTTCGAGCTGCTCAAGTACCTGGCGCAGCACCCCGGGCGCGTGTTCACGCGGGCCCAGCTGCTCCAGGAGGTCTGGGGCTACGACTACTTCGGCGGCACGCGGACGGTCGACGTCCACGTACGACGGCTGCGCGCGAAGCTCGGTGTCGAGCACGAGTCGCTGATCGGAACCGTCCGGAATGTCGGCTATCGCTTCGTGACGCCGGAGAAGGTCGAACGTGCGGCCGACGAAAAGAAGGCGAAGGAGGCGCGGCCGCCGGCCGAGGGTGAGCACAGGGAGATCCCGACGCGCGAGGCGGCACCTGCCGCGTCCCCGCCGAAGGAAGCTGTCGTACGCCCTGCCCAGCGGTAGTTCCATCCGCGTAGACTCCGCGCGTGGCCAAGGTGACTCGGGATGACGTGGCGCGACTTGCGGGTACTTCCACCGCCGTCGTCAGCTACGTCATCAACAACGGACCTAGGCCGGTTGCCCCGGCCACGCGCGAGCGTGTACTCGCCGCGATCAAAGAGCTGGGGTATCGGCCCGACCGGGTCGCCCAGGCCATGGCGTCGCGGCGTACCGACCTCATAGGCATGATCGTGCCGGACGCGCGGCAGCCGTTCTTCGCGGAGATGACGCACGCCGTGGAGCAGGCGGCCTCCGAGCGCGGAAAAATGGTGCTCGTCGGCAACACGGACTACGTGGACGAGCGCGAGGCCCACTATCTGCGGGCCTTCCTCGGCATGCGGGTCTCCGGCCTCATCCTCGTCAGCCACGGCCTGACCGATTCGGCCGCCGCCGAGATCGACGCGTGGGACGCGCGGGTCGTGCTCCTTCACGAGCGGCCCGAGGCGATCGACGACGTGGCGGTGGTGACGGACGACCTGGGCGGCGCCCAGCTCGCCACCCGGCACCTCCTCGAGCACGGTCACGAGTACGTGGCCTGCGTCGGCGGCACGGCCGAGACGCCGACGGTGGGTGACCCCGTCTCCGACCACGTCGAGGGGTGGCGGCGGGCCATGCGGGAGGCCGGGCGTTCGGTGGAGGGGCGGCTCTTCGAGGCTCCGTACAACCGCTATGACGCGTATCAGATGGCGCTGGAGCTGCTTGCCCGGCCGAATCGGCCGACGGCGATCTTCTGCTCCACGGACGACCAGGCGATCGGCATTCTCCGGGCTGCGCGGGAGCTGCGGATCGACGTGCCGGGTGAGCTTGCCGTCGCCGGCTTCGACGACGTGAAGGAGGCGGGTCTGACGGACCCGCCCCTGACGACGGTGGCGTCGGACCGGCCCGCGATGGCTCGCGCCGCGGTCGACCTGGTCCTGGACGACGGGCTTCGGGTGGCGGGCTCCCGCCGGGAACGCCTGAAGCTGTTCCCCTCACGGCTGGTGGTCCGCCAGTCCTGCGGCTGCAACTGACCGCGCTCCCGGCGGTTTCCCCCTGGGCGACGCAACCTTTCCCGCCCACCCGCGCGGGAGCTCGCAGCCGCAGCTTTATATCGGGCATACGAGGTTCTACCGGTGTTCTCAGGGCGCACTCAGCTGCCTCTCATGAACACCCCGCAGCCTGGATTCCATGACAAACAGCGGCGAGTACCCCCAGCAGCAGCAGTCGTCAGCGCCTGTTCATCAGGGCGGTACGCAGGGCGCGTACCCGCCCCCGCCCGCTTTCGCGCCGGAAGCGCCGGCACCGGAAGAGCCGCCCAAGCACCGGCGCCGCGCCAGGGGCCCCCTGGCCCTCCTCGCCGCCGTCGCCATCGCCGCCGCAGCGGTAGGCGGCGGCACCGCCTACGCCTTCCAGGAGCTGACCGGCAAGGACGGCTCGTCGAGCAGCGCCACCAACACGAACGTCGTGCCCACCAGCCAGAAGGGCACCGTCTCCGGCGTCGCCGAGGCGGTCAGCCCCAGCATCGTGGAGATCAGCGCGAAGTCCAGCTCGGGCGAGGCCACCGGGTCGGGTGTGATCATCACGGACGACGGCGAGATCATCACCAACAACCACGTCGTCTCCGGCGCCTCGTCGGTCAAGGTGAAGACGAACGACGGCAAGTCGTACGACGCCGAGGTCGTCGGCACCGACAGCAAGAAGGACCTGGCCCTGATCAAGGTCCAGGGCGCATCGGACCTCAAGCCCGCGAGTCTCGGCGACTCCGACAACGTCAAGATCGGTGACGACGTCGTGGCGATCGGCTCCCCCGAGGGCCTGACCGGCACCGTCACCAGCGGCATCATCTCCGCCCTCGACCGCGACGTCACCGTATCGACGGACGAGGACCAGGGACAGCAGCGGCAACAGCAGGGCGGTGGCTGGCCGTTCGAGTACGGCGGCGAGCAGTTCAACGGCGACACCGGGTCGTCGAAGACCACGTACAAGGCCCTGCAGACCGATGCCTCGCTCAACCCGGGCAACTCCGGCGGCGCCCTCATCGACATGAACGGCAACATCATCGGCATCAACTCCGCGATGTACTCGCCCAGTTCGTCCTCGCAGAGCGGCGCGCAGTCGGGCTCGGGCAGCGTCGGCCTCGGTTTCGCCATCCCGATCAACACGGTCAAGGCCGACCTCGACACCCTGCGGTCCGGCGCCACCGACTGACCCCCGACCGCGCCACGCCACTCCCCCTGGAGGCCCTCATGTCCGGACGACCGACCATCACCGTCAACCGCGCCCGGCACGCCCTCGCCGTCACCGTCGACTGGGGCCGCCCGGACACCGATCCGGCGGGCCTCGGCCTCCCCCTCTCCGTGGCCGGGGAGCTGCACGGCGCCTCCGCGGTCCGCGCCCCGGAGGTGGCCACCACCACCCCCTCGCGCCCCGCCGCACGCCGCAAGCCCCGCGCGCGCGTGCGAGGCTGATACCGGCCCCGTCCACCACCCCGTACCCGAGGAAGTACCAAGCCGATGAGCCCCGCCGAAGGCGACCGCGAACAGCTGCGCATCCTGATCGTCGACGACGAGCCCGCCGTGCGGGAGGCGCTGCAGCGCAGTCTCGCCTTCGAGGGGTACGGCACGGAGGTCGCCGTCGACGGCGCCGACGCGCTGGAGAAGGCCGCGGCCTACCGCCCCGACCTCGTCGTGCTCGACATCCAGATGCCCCGCATGGACGGCCTCACCGCCGCGCGGCGGCTGCGCGCCACGGGGTCCCTGACGCCCATCCTCATGCTCACCGCGCGTGACACGGTCGGCGACCGCGTCACGGGGCTCGACGCGGGGGCCGACGACTATCTGGTCAAGCCGTTCGAGCTGGACGAGCTCTTCGCCCGGATCCGGGCGCTCCTGCGCCGCAGTTCGTACGCGGCTGCCGCTGGCCAGGCCGAGGAGGGTGACACGCTCGCCTTCGCCGACCTGCGGATGGACCTCGCGACGCGTGAGGTGACCCGCGGGGCACGCACGGTGGAGCTGACCCGTACGGAGTTCACCCTGCTCGAGATGTTCCTCGCGCATCCGCGCCAGGTACTCACGCGGGAGCAGATCCTCAAGGCGGTCTGGGGCTTCGACTTCGAGCCCTCCTCCAACTCCCTCGACGTGTACGTGATGTACCTGCGCCGCAAGACGGAGGCGGGGGGCGAGCCTCGTCTCGTCCACACGGTGCGGGGTGTGGGGTACGTGCTGCGTCCGGGTTCCGGCGGCCCCGAGTGAACAGGCTCTCCCACCGGTACCGCGCGATGCCGTTGCGTTCGCGGCTCGCGTTGCTGGTGACGTGCGCGGTGGCACTGGCGGTGGCGGCCGTCGCGGTGTCGTGCTGGCTCCTGACCCGGGCGCAGCTGCGGGACCAGATGGACGACTCGCTGCGGAGCCTCAACGTCCAGGGCCCCTACCTCGCGGACACGATGGCCGCCTGCCGTGACACGGGCAGCTCGCCCAACTCCGAGACGGGGCCCGGCACCACGACGGTCTTCGTGCAGGTCGTCGAGGCGGACGGCACGCGGTGCGTGGGACGCGGCTCCACGGCCGTACTGGTGCAGGAGTCCGATCTGGGGGTGGCCCAGGGCGTGCGGGAGGACTCCCTGCACGACGGCAGGACCGACGACGGTGAGTCGGTGCGCGTCCTGACGCAGCGGCAGAACGGCATCACGGTCTCCCTGTCCCGCCCGCTCTCCGAGATCGACACTCCCCTGAACAAGCTCGCCCTGCTGCTCGCCGCCGTGGCGGGGATCGGCGTCATCGGCGCGGGCGCCGCCGGCCTCTGGGTGGCCCGTACCGGCCTTCGGCCGGTCGACGAGCTCACCGGGGCCGTCGAGCACGTGGCCCGCACGGAAGATCTGAACCTCCGCATCCCCGTCGAGGGCGACGACGAGATCGCCCGTCTGTCCCGCTCCTTCAACTCCATGACCGGCTCCCTCGCGTCATCCCGCGACCTGCAGCAGCAGCTCATCGCGGACGCCGGTCACGAGCTGCGCACCCCCCTCACCTCGCTCCGTACGAACATCGAGCTGCTCGCCCGCAGCGAGGAGACCGGCCGGGCCATCCCGCCCGACGACCGCAAGGCGTTGCTCGCCTCCGTGACGGCGCAGATGACCGAACTCGCCGCGCTGATCGGTGACTTGCAGGAGCTGTCGCGCACCGACAGCGGGCAGGGCGGCAAGGTACAGGTCATCGCCCTGCACGAGGTGGTGGAGACCGCTCTGGAGCGGGCGCGGCTGCGCGGGCCCGAGCTGACGTTCACCGCGGACCTCGCCCCCTGGTACGTACGCGCGGAGCCCGTGGCCCTGGAGCGGGCCGTCGTGAACATTCTGGACAACGCGGTGAAGTTCGGGCCTTCGGGCTCCACCGTCGAGGTGGCCCTGAAGGGCGGCGCGCTGACCGTCCGCGATCACGGCCCCGGCATCCCCACCGACGAGCTCCCGCACGTCTTCGACCGGTTCTGGCGCTCCCCGTCGGCCCGCAGCCTCCCCGGATCGGGCCTCGGCCTGTCCATCGTGGCCCGGACCGTCCACCAGTCCGGCGGCGATGTGGCGCTGCGGCCCGCCGAGGACGGGGGCGGCGGGACGGTGGCGACGGTCCGCCTGCCGGGGGCCCCGACCCCGCCCCCCTCCACGTAAGGCCGGGCGAAAACCGGGCGAAGGCCCCCGGGGGGAGTCCTACTTGCCGATGGAGAGCCCTGTCCCCGTGAGCCGCACCCTGATCCCGTCCTTCTGTACGTTCACGTCCTGCAGCCACACGTTCCCGTCGCCCGGCAGCTTCGGCAGCTGGAAGGCGAGCGTGAGGCGGTCGGCGAGTACGGGGCGGGTGAGCTCGGAGAGGCCCTTGAGGAGCGCCGGGTCGAGGCCGAGCTTCTTCAGGAGCTCGGGGTGGCCCATCGCGACGTCGATGAGGTTGAGGCCCATCACGTCGTTCACGAAGCGCGGGGAGCCCACGAGCTCGTTCAGCTTGGTGTCGCTCTTCAGCGCGCCGCTGACCACCGAGTCCGGGACGCCGAGCCGCTTGACGATCGACGGGACGGAGAGCAGCGCCTTCGCCTTGGCGGTCTCCTTGGCGAGGCGGTCCGTGGAGGCCTTGCTGAGGTGCAGGCCCTCGGACTCGCGGGTGCCGGGCCGGTAGGTCGCCAGGTCGCCGATCTGCAGGCTCATCCTGCCGATGTCGGTGGAGATGCCGCGGTCGCCGTTGCGCTGGATGCGGGCGTCGGCGCGCAGCTTCAGGTCGTGGCCCGCGACGGGCAGCGTGCCGCGGGCGAGCACCTGGTCGTGGCCATGGCCGGTGAACGTGACCTGGGACGCGCCCAGTTCACGGTTCAGGTCGTCGAAGGAGAGCAGGACCTCGCCCTTCATCTCGCGGATGAGGGCGCCCTTGATGTCGGTGGGCCCGTCGCCGGTGATCGTCACGTCCTCGGCGCTGGCGGAGACCTGGGCGAGCGAGATGCGGTCGGCGGCGACGTCCGGGACGGTCACCTTGACCTTGTCGACACGCTGGTCGAAGACCTGGGTCAGGAAGGGGAAGCCCTCGATCTCGACCTCGGGCGCCGCGCTCAGGTGCATGGAGTCCTTGAGCTTGTCCGCGGCCTCGTGCTCGGCGTAGAGCAGGGCCCAGCGGTCACCGAGCGCGAGGAAGGCGGCCAGGACGACGAGCGCGACGACGGCCTTCGCGGCGAGCGGGAGCCCGGCGAACCGGTTGCGGCGGCGGCTGCCGCGGCGGTGGTTCGGGGGCTGCCACGGGGCGTCGGACCTGTCGGCCTCGTCGTCGTCCGACTCGTGGAGGAACTCCTCCAGCGGGTTCGGCGACGCGAGGGCGCCGAGCTCGTCGTACGGATTCAGCGGGGCAGTGGTCTCTACCGCCTCGCGGGTTGCTTCTGGGGGAACCGATTCGGCGTGCCAACCATCAGACGGATGAGCCTGGTTGTGATCGGGCGGAAGCGTGGCTATGCGGTGGGGGGAACGCATCAGCTGATTTCACCATACGTTCACACCCCACCCCAAGCCTTACGCCCAGTAACCACCGATTTGGACCGGCTTCTGAGCGCTCCTGTTAACGCGTCGTTCACTTCACGACGGTGATCCTGTCCGCCTTGGGCGGTGCGATCGGCTTGTCCGCCGAGGAGTTGGCGGTCAGGTAGTCGTTGAACGCCTTCAGGTCATCGCTGCCGACCAGCGGCTTCGTGCCCTTGCCGAGCTCGGCGAAGCCGTCGCCGCCGCCCGCGAGGAAGGAGTTCATCGCCACACGATAGGTGGTGGCCGGATCGATCGCCTTGCCGCCCAGCTTGATCGAGTCGGTGACGACGCGGTCGGCGCCGGACTTCGTCATGTCGAGCGTGTACGTGAGGCCGTCCGAGACCTGCAGGATCTTCGGGGAAGCCTCGTTCGCCCCGCTCACCTGCTGCTTCAGCCCGGTGATCAACTGCGCTCCGGTGAGGTCGACGAGATTGACCGTGTTGCTGAACGGCTGGACCGTGAAGCCCTCGCCGTACGTCACGACCCCGTCACCCTCGCTCCCGCTCGCCTTGAAGACGAGGTCGGAGCGGATGCCGCCGGGGTTCATCAGCGCCAGATCCGTCTGAGGGTCCAGCGACTTGCCGTGCGCGAGCTGCGCGTCCGCGATCAGGTCGCCGAGCGGCGCCTCGGGGACTCCGGCGCCACGGCCGGGGATGTCGCCGGAGATGAAGCCGACCGGCTTGTTGGCGACGGGCTCGGCCAGCGTGTTCCAGCGCTCGATGAGCGAGGTCATGTCCTTGGCCTTGGCCTGCTCACGGCTGACGACGTGGTTCGCCGACTTCACGGACGTACGGACGATGTCCTTCGTCTTGCGGTCGTACGTGAGCGTCGTGTCCGTGTAGAGCTTCCCGTAGGACGAGGCGGACGTGACCATGCGGGGCTTGCCCGACGGGTCCGGGATGGTGCAGACGTACGCGGAGTGGGTGTGCCCGGTGACCAGGGCGTCGACCTTGGGCGTGATGCCCTTGGCGATGTCGGTGATCGGTCCCGAGATGCCGTCGCCCGCGCCGGGCGCGTCACAGTTGTAGTTGTACGCCTGGCTCGCGGGGGCACCGCCCTCGTGGATGAGCGTGACGATCGACTTCACGCCCTGCTTGTCGAGGATCTTGGCGTACTTGTTGACCGTCTCGATCTCGTCGTGGAACTCGAGCCCCTTGACGCCGTCGGCCGAGACGATGTCCGGCGTGCCCTCAAGGGTCACGCCGATGAAGCCGACCTTGACGCCCTTGTTCTTCCACACCCAGTACGGCTTGAGGATGGGTTTGTCCGTCTTCTCGTCGGTCACGTTGGCCGCGAGGTAGGGGTAGTCGGCCCCCTCGAACTTCTTGCCCTTCTCGAAGCAGCCGTCCTTGGGGTGGCAGCCGCCGTTCTGCATGCGGGCCAGCTCCTTGGCCCCCTCGTCGAACTCGTGGTTGCCGACGCTGGTGACGTCCAGGTCGAGCTTGTTCATCGCCTCGATCGTCGGCTCGTCGTGGAACAGGCCGGACAGGAGCGGGCTCGCGCCGATCAGGTCACCGGCCGCGGCCGTGACGCTGTAGGGGTTGCCCTTGCGGGCCGTACGAAGAGACGTGGCGAGGTACTCGGCACCGCCCGCGTCGATCTTCTTCTCGGTCCCGTCGGGCTGCTTCTCCGTCACCTGGCCCGAAGACCCGGCAGGCGGCTGCAGATTGCCGTGGAAGTCGTTGAAGGACAACAGCTGCACGTCGACGGTGCGCTTCTTGCCCGCCGCGCCCGCCTGCTCCTGCCCGGCGCTCGCGGGCAGCGCGGCGGCCAGCGCGCCGAGCGTGGCGAGACCGGCCGCGGCGGCGAGCACACGGGTGGCGCGGCGTCTGGGCCGACGTGGCTGAGGTGTGCCTTGCACGTTTCCCCCTGGGAGAGGTCTGGGACTGCTGAGGGTGTGAAACTCCCGCGCAGCCTAAAGTCAACGCGCGTAGCGCGACAGGGGGTTACGGGTCACGAGGTGATTGCCGTCGGGGGCGTTGCGGACACTTGGGGCATAGCGACTGCGGGCCGATGCGGCATCGCGTATGTCCGTGATCTGCTCCTCGACCGGCCGCCGCCGTACCCTCGACTCCATGACTGACGAGCAGCAGCCTCCCGCCAACCTGCGGCAGATCGACACCGTCGCCGCCCTCACATCCGACCAGGCCGACGCCGTGCTCGGACTCGTCGCGGAAGCGGCCCGCGCGGACGGCCAGCAGGCCGTGTCCGAGCAGGGGCGGCTGCAGCTGCGGGGAGGTGCGCGGACGGGGGTGCGGCATCTGCTGCTCGGCGTCGGCGACGAGCTCGTGGGGTACGCGCAGCTGGAGGACACCGACCCCATCGAGGCGCCCGCCGCCGAGCTCGTCGTGCACCCCGCGCACCGCGGCCGGGGGCACGGCCGCGCGCTCGGCACCGCGCTGCTTGCCGAGTCGGGCCGGCGGCTGCGGATCTGGGCGCACGGCGGACACTCGGCCGCGCGGCACCTCGCGCAGGTGCTCGGGCTCACCCTCTTCCGTGAACTGCGGCAGATGCGCCGCTCGTTGGGCGATCTGGACCTGCCCGATCCGGTGCTCCCCGACGGCGTCTCCGTACGCGCCTTCGTCCCCGGCGCGGACGACGCGGCCTGGCTCGCGGTGAACGCCGACGCGTTCGCCCACCACCCCGAGCAGGGCTCCCTCACCCAGCGCGACCTGGACGACCGCAAGGCCGAGCCGTGGTTCGACCCGGCGGGCTTCTTCCTCGCGGAGAAGGACGGCGATCTTGTGGGCTTCCACTGGACCAAGGTGCACGCGGACGAGGGCCTCGGTGAGGTGTACGTCCTCGGGGTGCGCTCGGGCGCGCAGGGCGGCGGCCTCGGCAAGGCGCTGACGACGATCGGCCTGAACCACCTGGCGGGGGCGGGCCTTCCGACGGCGATGCTGTACGTGGACGCGGACAACAAGGCGGCGGTGAGCGTCTACGAACGACTGGGGTTCGTCACGCACGAGACGGATCTGATGTACCGGACGGAGTCCTGAGCTCCTCGCATGACGAAGGGCGCGGTGTTCCCCTGGGGAACACCGCGCCCTTCGTCATGCGTGCCCGGCTACTGCCCGGCTACTGCCCGGCTACTTCGACTCCACCGGCTCCAGACACATCTCGAACTGCACCCTGCCGCGCCGCGTCTCCTGGTACTGGGACTGCCCCGGCTTGCACTCGGCCTCGAACTTGCTCGCCACCTTGTACTCCGCCTTGGCGTTCGAGCAGTCGATGACCTCCATGTCGGGGCTGCCGTCGGACCCCTTGTTCTGTACGCAGTCGCCGACTTCGGCGACCGCCGGCGCCTTGGCGGCCTCGCTGTCGGGGCCCGTGGTGTTGCCCCTGCTGCTGTACCACCAGACCCCCGCGACGACCGCGGCGACGAGCAGGGTCACCGCCTTCATCACGGGTGACAGGCGGCTGAAGGATGAATTGGACAAGGTAAGTCCCCCGACTTTCCATGCGTGTTCACGTCAAATGCTGAGCCGCAGACGTTACAAGATCACCTGCCCCTTGACGTAACCGGCCGCTTGCACCACGCTTTCACTACTCAATTAGTGAAAGGGTGGTGCAAGGGCATGGGCATGGTCGAGTTCCGTATCGACCGGCGCAGCGGCGTCGCCACCTACCTCCAGATCGTCCAGCAGACCCAACAGGCCCTGCGCCTTGGCCTGTTGGAACCGGGCGACAAGCTGCCCACGGCCCGTGAGGTCGTCGAGGCGACGGCCATCAACCCGAACACGGTCCTGAAGGCCTACCGCGAACTGGAACGCGAGGGCCTGGTCGAGGCCCGCCGTGGGCTCGGCACCTTCGTACGGAAGTCGCTGGGCTCCACGCCCACCGACTCCCCGCTGCGCGGCGAGCTGAGCCAGTGGGCCGCACGTGCCCGCGCATCCGGTCTGGAGAGGGACGACGTCGCGGCGCTGTTCAGCGCCGTACTCGAAGAGCAGTTCACGCAGTCAGAGCACGCAGAGCACTCATCTCGCTCGGAGCACTCGGAGCACTCGGAGCAGCATGTGACCAAGGGGGACCCCGCATGACCGACACCGCCATAGAGGCGGCCGCGCTCGCCAAGAGTTACGGGCGGCGGGGCCACGCCCTGCGCGACTGCTCCTTCCGGCTGCCCGCCGGACGGATCTGCGCGGTCGTGGGGCCCAACGGCGCAGGCAAGTCGACGCTGCTCACCCTCGCGGCCGGGCTGATGCGGCCCTCCGACGGCACGCTCACCGTGCTCGGCACCGACCCGGCCGCCGCACGCGAACGCATCGCGTACGTCGCCCAGGACAAGCCGCTCTATCCGCAGCTCAGCATCGCCGACACCCTGCGGCTCGGCGCCGAGCTGAACGCCGGGCGCTGGGACACCGCCGTCGCCGAACGAGTCGTACGCGAAGGAGGGTTGGACCCGAAGCTGCGCGTGCGCACGCTCTCCGGCGGTCAGCGCACCCGCGTCGCGCTCGCCATCGCGCTCGGCAAGCGGGCCGAACTCCTGCTCCTCGACGAGCCGATGGCCGACCTCGACCCGCTCGCCCGCCACCAGCTGATGGGGACGCTGATGGCGCAGGCCGCCGAGCACGGCACCACCGTGGTCATGTCCTCGCACATCGTGGGCGAACTGGCCGACGTCTGCGACCACTTGCTCCTGGTCTCCGGCGGCCGGGTCAGGCTCGGCGGCGGCATCGACGACCTCGTCTCCGCGCACGCCCTGGTCACCGGGCGCCACCCGGTCGAGGACCTGGCCCCGCACACCGTCGTCGAATCCCGCGCCACCGGCCGCGGCCTGTCCGCGCTGATCCGGCCGGACGGCCCGGTCGGCGCCGGCTGGGACGTCGAAGAGCCGTCCCTGGAGGAACTGTTGCTGGCCCATCTGCGCTCCCCCGAGGCGCCGACACTGCTGACGCCGAGCACGGCGCCCGCCGCTGACCGCGAGGTGACGGTATGAGCTCGCCTCTTCTTCGCGGTCAGCGCTGGGCGGATGTCCGGCTGCACCGCACCGCCCTGCGGACGGCGGGCGGCCTCGTCGTCCTGGCGGCGGTGGTGACGGGTTACCTGCGGTGGGCGGCCTCGGCCTACCCGGTGCCGACCGCCGACTGCTACGGCCCCTGCGAAGACACCTTCCTCGGGTTCGCCAGCGCCATGGACCTGCTCTCCAGCGCCATGGAAAAGGGGGCCGTGGCCCTGCTGCTCCTGCCCCTACTGGTCGGCGCCTTCGTCGCGGGCCCGTTGATCGGCCGCGAGATGGAGTCCGGGGCGTACAAGCTGGCCTGGACCCAGTCGGTCTCCCCCGCCCGCTGGCTCGCGTCGAAGCTGACGACGGCCGCCGTACTGACCTTGGCCGGCGCGCTCGTGCTCATGGCCGTCTTCCAGCTCGGCGCCTGGAACCTCCTGGGCCGCTGGAACCTCTCCTGGACCGACCGCGGCGTGTACGAAGCGATCGGTCCCGCCCTCATCGCGTACTGCCTGCTCGCCGTAGCCGTCGGCGCGCTCGCCGGACTGCTCCTGCGGCGCACGCTGCTCGCCATGTCCGTCACCGGCGTCGTCACCGGCGGCGTTCTCCTCGCCCTGGGCAGTGTGCGCTGGCACCTGTTCCCGGTGACCACGGTCTCGGGGCCCGCCTCGGGCACGGACTCGGACTACACGATGCACGACGTCCCCGTGGACTCCCTCATCATGGACATGGGGGTCCACAACGCCGCCGGTGAACGGTTCGTGGCCGGACAGTGCTCCCCCGAGCAGATGGCCGACTTCCCCTGCCCGTCCGACACCCGCATCACCGGCTGGTACGCCGACGTCCACCCCCATTCCCACTTCTGGTACGTCCAGTTCATCGAGACCGGCATCATCCTGGCCCTCACCGCGGCGGCCGCGTACGCCGCGTTCCGGGTGCTGCGGCGCCGGACCGCCTGATTCCGCAGGGCCCCCGGGCGTGTAGACGTCCGGGGGCCTCCGGTACATGTCCCGCACGTCATGTCGCCGTAACCAGTGATTCAGACTGGCTTGCGACCCTCACTCAATGCAGCCCGCCGTGCCCGACCCTCCCCCCATGAACGGGAAGCTCGTCCTCACCCCGGCACTCTCCGACGCGCCCATCGGTGTCCCCGCGCGGAAGAATGGGGCCATGAGCCAGCCCAGCACGCAAGGTGTCCAGCACGCCCAGCCCTCCGTCGGCTCCATCGCCGCGCACCGCCCGCACACGCTGTCAGCGGCGGTGTCGGACCTCGACCCCGACATCGACGCCGATCTCGACGCGTACGACGAGGACGGTCAGGTAGGACACGACGGCCAGGAGCTTCCGCAGGGCCGTTTCCTGGACCGGGAGCGCAGCTGGCTGGCCTTCAACGAACGTGTTCTTGAGCTGGCCGAGGACCCGAACACGCCACTACTCGAACGGGCTAATTTCCTGGCGATCTTCGCCTCGAACCTGGACGAGTTCTTCATGGTCCGCGTGGCCGGTCTCAAGCGCCGCATCGCGACCGGCGTCGCCACCCGTTCGGCCTCGGGCCTGCAGCCCCGCGAGGTCCTCGAGCTGATCTGGAACCGCTCCCGCGAACTCATGGCGCGGCACGCCGCCTGCTACCAGGAGGACGTCGCCTCCGGCCTCGCCGACGAGGGCATCCACCTGGTCCGCTGGAACGAGCTGACGGAGAAGGAGCAGTCCCGCCTCTTCACGCTCTTCCGGCAGCAGATCTTCCCCGTCCTCACCCCGCTGGCCGTGGACCCCGCGCACCCCTTCCCGTACATCTCGGGGCTCTCGCTCAACCTCGCCGTGGTCGTGCGCAACCCGGTGTCCGGCCACACTCACTTTGCGCGCGTGAAGGTACCGCCGCTACTCTCCCGCTTCCTTGAGGCATCGCCCCAGCGGTACGTCCCCATCGAGGACGTCATCGCCGCGCCCGCGCACCTCGCGGAGCTGTTCCCGGGCATGGAGATCCAGGAGCACCACATGTTCCGGCTCACCCGGAACGAGGACCTGGAGGTCGAGGAGGACGACGCCGAGAACCTTCTCCAGGCCCTGGAGAAGGAGCTCATGCGGCGCCGCTTCGGGCCGCCGGTGCGCCTCGAGGTCGAGGAGTCCATCGACAGGAACGTCCTCGACCTCCTCGTGCGCGAGCTGAAGATCAGCGAGGCCGAGGTCTATCCGCTGCCTGGCCCGCTCGACCTGACCGGGCTGTTCGGCATCGCGGCCCTGGACCGGCCCGAGCTGAAGTACCCGAAGTTCATCGCGGGCACGCACCGCGACCTCGCCGAGGTGGAGTCGGCGTCCGCACCGGACATCTTCGCCGCCCTTCGCGAACGCGACGTACTCCTGCACCACCCGTACGACTCGTTCTCCACGTCCGTGCAGGCCTTCCTGGAACAGGCCGCCGCCGACCCGGACGTCCTCGCGATCAAGCAGACGCTGTACCGGACGTCGGGCGACTCCCCCATAGTCGACGCGCTGATCGACGCCGCCGAGTCGGGCAAGCAGGTGCTCGTCCTGGTCGAGATCAAGGCGCGCTTCGACGAGCAGGCGAACATCAAGTGGGCGCGGAAGCTGGAGGAGGCGGGCTGCCATGTCGTCTACGGCCTGGTCGGCCTGAAGACGCACTGCAAGCTCTCGCTCGTCGTCCGCCAGGAGGGCGAGACCCTGGTCCGCTACTCGCACGTGGGCACCGGCAACTACCACCCCAAGACGGCCCGTCTCTACGAGGACCTGGGTCTGCTCACCGCCAAACAGGAGGTGGGCGCGGACCTGTCCGACCTCTTCAACCGGCTCTCGGGCTACTCGCGCCGCGAGACCTACCGCCGTCTGCTCGTGGCCCCCAAGTCCCTGCGTGACGGCCTCATTTCACGCATCGACAAGGAGATCCAGCACCACCGCGCGGGCCGCCCGGCGTACGTACGCATCAAGGTCAACTCGATGGTCGACGAGGCGGTCGTGGACGCGCTCTACCGTGCGTCGCAGGCGGGTGTGCCGGTGGACGTGTGGGTGCGCGGGATCTGCGCGGTGCGGCCCGGCGTGACCGGGCTCTCGGAGACGATCCGGGTACGTTCCGTACTGGGCCGCTTCCTTGAGCACTCCCGCGTCTTCGCCTTCGGCAACGCGGGCGAGCCCGAGGTGTGGATCGGCAGCGCCGACATGATGCACCGCAACCTCGACCGCCGTATCGAGGCACTGGTCAGGGTCACCGACCCGGCACACCGGGCGGCGCTGAGCCGGCTGCTGGAGACCGGCATGTCGGACACCACCGCCTCCTGGCACCTGGGCGCTGACGGCAACTGGACCCGGCACGCGCTGGATCCGGAGGGCCAGCCCCTGCGGAACGTACAGGAGATGCTCATAGACGCCCGGAGGCGCCGGCGTGGCACAGCTAAACCATGAGACGACGACAGGCGACGTCCTGTCGGCCTATCTGCAGGGCCAGGCCACGGAGTTCCTGCGCTCGCTGCGGCTGCACCGCGAGTCGACGACGGACGCGCAGGGCGCGGAGGAGTCCCTGGAGGCGGCCCGAGCCCTGCGCCACGCGGCGCGCCGCATCGGCGGCACGCTGCACACGTTCCGCCCGCTCCTGGACCAGGAGTGGGCGTCGGCCCTGCGCCCCGAACTGGCGTGGCTGTCAGGCACGTTGGCCCGCGAGCATGCGTACGCGACCCGCTTGGAACGGCTGCTGGACGCACTGCACCGCCTTTCGGGTACGCCGGGGGTTCCGGCTCCAGTGGGTCATGACGTCCCCGCTGTGGGCAGGCGTCCCGCAGGGCGATGGGGGTCCCCCCGCTCGAGCGCGGCCGAGAGTGGGGGAGGGTGGGCACAGCCCACACCGCCGGGTGCCGATGAACAGGGCGGCGGGGCTCCACGCGGCCTGACGGTAGGCGCGGCCAAGGCAGCAGCGCTGCTGGAACGGCAGCTCACCCTCGCCCGCACGCGGGCCCACTCAGCCGCCCTCCAGGCCTTCGGCTCCTCCCGCTTCCACGCGGTGGCGGACAACGTCGCCGTACTGGCCAGCGAAGTCCCACTGACCCGAGCCGTGGAGGACCTGAAACCGCTGGCGGCAAAAGCCGAGGAGAACCTCGCGGAAGCCGTCGCCGCGCTCCCCCTGGGCCAGGCAGGCCACCCGTACAACGCGGAAGCGCTGACGCACGGCCTCGCCGCGGGTGAGGCCCCCGAAGCCCAGGACGCCCCTTGGCTGAAGACCCGCGCCCTCCTGCGCCTGCACAGGTACGCCCAGGAAGTCCTCACCGGAAGCCCCGGCGGAGACCTGCGCCTCGCGGACGCGGGGCACGCCCTCGACCGCCACCGCGAGGCCGCGGACGCCGCGTCGGCCGCGGCATCGGCCGCCCGCACCCCCCGCATCGCCCCGGCGACGGCCTACGCCCTGGGCGTCCTGCACGCCGACCAGCGCCACGAGGTGGAAGCCGCCCGGTTCGCCTTCCACCAGGCATGGCTCCGCGAGACGGAGGCGGTGAGCACCCGGTGACGCGCCCGGCGGGCGATGTCGTCCGCGCCGCGGGCTGTGTCCTGTGGCGCCACTCGCCCTACGACGGCCGCCTGGAGATATGCCTGGTCCACAGGCCGAAGTACGACGACTGGTCGCACCCGAAGGGCAAGCTGAAGCGGTCCGAGGACCCGCTCGCCGGCGCCCTGCGCGAGGTCGAGGAGGAGACCGGCCACCGCTGCGTCCCCGGCGCCCGGCTCCCCACGGTCCGCTATCTGGCCCAGGGCCGCCCCAAAGAGGTCAGCTACTGGGCGGCGGAGGTGGCCGAGGGCCGCTTCGTGCCGGGCGACGAGGTCGACCGCATCGTCTGGCTCTCGCCGGCCGCGGCCCGCAACCGCCTCACGCAACCCCGCGACCAGCACCTTGTCGACGCCCTGCTCGGCGTCCTCAACCCGGCGTAACGAATCCGCTACGTTCCGTAGCACGTCGCCTAACCAGGCCGACCGCCGAGGTTCACCCTCCGTTCACTCATGCCCTTTGGCCACTTCACCTGCCCTGCCTAATTTCAGCCTTACAACACAACGTAGGACCGCAGCACCGCAGCACCGCAGAACCCGCAACGACGAAGACCTCGCACGCCGCCAGCAAAGGGCCGGCGGCTCCCGGAAGGAAGACCCGAAAGTGAAGCTTCAGCGCAAGAACCGGCTCCGCGCCCTCTCCCTCGGCGCCATCGCCGTCTCCGGCGCCCTGGCCCTCACGGCGTGCGGCTCCGACGACACGAGCGGCGGCAGCGGCGGCACCAAGGAGACCAACGCCAACGCCAACATCAAGTGCGATGACGCCAAGGGCCAGCTCGCGGCCTCCGGTTCGTCCGCGCAGAAGAACGCGATCGACGCCTGGCGCAAGGTCTACTCGACCGCCTGCAAGGACGTTCAGCTGAACTACAACCCGACGGGTTCCGGCGCCGGCATCACCGCGTTCATGCAGGGCCAGACCGCGTTCGCGGGCTCCGACTCGGCGCTCAAGCCCGAGGAGATCGCGGCGTCGAAGAAGGTCTGCAAGGACAGCCAGGCCATCGACCTGCCGATGGTCGGCGGCCCGATCGCCGTCGGTTACAACGTGCCCGGCGTGGACAACCTCGTCCTGGACGCCGAGACCCTCGCCAAGATCTTCGACGACAAGATCAAGACGTGGGACGACAAGGCGATCGCGAAGCTGAACCCCGACGCCAAGCTGCCCAAGACCAAGATCCAGGCGTTCCACCGCTCGGACGAGTCCGGCACCACGGACAACTTCACCAAGTACCTCAAGGGCGCCGCTCCCGACGCCTGGTCGTACGAGCCCGGCAAGTCCTGGGAGGCCAAGGGCGGCCAGTCCGCCAACGGCTCCTCCGGTGTCGCGGGCCAGGTCAAGCAGACCCCCGGTGCCATCTCTTACTTCGAGCTCTCCTACGCCTCGGACGGCATCAGCACGGTCGACCTGCAGACCGACGCCAAGGAGCCGGTGAAGGCCACCGTCGACAACGCCTCCAAGGCGATCTCCGAGGCCAAGGTCGTCGGCAAGGGCAACGACCTCGCCCTGGAGCTGAACTACAAGCCCACCGCCGAGGGCGCCTACCCGATCACCCTGGTGACGTACGAGGTCCTCTGCGAGAAGGGCAACAAGGCCGAGACCCTGGCCGCGACCAAGTCCTTCCTGACCTACATCGCGAGCGAGGACGGCCAGAACGTCCTCAAGGAGAACGACTACGCGCCGATCCCGGCCGAGATCATCTCCAAGGTCCGCAAGACCGTCGCGGGCCTGAGCTAGCTGAACCGAGTGCGGCCGGCCCCGTGAGCCAGGGCCGGCCGCACCGTCCGGTGCACCGCCGCCAGGAGCAACTCCCGCTGGAACAGCGGTGATTGGCTCCGCAGACCGGAGAATCTTATGGATATACCAAGCAGTACGACAGCACCCCCACCCCTCGACAACGGCGTACAGCCCTCGGGCATCACGCCCAAGCGCCCCCGCCGCAGCGCGACCCGCCCCGGCGACCGGATCTTCCTCGGCCTCTCTCGTGGCTCCGGGATCACGCTGCTCGTGATCATGGCCGCCATCGCGGCCTTCCTGACCTACCGAGCGGCCATCGCCCTCTCGGACAACACGGGCAACTTCCTCACCACCTTCGAGTGGGACCCGGCCGGCATCGCCACCGAAGGCAAGCCGTACTTCGGCATCGCGGTCCTGGTCTTCGGCACCGTGGTGAGTTCGGTGATCGCCCTCGTGATCGCCGTCCCCGTGGCCATCGGCATCGCGCTGTTCATCTCGCACTACGCGCCGCGTGCCCTGGCCACCCCCATCGCCTTCGTGATCGACCTTCTGGCGGCCGTGCCGTCGATCGTCTACGGCCTCTGGGGCGCCCTCGTGGTCGCGCCCAACCTGACCGGCCTCTACAGCTGGCTCGACGACTACCTGGGCTGGACCGGCGTCTTCGAGTACCAGGGCGGCGCCCCGCGCTCCCTGATGACGGTCGGCATCCTGCTCGCCATCATGATCCTGCCGATCATCACGAACGTCAGCCGTGAGGTCTTCCTCCAGGTCCCGAAGATGCACGAGGAGGCCGCGCTCGCGCTCGGCGCCACGCGCTGGGAGACCATCCGCATGTCGGTGCTCCCCTTCGCCCGCTCGGGCGTGATCTCCGCCTCGATGCTGGGCCTGGGCCGTGCGCTCGGCGAGACGATCGCCGTCGCCACCGTGCTCTCCCCGACCTTCCTCATCAGCGCGTCCGTGCTCGACCCCGGCGGCGGCACCTTCGCGCAGAACATCGCCAGCAAGTTCAACGAAGCCAGCGAGTACGGCCGTGACGCGCTCATCGCATCCGGCCTGGTCCTCTTCGTCATCACGCTGCTGGTCAACGGCGCGGCCCGCCTGATCATCGCGCGCCGCAAGGAGTACTCGGGGGCCAACGCATGACCACCACCATCGTCAAGCCCACGAGCCTCCAGGGCGCCCGTCTCCCGCGCTGGACGCCGATCGTCGTCGCGCTCGGCTCCGCCGCTGCCGCCATCGGCATCGGTGCGGGGGCCGGCCTGGACAGTCGTATCCAGTGGGGCCTGATCGCGGCCATCCTCTTCCTCGTCACCTCGTACGTCCTCGCGGTCACCGTCGAGGGCGGACGCCAGGCCAAGGACCACCTCGCCACCTCGCTGGTGTGGGTCATGTTCCTGCTGGCCGTCGTCCCGCTCGCCTCGCTGATCTACGAGACCGTGGAGCGCGGCACCAAGGTCTTCAACGGCTACTTCCTGACCCACTCCATGGGCGTGGTCGCGGACGACGAGCCCGGCGGCGGCATCTACCACGCGATCATCGGCACCCTGGAGCAGGTGCTCCTGGCCTCCGTGATCGCCGTGCCGATCGGCCTGCTCACCGCGATCTACCTCGTCGAGTACGGGCGCGGGAAGCTCTCCAAGGTCGTCACGTTCTTCGTGGACGTCATGACCGGCATCCCGTCGATCGTCGCGGGCCTGTTCGTCCTCAGCTTCTGGATCCTGATCCTGGGCTTCGACTTCTCCGGCTGGGCCGGCGCCATGGCGCTCGCCATCCTGATGATGCCGGTGATCGTGCGCTCCACCGAGGAGATGCTCAAGCTCGTCCCGAACGAGCTGCGGGAGGCGTCACTCGCCCTCGGCATCCCGAAGTGGCGGACCATCCTCAAGGTGGTCCTGCCCACCGCGATCGGCGGCATCACGACCGGCGTCATGCTCGCGGTCGCCCGTATCGCGGGCGAGACCGCACCGGTCCTGCTCCTGGTCTGGGTAAACCCCATGATCAACATGAACCCGTTCGAAGGCTCGCAGGCCTCGCTGCCGCTGTACATCTACCAGCAGTACGGGGCCGGCAACCAGGCGGGCTACGACCGCGCCTGGGCCGCCGCGCTCGCCCTCATCGGCTTCATCATGATCCTCAACCTGGCGGCCCGCGGCGTAGCCCGCTGGAAGGCCCCCAAGACGGGCCGCTGACGCGGCCACTCAGCGACCCTCTCGTACCCCCCTTAAGGCAGTGATCCACATGGCCAAGCGAATCGACGTATCGGGCCTTACCGCTTACTACAGCGCCCACAAGGCCATCGAGGACATCTCGATGACCGTGGAGCCCCGCTCCGTGACGGCCTTCATCGGCCCCTCCGGCTGCGGCAAGTCGACCTTCCTGCGCACCCTCAACCGCATGCACGAGGTCACCACCGGTGGCCGTGTCGAGGGCAAGGTGCTCCTGGACGACGAGGACCTCTACGGTCCCGGTGTCGACCCGGTCGCCGTGCGCCGCACGATCGGCATGGTGTTCCAGCGCCCCAACCCGTTCCCGACGATGTCGATCTTCGACAACGTGGCGGCGGGCCTGCGGCTCAACGGCTCGTACAAGAAGAGCGAGCTGAACGCCGTAGTCGAGAAGTCCCTCAAGGGCGCCAACCTCTGGAACGAGGTCAAGGACCGCCTGAACAAGCCCGGCTCCGGCCTCTCCGGCGGTCAGCAGCAGCGTCTGTGCATCGCGCGGGCCATCGCGGTCGAGCCGCAGGTCCTGCTCATGGACGAGCCCTGCTCGGCCCTGGACCCGATCTCGACCCTCGCCATCGAGGACCTGATCGGCGAGCTCAAGGAGCGCTTCACGATCGTCATCGTGACGCACAACATGCAGCAGGCGGCGCGCGTCTCGGACCGTACGGCCTTCTTCAACCTCGCGGCGGTCGGCCAGCCCGGCAAGCTCGTCGAGATCGACGAGACGGAGCGGATCTTCTCCAACCCGTCCGTGCAGGCCACCGAGGACTACATCTCGGGCCGCTTCGGATAATTCCGGAAGAGCGCAGACTCCCCGCGGTGCTGCATGGCGGTGCCACCGCAGGGGCAACAAGAAAGGCCCGCCCCCTGGCTCCCGGGGGGCGGGCCTTTCCGTTGTCGCTTTCCCGTGCTGCTACAGGAAGGCGAGATTCACGATCCAGAAACTGACGGCGGCCACAATGGCAGCTGCAGGCATCGTGATGAACCAGCCCAGAATGATGTTCTTGGCAACACCCCAGCGCACGGCATTGACACGCTTCGTCGCACCCACACCCATGATCGCGGAAGTGATCACGTGCGTGGTGGAGATCGGCGCGTGGAACATGAACGCGGTGGTGAACATGATGCCCGCGCCGGTGGTCTCGGCGGCGAATCCCTGCGGCGGGTCCAGCTCGATGATCTTGCGCCCGAGCGTACGCATGATGCGCCAACCGCCCGCGTACGTACCGGCGGAGAGCATCAGTGCACAGGCGATCTTGACCCAGATCGGAATGGGCGCGTCGGCGCTCTGCACATCGGAGATGACCAGGGCCATCACCACGATGCCCATCGTCTTCTGCGCGTCCTGCAGGCCGTGTCCGAGCGCCATTCCGGCCGCGGAGACCGTCTGCGCGATGCGGAATCCGCGCTTGGCCTTGTGCGGGTTGGACTTCCGGAACATCCACATGATCGCGCACATCACCAGATAGCCGGCGACGAGGCCGACGAGGGGCGAGATGAACATGGGAATGACGACCTTGTCGAGCACTCCGGACCAGATCACCCCGATCCCACCGGCGAGCGCGGCTCCGACCATTCCACCGAAAAGGGCGTGGGATGAGGAAGAAGGCAGTCCGAAATACCAGGTGATGAGGTTCCAGACAATGGCGCCCACCAGGGCGGCAAAGAGGATCCACATTCCCTTGTTGCCCTCGGGCGTCTCGATCAGGCCCTTGCTGACCGTCTTGGCGACCCCGCTGCCCATGAAGGCGCCCGCGAGGTTCATGACGGCGGCCATCGCGAGTGCCGCGCGAGGCGTCAGCGCACGGGTGGAGACGGAAGTGGCAATGGCATTCGCAGAGTCGTGAAAGCCATTCGTGTACGTAAATCCGAGCGCGACGCCGATGGTCACGACCAAAGCAAAGGTGTCCATGGAGAGGCCTCAGGACTCCTTGACCGCGATGGTCTCCACCGTGTTCGCGACGTGCTCGAACGCGTCGGCCGCCTCTTCAAGCACGTCGACGATCTGCTTGAGCTTCAGGACCTCTATGGCGTCGTACTTGCCGTTGAAGAGCTGCGCGAGGAGCTTGCGGTGAATCTGGTCGGCCTGGTTCTCCAGACGGTTGACCTCGATCCAGTACTCGGTGAGGTTGTCCATCGTCCGCAGATTCGGCATGGCCTCGGCCGTGAGCTCGGCGGCCCGCGACAAGACCTCGATCTGCTGCTCGACTCCCTTGGGGAGTTCCTCGACCTGGTAAAGGACGACCAGGTCGACGGCCTCCTCCATGAAGTCCATGATGTCGTCCAGGTTGGACGCCAGCTTGTAGATGTCCTCGCGGTCGAAGGGCGTGATGAAGGAGGAGTTCAGCTGGTGGAAGATCGCGTGTGTCGCGTCATCTCCAGCGTGCTCCGCGGCCCGCATACGCTCTGCGATCTCGACTCGGGCGGAGGCGTCAGCCCCGAGCAGTTCCATCAGGAGCTTCGAGCCCGTGACAATGTTGTCCGCGGATGCGGCGAACATGTCGTAGAAGCTCGTCTCCCTGGGGGTCAGACGAAAGCGCACGTGGGGTCCTCGGGGTGCTTTGGATTCGGTCAGGCTGATGCTAGGCGCATCATCCGGCCACGGCTAACCGGCCAGACCCCAGTGTCGCCCATCAGGCACAGTGATCAGCACGCCCCCCGAGCAATCGAGTATTCTATACCCACTAGGGGTATAGGAAGCCAGTTGAGCCAGCGGCTTTTCTATGACTGCCCAGCAGAGTGACTGTCCAAGCAGGAGGACTCGATGACGACCACCGATGCGGCCGGTGTGGCCATGAACACCGAAGCGCCCTCCGAGCCCGGCGGCCACGATCAGGGTGTCCACGGCTACCACAAGCAGAAGGACGAGCACCTCAAGCGCCTGCGGCGCATCGAGGGGCAGGTCCGGGGCCTGCAGCGGATGGTCGAGGAAGACGTCTACTGCATCGACATACTCACCCAGGTCTCGGCGGGCACGAAGGCCCTGCAGTCCTTCGCCCTCCAACTCCTGGAAGAACACCTGCGCCACTGCGTCGCCGACGCGGCGGTCAAGGGCGGGGCAGAGATCGACGCGAAGGTCGAGGAGGCCACGAAGGCAATCGCGCGCATGATGCGCACGTAAGGCTCCCGCGTCGGGCAACGGTGCTCGAGGCCGCCGCTTCGCGGCAGATTGTTCCCGCGCACCCGCCCGATTGCCCTGCGGGGTACGGGTGGGGGGCGGGGAAGATCCGCCGCGAAGCGGCGGCCTTGGAGTTGAAGGAGGCGGGCGGGGCCCGGGCCACGCCCCCGCATCAGGCCCAGGGGCCCGGACTAGCTCCTGCCCTCGCCCAGCCGCTCCACGTCAGTGGAGACGTTCAGGACCTCGTCGATGCGGTCAGAACTCAGCCGCTCCTCGCCGGAGGCGGACGCCGCGATGATGAGTTCGCCGCACAGCTCGATCTCGGCAAGGGCAACGTGGTCCTGAACAGTCGTACCGAGCACCAGAGCCACGTCCATCACCTCTTCCTGACCTTGCTTCCTGCCGGTACCGACTTCCTAGAGTAGGGAGCGGCCTACACACCGCGCATGGCACGGACGGACCATTTCCACACCCCCGGTCGCGACTAGCCAGGCCCCCCTACTTCTCGGCGATCTTCCCCGCGAAGATGTCCTCACTCGCCGGCAACCGCACGTCCACGGGCGCCCCGAAGTCGTACAACAAGGTGGTCGACGCCACTTCGGCGTTCGCGACACTGAAGTGCTGGCGCAGCTTCCGCAGCCGCCCCTGCTCGTCGAGGTACGCGTCGAACGGCACCCCGCTCTTGCTGAACCCTTTCGCCGCCGCGGCCAGCGCCCGCCGCTGCCCCTCGGAAGCGGACTTCGCGGCGGCGGGAAGGTCCGCGGTCCCGCGGTAGTGCCGCACCCCGACGCCCGCCACCGCCGTCTCCCCGACGTACGAGGCCTTGCGCACGCCCCGCAGCAGCTCCGCCGCGGCGAGCGGATCGGTGGCACCCCCCGTGACCAGGTTGCCGTCCGAGAGCGAGGCCGTTTCGATCCGCACCCACTTGTCGGCGGGCACCCCGGCCCCGCGGTTCTTCATGTAGAGCGCGCCGCTCGCCATCAGCTCGGTGATGGGACGGTGCTCCTCGGCCCCGGCGGGATCCTTCGGAAGGACCACCACGAACCGCCCCACCTGCCGCCTGAAGTCGTACGCGCCCTGCCCGCGGATCGTCACGCGGGTCCCGCCACTGGCCATCTCCATGGACGTACGCGCCTTGGAACTCCCCGCGCGGACAAGGGCGTCGGGGGAGCCCCGCACCACGTCGACGGCGTCCTCGGCGGCGTGGCGCCCGTCGTCGGCGGCGGCGCCGCCCCCCGAACACCCCGTGGCGACGGCCATGAGACCCACCGCCGCGGCCGTGGCGACCGCCCCGCTTGTGCGCCTGTGCTGCTGACCCATCGCCCGACTACCCCCAAGCCTTCCCGCGAGGTGCTGTGGCCCCCTGTCGTTCCGTGTAACGACCGGTACGTTGACCCGTCACGCGGAAGAGCGTTCACCCGGCGTGGGTACGGTGGAGTCGTGGCCGAGGAGCAGCAGGACGTACCCCACCGCACGACGACGGTCGAGCAGGGCCGATTCTGCGCTGCCAGGTGCAGCTGTGGCTGGCGCGGTCCGGCCCGCAGGGCGCGCAGCAGGGCCAGGACGGACGCGGAATCCCACATGTCGGACGCCTAACCCCCGGACGTCCACGCGCAACTCCCTTGCCGTTCACCGGAACCCATGGGTCTCGCAGGCCGTCTCGTACTCCGGGAAGCAACGGGAGGCGGGGCCATGGAGCGACGTACGTTCATCAGCACGACGGCGGCGGCGACGGCGGCCTTCGCGGCGGCGGGCTGCACCGGCTCCGACGGCGGCAGCAGCGGCAAGGGCGGCGGGACCTCCCGGAGCGCGAGCGGCCCGCGCTCCAGCGGTTCGAGCACCCCCATCCGCACGGCGAGCGCCGCCGCGTCCGCAGCGGCGAACCTCACCGCCCTCGCCAAGGACCTGGACGGCACCCTGGTCAAGCCGGGAGAGGCGAAGTGGGCGGCGGCCCGCCAGCTCTACAACACGCGCTACGACAGCCTGAAGCCGACGGCGGTCGCGTACGTGGCGAACCCGGACGACATCCGCACGACCCTGACCTACGCCCGCGCCCACGACGTCCCGGTCTCCATACGCAACGGCGGCCATTCCTACGGGGGTTGGTCGTCCGGCACGGGCCGCCTGGTCATCGACGTGTCGAAGCTGAACAAGACGCGCGCCAGTGGTTCGACGGCGACGGTCGGCGCGGGCGCGAAGCTGATCGACGTCTACCGCGCGCTCGCGGCGAAGGGCGTGACGATCCCGGCGGGCTCCTGCCCGACGGTGGGCATCTCCGGCCTCACGCTGGGCGGCGGCCATGGCGTGGTGTCACGGGCGTACGGCCTGACCTGCGACAGCCTGACGTCGGCGACGCTGATCACGGCGGACGGCAAGCAGCTGACGGCGAGCAAGAGCGAGAACAAGGACCTGTTCTGGGCGCTGCGTGGCGCGGGAAGCGGGAACTTCGGCGTGGTGACGGAGCTCCGCTTCCGCACGCACGCGGCCCCGCAGGGGGTCTCGGCGTACATGACCTGGCCCTGGTCGAAGGCGGCGGCGGTCATCAAGGCATGGCAGGAGTGGGGCCCCGACCAGCCGGACGAGATCTGGTCGTCGGCGCACCTGGCGAACTCGCCGGGCGGTACGCCCACGGTGTCGGTCGCGTGCTTCTCGCTCGGGACGTACGGGGAACTCCAGAACGCGGTGGACCGCCTCGCGGACAAGATCGGCACCCCGGCGCGCAGCGTCTCCCTCAAGCGGCGCTCGTACGAGGAGTCGATGGAGGTGTACGCGGGCTGCGCGTCCTTCTCGTCGGACGCCCAGTGCCACTTGCCCGGCGCGACGCCGGGGCGGAGCCCGCAGGGGGCGCTCAACCGCGAGACGTACGCCGCGAGTTCGGACTTCTTCGACCGCTCGCTGTCGGCGGCGGGGATCCGCGCGCTGCTCTCCCAGGTGGTGAACGTGACGGGCGCGAGCGCGGGCTCCATCGCACTGACCGCACTGGGGGGCGCGATCAACCGCGTCGACCCGACAGCCACGGCCTTCGTGCACCGCCGCTCGCGGATGCTGGCGCAGTACATCGCGGCGTGGCGGCCGGGTACGTCGGGGAAACCGGCACAGGCGTGGCTGAAAACGGCGCACGGGGCGATGGCTCGGTACGCATCGGGTGCGGCGTACCAGAACTACGCGGACCCGACGCTGTCGAACTGGCGTGAGGCTTACTACGGTTCGGCGGCGGGGCGGCTGAGGACCCTGAAGAAGCAGTACGACCCGGACCGCTTCTTCGACTTTCCCCAGGCTCTCTGACTTTCCCCCAGGCTCTCTGACTTTCCCCGGCGCTCCAGTGGCCCCGGGGCCCGCGGGCCTCTGGCTGGGTTCCGTCCCCCGGACGGCCGCCCCCGCAACCCGAACAGCCCACCCGCCACGCCCTCGGGTGGCCCACCCCCCAGGACAAGACTCCCCTGGGGATATGACCCCCCGAATAGCCAAAGCCGCAGCCGCCACAGCCACCCTCCTCGCCCTGGCCACCCCCACGGCCCACGCCGCCGCCTCAGAGGCAGAGCACCCCGAGGCGGGCCCCATGGCCATCGCCTCCGCGGGAGTCACCGCCGCCGCGGCGGCCACCGGCTGGTGGCTGCTGAAGCGGCGCCGCGAGGACGCTAAGCCGCCAGATCCCGCTCATCCGGACCAGAGGACGACGCCGACGCCGGCGCCGAAGGCGAAGCCGGCGTCGAGGACCGAGGCAGCTCCGCCACCGCCTCCTCCTCCCGCGGACCGGCCCACACCAGCGACCGGCCCCGCCCAGTCCGCCCGACAGCCCTGGCCACAGGCGTGAGCACAGCCATCGCCAGCGGCGAGAGCAGCAGCGCGACAGCCGTCCCGAGCGCGAATCCGCCCACGACGTCCGTCGGATAGTGCACGCCCATAAAGACCCGGCAGAAGCCTTCGAGCAAGGCGAGGGCGATGCCGACGAGACCGAACTTCCGGTTGGCCACGAAAAGGCCGACGCCCAGAGCCATCGCGAGCGTCGCGTGATCGCTCACGAAGGAGAAATCGGTCTTTCCGTGTACGAGGACCTCCAGGCCGTCGTGGTCCTTGAAAGGCCGCCGCCTCTCCACGAATCCACGGATCGGCACATTCACCAGGACGGCGAGCCCGGCCGCCAATGGCGCCCACACGACAGAGGCGACAGAAGAAGCGGCGTCATCCAGCGTCCCGCGCTTTCTCTGGCCCCACCAGCACCAGATGACCAGCAGAACGAGCGCGAGCAGCAGTCCGTACTCGCCGACGAATGCCATCGACTTTGTCAGCCAGTCCGGGGATTCCTCAGCCAGACCGTTGATGTCGTAGAGCAGGCTGACGTCGGGGTTCGACCCAGTTGTGTCGAGTCCAGCCATGGTGCTGCGGCCCCTTGTCTTCTCGCCTCGGACGCACCTTGCCGTGCGCCCTTCCACCAACCCCCGTGGTCAGTACTGCCGTCACAGCCAAGGGAACGTGTGGTCCCCTCCACTACGTTCCACCCTCCACCGAATGATCACTGAGACGTTACCGAAGAGAGACTCATCACCGCAGCTCAGAGAAGTGTACTGACGGAGAGTTCAAGCCACATCACCCCCCGCGCACGGGGCTCGCGCGCGGATCGCACGCGGCTCGCGGGGTGTGACTCGCAGCCGCTGTCAGGCCGCCGAAAGCTTGTCGGGCACGGCATTCGCCCCGTCCTCGGTGACGCGAGTCGCGCCAAAATAATCCGGCGTATCGATCGGGTCGAACCGGATCACCGCACCGGCCCGCGGGGCATTGATCATGTAGCCCCCACCCACATAGATCCCGACATGCCGGATGGCGCGGGAATTGGTGAGGTCGTCCGAGAAGAACACCAGGTCACCCGGGAGCAGTTCATCCCGTTTCGGATGTGGCCCGGCGTTGTACTGGTCGTTCGCGACGCGCGGCAGATCGATGTCCACGCTGCGATAGGCGGCGAGAGTGAGACCGGAGCAGTCGAAGCGGCCGCCCTGTTCGGGGGTTCCATTGCCGCCCCACAGATACAGCGTGCCGAGCTTCTTCTGCGCGTAGTAGATGGCTCCTGCCGCCTGCTGCGACGGCTGCACCCTGCCGGTGGGCTTGGCGAAGCTCTTCTCCAGGTCCGTGATGGTCTTCACGTAATTCTGGGTCTCGCGATAAGGCGGTACGCCGCCGTACTTGATGACGGCGTAGGCGCCCGCGTTGTACGCGGCGAGCATGTTCTTCGTCGGGCTTCCGGGGGCGTCCTTCACATAACCGGCGAGTTTGCAGTCGTACGAGGCGGCGGACGGGATGGCGTCCTTCGGATCCCACACGTCGCGATCGCCGTCGCCGTCACCGTCGAGCCCGTGCGTGGCCCAGGTCCCCGGGATGAATTGCGCTATCCCCTGCGCCTTGGCCGGGCTCTTCGCGTTCGGATTGAACCCGCTCTCCTGATACAGCTGCGCGGCGAGCAGGGCAGGGTTGATCGCCTTGCAGAGGTTTCCCCACTTCTGTACGAGGGGCTGATAGGTGGCGGGCACGGCGCCTTTCGCGAGCCCGACGTTCCCCTGCCCGGCGCCGCCCGCGATGCTCCCGGCGGCCATGAACGTCCCCACGACGAGCAGCGCGATGAAACTCATCGCCCCACCGATGCCGACGGCCGCGAGCAGCCACGCCTTACGCACCGTCAACCACCCCTCACCGCGCGGGAGTCCACCGCGCACTCAGTGTAGATGCGGCACCTGCGCCTTCGGGGGAGGCGGGCATACGGTTGTCGGAGGCATGGAAGCCTCCGTCCCCGGTGGGAAGCACCGACCCCACCCGCACGCCCCCCAAGGACCCGCACCGTGACTGACTCCACCCCCGCGCCCACTCCCCCGCCCACGCCCACGCCCGCACCTGAGGTCCCCACGGACCTCGACTGGATCCGTGCCGCCCCCGAGGGGGAGGAGGGGCCGGGCCCTTGGATCGAGATCGCGTACGGCCCGGCGGACGCCGTGTACCTCCGGGAGACCAGCGACCCCGAGAACGTGGTCACCACGACCCGGAAGAAGTGGGACGCCTTCGTACTGGGCGTACAGGCGGGCGAGTTCGACCACTTCGTGGAGGACGTGGACCCCCGCTGACCTCGCCCGCGCTGCCCGCCGCCATCCCACCCGACCGTCCCAGGCAAGGAACGTTCCCGCAGGTCAGACCCCTGGAATCGTTCCAGCGTCCCGGATGATCCGACGCTCCTTGCCCCCGCCGGGCCCCTCCCCTTTAGCTGTGATCACCACTGAACAGCAGCACCACTACGGGGGATCCCATGAAGCACACCCGCAAGGCCGTCGCCGCAGTCATCGGCCTCGTCGCCGCCCTCTCGCTCACCGCCTGCAACGGCGACGACAACGCGGCGGCGGACAGCAAGACCACCGCACCCGCCACGTCGCAGGACGAGGGCGGCAGCAACGGAGACGGCAGCAACGGGGGCTCCGGCACCGGAGAGGCGTCCGGCGGGAGCGAGGGTTCCGGCAGCGGGAAGACTTCGGGCGGCAGCGGATCCGCCGAGGGGACGGCCGCGGGCACCGGCGACAACAGCGACGGCAAGGTCGACATCTGCCGTACGGACGAGCTCGAAGTGAACGCCACGGACAACACCACGGACAAGACGGAAGGCGTCGTCACCGTCGTCTTCAAGAACGGCGGCGGCCGGGACTGCACCATCAAGGGCTACGCGGGCGTCGACCTGACGGCGTCCACCGGCGACACCCTCTCCGTGGAACGCAACGGCGAGCAGGCCGTGCCGGGGGTCCTGAAGGACGGCGAGTCCGCCGCCTTCAACATCACGTTCCCGTACAACAACACGGGCGGCTCCGGCGTCGGCATCACCAGCCTCGTCGTCACGCCCCCGAACGAGACCAAGCACGTCACCCTCGACTGGCCCGCGGGCACGCTCCCGGTCTCCGACGGCGAGAGCGCGGTCAAGCTGGAGATCAACCCGGTCGGAATCGTCAGCGACTCCCCGGCCGGCTGACACCCCGCGACTCCGCCACCTGCCACGACGGCCTTCCTGCCCGGGTGCGGTCCTGATGCCTCCCAGATCCCACTGGGAGGCATCAGTCGTTCCCAGATCACTGAGCAGCCGCGGGCGGCCTGTCCTGCCTGACACATGGAGGTTCGGCCTTCTATGACGCAAACGTCGCACCAGCGAAACCGCGTGACGTGACCGATCCGTCGAGCAACTTCATGAAATTCTCGAGTTACGCCTGCGAGGACTTCCAGGAGGACTGGAAGTACGGTGCGGAGCAGATCGCCGAGAACGTCAGCTTCGAGAACCCTCTGCTCGAGGCCGAAGCGATCACCCGCGCGACGGCTGGGCAGGGCTGAAGATCTTGGCCAGGTGGTAGTCGAGCGTGCCGCGTACGTCGTCCAGGGTGCGGCGCCCGTGCAGCACGTCCCCGCCGAGCCCCACCGCCGCGGCCACCAGTAGGTCCGCCTCGCGCTGGGCGTCCAGGCCCGGGGCCGTCTGGCCGCTCTCCTGGGCGGAGGCGATGAACCCGGCGACGAGTTCCTCCAGGGGGTGTTCGTCGCTCAGGAAGACCGCCGCGATGGCGGGGTCGGTGAGGCTGCGGGCGTAGTACGCGGAGAACACCCGCAACGCCATGGCCCGTTGGGCGTCCAGCGGCAGGAACTCGTCGAGCATCGCGCTCAGTACGCCGCGCAGGTTCGCGGGGTCGTAGTGGACGCGGGTCCTTGCCAGGCGTTCGTTCTCGCGGTGCAGCATGTGCAGGGCGGCGACCAGGAGTTGGTGCTTGCTGCCGAAGTGGTACTGCACCACCCTCAGCGACACCTCCGCCTCGGCCGCGATCTCCCGCATGCTCGCCGCGTCAAGGCCTCGCTCGGCCGCGATGCGCCACACCGCCTCGGCGATCTGGCGCCGCCTGCGCTGCCGGGCGTCGGACGTGGGCGCGGGGATCGCGACCGCCGGGACGGGCGGCCTCTTCCGCCGCCGGTAGGCCCTCGCCTGGCAGCTGCGGGAGCAGTAGAGAGCGGGGCGGCCACGCTTGCCCGCAGCGCCGATTCCGGCACGGCAGACCGTGCAGCGGCCATTCTTTTCGTCACGCACGCCTCCCACTATAGGACCTGGAATGTGTGACGTAATATAAGGAAATTCCCTTGCAGTGGCGGTTATTCTAAAACGCCGCTGATACGTTCGTAACGTGAAGTACGACACCCTGCAGATCCTCGGCGCGGTCCTCATGTGTTTCTCCGCGCAAGGCCTCATCCGACTGCTCATCGACCACGACGACACCGGCCTCCTCGGCCGGCTCCCCGGTGGCTTCGCGGTCCTCCTGACCGCCTACGTCGTGACGGTCGCCGCCGGCGTGCTCCTGACCGGCTGGTCCCACACCCGCGCGAAGGCGCTCGGCCGCCGCGACTAAGGGGTGCGCGGGCCCGTCGAAGGCTGCGCGCGCTGTTGACGGGTGTCCAACTTTCCCCGATCGTTGGGGAATTGGGCGCAAATCAAAGCGCTGCGTTGTGACGGCTGGGGGGAGCCGAACATGCAACCTGGGGACGAGCAGGTGCCTGGCCGGGGGCCCAACGAGGAATTCGGCCCGGGGCCACGCGACGCGGCATCTGGCCCGGAACCCAGCGACGCCATTCCTGGCCGGGGGCCCGACGACGCGATTGCTGGCCCAGGGCCCAACGACGCAGCTCGGAGCCAGAGGGCCAACGACGCGACACCTGGCCGGGTAGGCGAAGGGCACAACGCGGGGCCAGGTGAAGCGCCGCGCCCGACGCCAGGTGCCGCCCCGCCCGCCCGGGACCCGGGCGAGAGTCAGAGCCCCGGCCCCACGCCGGGCGCAGTCCCGGGCGCAGCCCCAGCCACTGCCCGGCCCGAGGTGCCCCCCGGCGGCCAGTTCGGGCCGCCGCCCCCGATGGTGCCGCCACCCTCGACACCGCAGCCACCCTCGACACCGCCGCCGCCCTCCGCAGCACCGGCGTCTCCGCCTGTGCCCCCCTCATCGCCCCCGCCACCCACAGCCCCGCCGCCCGCCTACGGCCCACCCGCAGGCCCACCCCCGGGCCCGCCCGCGCCTCCGCCCGCCCCCGACGCCCTGCGTGCCCTCTCCGCCGGGCTGCTCAACCTCACCGGTCTCGGCCTCGGTTACGTCCTCCTGAAGCGCTGGCTCCTGGCCGCCCTCTGCTGGGCCGCGACCGCCGCGCTCCTCTTCGTGGCGTTTCCCGCCGAGGTCGACGGCGTACCCGGCGGCGTACTCATCGGGTTCATCGCCTTCCTCGTCCTCGCCGCGGCCGACGGGGCCCGCCGCGCCCTCCGTACCCACCAGAGCTGGCCCCTGCGCGCGCCGCTCGCCGTCGGACTCGGGCTCGTCCTGCTCGCCGTCCCGGCCGGCGGCGTCATCGCGTACGACGTCGCGCGTGACGAAGCCGTCGAGGAGATGCTGCTCGCCCGGCTCGACGAGGCCGACAAGATCGTCACGGCCGCCGACGGCCGCACCTTCGACGCCGCCGAGGACGACTACCGCTCCGCCCTCGCCATCTACCGCGACCTCGGCGACGACCACCCGGGTTCCAAGGCCGCCAAGCGCGTGCCGGACAGCCTCACCGCGTACTACAAGTCCGTCGCCGCCCCTTACGACGAGCGCAAGTACTGCGACGCCCTCGAACCCCTGAAGTACCTCAGGACCCTCCCCGACTCCCTCGGCAAGGACCGCGTCGGCACCCTCGCCACCTGGCCCGACGACCGCCTCGCCACCTCCCTCTACGAATGCGGCAACCAAGGGCTCGGCAACAGCGGAACCGGCGGCGGGACCGGCGGCGGCGAGTTCGGCGAGCTCCTGCGGACCTTCCCCGACTCCGACCAGGCCGGGAAGGTCGAGCCCGCCATCCGCGACGCCATCGACGCGCGCTCCACGGACCTGAAGGGCTCCGACCCCTGCAAGGCCACCGACGAGCTCCGCAGCATCGGCTCCACCGCCGAGGCCCTTCCGGACGACGCGGGCGGCGGCCTCTCCGGCGACGCCGCGAGCGCGGTGGAGTCCGGGGTGTACGCGTGCGGCGTGGACGAGTTCAAGGACGGCAGGTTCGGGGACGCGGCCAAGACCCTCAACGACTTCACCCGGACCTACAAGAGCAACGGCAAGCGCGACCGCGCCAAGGACATCGCCATCGCCGCCGAGATCGCCGCGGCCCGCCCGTCCGCGGGCAGCAGCCTGCCGCCGACCAAGTCGCCTGGCGGCGCGAGGCTCACGTACGTCGTCGAGAACGGCGGCCCCGGCCCCCTCGAAGTCCTCTACACCGGCCCCACCACCGGCAGCCTCAAGCTCGCCTCGTGCGGCGGCTGCAAGACGTACACCAGCAAGGCCCAGGGCAAGAAGGCCTGCCTGGCGGGCAAGGGCCACCCCCAGAAGACGCTCCGCCTGCCCCCGGGCGACTACCACTTCCTCTACAAGCGCGGCGCCGGCGGCGTGGGGAGCGTCCGCAACAACGCCGAGGGCAGCAAGGTCCAGCCGGGCTACCGCTACACCGACTGCTCGTACGTCGTGACGGGCGGCGGCCTCGGGGACCTGGACGGCCTGGAAGGTCTGGACGGCCTCGAAGGTCTGGATGGCCTCGACGGCCTTACATGACCCATGATGTGAGTCTCCGTCACCGGACGAGGTCAGAATGAGACCTGGTCAGAGGGCACGCCGGGCCGTCATTGCCCGGCGTCACTCACCGTGATACACAGAGTGACCATACGTTTCAGCCAACGAATGACGCCAAGTCGACATGCACTGGCCCATTTGTCGGCGAGAATGAGCTGTCCTCTGCACTGCGGTAGGCAGAGGTGACAGAACAACCCACTAGGGGCGGTGAGTTACACATGCTTATGGCAGCCGAAAAGGGCGACATCACCACCATCATCGGCGGGATCGCCCCCGACTGGGGTCCCTTCGGGAGCCTGGGCAACGAGGCACGGGTGATGATCGAGGTCGTGATGGCGATCGCCATCCTCCTCTGCCTCGGCATTGCGATCTGGGGCGCGGCGAAGCAGCGCATCGGCGCGACGGCGCTGCGCGACACGTTCAGCGCCGAGCAGGGCAAGGGCCTGATCATCGCGGGCCTGACCGGCGTCTTCATCATCGGCTCGCTCGGCACGGTCTTCACCATCGTGTACGGCATGGCGGTCTAACCCCCGCCACCCACTTACGTCCCCGTTTCCCCTCCCCCTGTCCCCCTTCGACCCACCCATCCGTCGCGCCCACCGGCTGAGGTTGCAACTCCCTGATGTCGAGTCACCACACCGCGCCCGCGCGGGAACCAGCACGGCTACCGTCGTACGTGGCGGTTCACCGAGAGGTTGAGGGGGCGTACGCGGCATGAGTCTTGGCGACGAGCGGAACGACGGCCTCTACGGCGGCTCGGGCGAGACCCGGACGCGGCTCCCGGAGGGCGAGGGGGGCGGCCAGGACGGGTACGGCGGACCGCGCAGATCCGGCCGTTCTTCGTCACGGAGCCTCGTGACGGTGGTCGGTGTGGTGGTCCTCCTCATCGCGGCCATCGCGTTCGCCAACCGCGGCGGCGATGACTCCTCCGGAGGGGGTGGCGGGGACGGCGCGAAGCCGGGGGCGGATCCGACCGCCGCGACGGGCGAGAAGCCGGTCGACGGCAAGACCGGAGGGATTCCTTCCGGATACTCGAAGACCGAGCAGGGCGTACAGAGTGCGGCGTCCAACTACGCGGTGGCGCTGGTTTCGGCCGACATCCTCAAGCCTGCCCGCAGGTCCGAGATCGTGCGTCAGATCTTCGTCCCCGACAGAGTGGACGCGCTGGAGCAGCAGTTCAGCAAGACGTACTCCAAGACGTTTCTGGACAAGGTCGGCCTGGACGCCAATGGCAACCCCGCCCCCGGCGAGACCTACGTCTCGCGCACGCTGCCCGTCGGCACCAAGACAACGGCGTACGCGGACAGCTCGGCGACCGTGCAGGTCTGGTGCACCGGTGCCTTCGGCACGGCCGGGCAGAAGACGACGAACCCCGTCAGCAACGACTGGTTCACCATGACGTTCAAGCTCCGGTGGTCCGGCGGGGACTGGAAGGTCGAGCAGTACTCCTCGAAGGACGGCCCGGCGCCCGTGAACGGCGACAACAAGGTCTCCACGGCCGACGAGATCGCCAAGGCCGTGCAGGAGTACGGAGGGTTCACGTATGCCCGGTAGCCGACGTGCCCTGAAGATCACGGCCGCGGCTGCGGCCGTGCAGTCCGCGGCGATCCTGCTGGCCTCGCGTGCCTACGCGGCGCCCGAACCGGACGAGGACAACTGCGACCTCATCGTCGGGCCCGCCAAGAAGTACTGCGAAAAGGGCGAGGGCGGCGGAGGCGGCGGAAGCGACAGCAAGTACCCCACCGAGTCCCCCCTGGACTCCACCCTCGACCCCCTCTCCTCCCTGGCAAAGGGCTGCGCCGACGCCGCGTCCTGGACCGTCGACAAGCTCTCCGAAGCCGTGAAGAAGACCGCCGAGGTCGACTTCACGAACCCCAGCTTCCTCAAGCAGTACGCGGTCGTCTTCGCCGCGTCCACCATCCTCACCCTGCTCCTGTGGCTCCTCGCCGTCGCCAAGCGCGCAGTGCGCGGCGTCCCCCTCACCACGGCGCTGACCGAGGCCATCGGGTTCCTGTGGCTGACGGTCCTCGCCTCCGCCTTCACGCCGCTGATCCTCTACACGGTCGTCTCGGCGACGGACGGCGTCACGGACGTGATCGCGAAGGCGACGGGCGGTCAGACGGACACGTTCTTCGGGACGTTCTCCGGAGCGCTGAAGAAGGGCGAGGACATCGGCGGCGGGCCGATCATGCTGATCGTCGTCTCGCTCGTCTCGATCCTCGCCGCCGGCATCCTCTGGCTCGAACTCGTCATCCGGGCCGCCCTGCTCTACGTGGGCGCGCTGCTCGGCACCGTCGTATACGCGGGTCTCGTCGACAAGAACCTGTGGACGCACGTCCGCCGCTGGGCGGGGATCATGATCGCGGTGATCCTGGTGAAACCCATCATCGTGATCGTGCTCGGTCTCGCAGGAGCGCTCTCCGCCGATGACGGGCCCGACGCCTTCTCGGCGGTCGTCTCCGGTCTCTCGATCATCCTGCTCGCCATCTTCGCGAGCGCCATGATCTACCGCTTCGTCCCCGGCTTCGGCGACGAGATCGCGGGCTCCCGGAACAACCGCATCTCCCAGGGCGCCGAGAACCGCGCCGCGGCCGTCATCACCTCCCCCGCGTCCCTCGTCTCCCAGGGCATCAAGACCCACAGCTCCCGTGGAGGCGGCGGAGGAGGCGGCAACAACCAGTCGCGGCCCTCCAACCCGGCCAGCGGCGGCGTCGCCGCCCACAGCAGCCGCCCCAGCGGAGGCGGCGGCTCATCCAACGGCGGCGGATCTGTCCCCTCCGCCGCACCCCCGCCCCGGGGCAGCGCGACCAGCACTCCGCACGCGCGCAACCGCGGCGGCGCAGGAAACGGTTCCACTGGCAGTACCAAACGCACGGGAGGTGAAGGGCGTTGACGACCCAGTCCCACGTGTCGCATCCGGTCGCGCCCCGCCGCACATATCTGATCGGCCGCGCCCGGCCGAACGCGATCGTCGGCAAGAACCGGGAGACCGGTGAGATCGCGCTGATCATCGCCGGCGCCTTCGTCGGGATGATGTGCGGGCTCCTCGTCCCTGTCCTCTCCCTGCGCATCGTGCTGCTCATGGGCTTCCCGATGCTGGCGATCGCCGCGGTCTACGTCCCCTACAAGGGCCGCACGTTCTTCAAGTGGTTCGAGATCAACCGCAGCTACAAGCGCTCCCTGAAGCGCGGCACCGCCTACCGCTCCGCCACCCCCGAAGCGGGCATCCGCTTCGACGGCAAGGAGGTCGAGGTCGGCCCGCCCCCGGGCATCGGGCGCATCAGCTGGCTCGCCGCGCCCTTCGGTCCGGACGAGATCGCCGTGCTCCTGCACGCCGACCGGCGGACCGTCACCGCCGCCATCGAGATCGAGGGACCGGGCGTCGGCCTGCGCGACTCCGAGGACCAGGAGGCCCTCGTCGACCGGTTCGGGACACTGCTCAAGCATGTCGCCAACGGCGACGGCTTCGTGACGCGCCTTCAGATCCTCGCGCGCACCCTCCCCGCCGACCCGGACGCCCACGCCAAGGACGTCAGCGTGCGGGGCGACGACCGGGCGCTGCCCTGGCTGCAGCAGTCGTACGAACAGCTCCAGTCGATGGTCTCCACCAGCAGCGAGCAGCACCGCGCCTATCTCGTGGCGTGCATGCACTACTCGCGCGACCTGGCCGCCGAGGCCCAGGCGATGGCACGCGCGAGCCGCCCGCACGGCGGGCGCAGGCTCGACAAGGACGCCGGTCTCGCGGTCGTCATGGCGCGCGAACTGACCGACATCTGCTCGCGGCTCCAGGAAGCCGACATTCGAGTGCGCCAGCCTCTCGGCCAGGGCCGTCTCTCCTCCCTCGTGCACTCCATGTACGACCCGGACCACCCCATCGACCACATCCAGGCGATGACCAAGCGCAACGCCTGGCCCGCCGAGCTCGACGCGATGGAGCCCACCTACCTCCAGGCCAAGACCCGCGAGTCCTCCACCCGCGCCCCCTGGTGCCACGCCACGGCCTGGGTGAAGGAGTGGCCGATGACCCCGGTCGGCGTCAACTTCCTCGCCCCGCTGCTCGTCCACACCCCGGACGTGATCCGCACGGTCGCGGTGACCATGGACCTCGAACCCACCGAGGTCGCCATCGAGCGCATGCTGACGGAGAAGACGAACGACGAGGCGGAGGCCAGCCGCCAGGCCAAGATGAACCGCACGGTCGACCCCCGTGACATCGCGTCGAACTCCCGTCTGGACCAGCGCGGCGAGGACCTGGCGAGCGGCGCGGCCGGCGTCAACCTCGTCGGCTACATCACCGTCTCGTCCCGTTCCCCCGAAGCCCTCGCGCGCGACAAGCGCACCATCCGGGCCTCGGCCGGGAAGTCGTATCTGAAGCTGGAGTGGTGCGACCGCGAGCACCACAGGGCCTTCGTCAATACGCTGCCGTTCGCGACCGGCATCCGACGCTAGAGGCGAGGGCTGCCAACATGCGGGATCCGCTGACCATCCTCACGGACGCCTTCACGTCCTTCCTGTTCGGGAAGGTGGAGACGACCCGACTCCCGGTGCGTACGTCGACGGGCCAGGCCCAGGCGGTCTACCTGCCGACGGCCGCCCCCGGCCTCGGCGACTCGGGCGTGATCATCGGGCGCGAGGTGTACTCCGGCAAGGGATACATCTACGACCCGTTCCAGCTCTACGGCCAGCAGCTCCCCGCCCCGCACTGGCTGGTGCTCGGCGAGTCGGGCAACGGCAAGTCGGCCCTGGAGAAGACGTACGTCCTGCGGCAGTTGAGGTTCAAGGACCGACAGGTCGTCGTCCTGGACGCGCAGGGCGAGGACGGCGTGGGCGAATGGAACCTCATCGCCCAGGAGCTGGGCATAACTCCCATCCGGCTCGACCCGACGGCCGCCCTGGACATGGGGATCCGCCTCAACCCGCTGGACCCCTCGATCACGACGACGGGTCAGCTCGCGCTCCTGAGGACCATCATCGAGGTCGCGATGGGGCACGGCCTCGACGAACGCTCGGGCTTCGCGCTCAAGGTCGCCCACGCATACGTGAACGAGACGATCGTGGAGCGGCAGCCGGTCCTGACGGACATCGTGGAGCAGCTGCGGCACCCGGAGCCGGAGTCCGCGGAAGCGATGAACGTCGCCATAGACGACGTACGGGCGTGGGGGCTGGACGTGGCCCTGGTCCTTGACCGCCTGGTCGACGGTGACCTGCGGGGCATGTTCGACGGGCCGACGACGGTGGGCATCGACCTGGACGCCCCGCTGATCGTCTTCGACCTCTCGCACATCGACCGGAACTCGATCGCGATGCCGATCCTGATGGCGATCGTGGGCGTCTGGCTGGAGCACACCTGGATCCGCCCGGACCGCAAGAAGCGCATCTTCCTGGTGGAGGAAGCGTGGCACATCATCAACTCCCCGTTCGTGGCACAGCTGTTCCAGCGGCTGTTGAAGTTCGGGCGGCGGCTCGGTCTGTCGTTCGTGGCGGTGGTGCACCACTTGAGCGACGTGGTGGACGGCGCGGCGGCCAAGGAAGCCGCCGCGATCCTGAAGATGGCGTCGACGAGGACGATCTACGCCCAGAAAGCGGACGAGGCGAGAGCGACGGGCCGGGTCCTCGGCCTGCCACGCTGGGCGGTGGAGATCATCCCCACCCTCACGCCCGGCATCGCGGTGTGGGACGTGAACGGCAATGTCCAGGTGGTCAAACACCTGATCACGGAGACCGAACGGCCCCTGGTCTTCACCGACCGCGCCATGACCGAATCGTCGGTGGAGGCGGCGGACCACCTGCTCGGCGACGACGCGCTACAGGCGGCGGAGCTGGAGGCGGAGGAACGGGCGGCGTACATGGAGCAGCAGATGAACGGTCCCTCGTCGTCGCGTTCCGGGGTGGCGTGAGGGATGGGTTACCGGGAGCCTGAGCCCGAGTACCGCGACCGGGGCGGACGGCGCGAGTCACGGGAGCGGGGCGTTCCCGACGGCCTCCTGGTGGGCGGCCTCGCCTTCGTGCTCGGCCTGACGGTCCTCGTCTGGTCGGCGACGGGCCTCGCGGGCCTGTTCTCGCACGGCTCCTGGCCCAAGAACGTCACCTTCGGCAATACGCCGGTGGCGATGCGGCACCTGGTACAGCAGCCGCACGACATCCCGGGCGCCTGGCCGGCCACCCCGGCAGCCGAACTCACGGGCTACGGCCTGGTCTGGGGCCTGGTGATCGGCCAGCTGATGGTGCTTGTGGTCCTGACGATCTTCGTGATGGGGACGGTCACGCGGTGGCGGGCGGTACGAAGGGCGAGGCGCGAGGCGCGCCTCACCCCGACTCCGGAGACCCACACTCCGGTCGAGGCGGCTCCCGCCGAGGGCGCCCGCCCCGTCGCTCCCGCAGCCGTCGTCCCGGCCGCGGGCAATCGTTCCGCAGGGCAATGGGGGTCCCCCCGCCCGAGCGCTGCCGAGAGTGGGGGAGGGTGGGCACAGCCCACACCGCCGAGCACCGATGAACAGGGCGTCAGGGCCGCCGAGGGTCCCCGCACCGAGACTCCGAGCACAGAGAAGCTGACGGTCCCCACCCCTCGTACGCCCCTGGTGCTGGGCCCCCAGGAAACCCGCAGACCCCTCGCAGCGGAGGCAATCCGGGACGCGGAGGGCGCAGCCCTGGTCCTCACCTCGGACCCCACCCTGTGGGAAGAGACCAAGGACGCCAGAGCGAAGCTCGGCCCCGTCCTGGTCTACGACCCGAGCCACCTCTGCGACACCCCGGCCCGCATGCACTGGTCCCCCACCACCAACTGCGAGGACAAAGCGGTGGCCGCCCAGCGAGCCACCGCCCTGCTGGCCGCCATAAGGCCCAGCGCCAAGCTGGACAGCACCGTCGCCGACACCGCCGAAACTCTCCTCCGCAGCTTCCTCCACGCGGCAGCGGTGGACGGCCGCCCCGTCAAACACGTACACCGCTGGGCCCAAGGGACCGGCGTCCAGGACGCGGTCCGCATCCTCCGCACGCACCAGAAGGCCGCCTCAGGGGCCGCAGGCGAGCTGGAGGCGGCGCTCACGGCGTACCCGGAACGCAGGGACATGGCCCAGGAGTTGACGGCACGCGCACTCTCCGCCCTTTTCACCCTGAACGTACGGGAATCGTGCACCCCAAACCGAACCGATGCCCTCACCCTGGATTCCTTCATCGATGAAGGGGGCACGCTTTTCGTGGTGGGTGAAGCCATCGAGGACCCCAAATCGCCCAAGGGGCCGGGCGCGATGCCCCTCCTCACGGCCCTCGCCTCAAGCGTGGTCGAGCACGGCCGGCGCATGGCCGAACGGTCATCCTCCGGTCGGCTCGACCCACCAATGACACTGGTCCTCGACGACGTGGCCGCCGTGGCCCCGCTCCCCCAGCTCCCGGAGCTCCTGTCCACCGGCGCGGACCGGGGCCTGCCCACCCTGGCCCTCCTCCGCTCCCGCGAACAGGCCCGCACGCGCTGGCCCCACGCGGAACTCCCCGGGTAGACCCCCTGCTCCAGAGGGACCCTCAGGGTTCCCGTCCTACCGCGGTACTATCCCCGCCGCCCACGTCCCGCCCCCGGTCCGACGCCCAGCGCCTCCGCGAGCGCCAACATCAGAAGCATGATTCGGGCATACGAACTCACCAAGCGCTACGGCGACAAGACCGTCGTGGAGGACCTGAGCTTCACCGTCCACCCCGGCACCGTCACCGGCTTCCTCGGGCCCAACGGCGCGGGCAAGTCGACCACCATGCGGATGCTCCTCGGCCTGGACGCCCCGACCCGGGGCCGTTCCACCGTCGGCGACCGGGCGTACGCGACGCACACCGCGCCCCTGCACGAGGTGGGCGCGCTGCTCGAGGCCAGGTCCGTCCATCCCGGCCGCACCGCCTTCCACCACCTGATGGCCCTGGCGCACACGCACGGCATCCCGCGCCGCCGCGTCGAGGAGGTCCTGGACCTGGTGGGCATCCACGAGGTCGCCCGCAAGCGTGTGAAGGGCTTCTCGCTCGGCATGGGCCAGCGCCTGGGCATCGCGGCAGCCCTGCTCGGCGACCCGGCCGTGATCATCCTCGACGAGCCGGTCAACGGACTCGACCCCGAGGGCGTCCTGTGGATCCGCAACCTCCTCAAGTCCCTTGCCGAAGAAGGCCGTACGGTCCTCGTCTCCTCGCACCTCATGAGCGAGATGGCGCTGACCGCCGAGCACCTGATCATCATCGGGCGCGGCAGGCTCCTCGCGGACACGACGGTCGAGACGTTCGTACGCGAGTCGGGCACCGGCTCCGTCAAGGTCGTCACCCCCGATGCGGGCCAGCTGGGCAAGCTGCTCGCCGCGCCCGGCGTACAGATCACGAGTGACGCCCCGGGCGTCCTCGACGTACGCGGCACGGACGGCGAGCACATCGGCCGCACGGCGGCACAGCACGGCATCCCCCTCTTCGAACTCACCCCGCAGACCGCCTCGTTGGAGCAGGCGTTCATGGACCTGACGCGGGACTCGGTCGAGTACGTCGCGTCGGTGTCCCCCGGCGTACCGGAAGGAGCAACGGCATGAGCACCGCGACGGAAACCACCCCCACGGCGACCACCTCCAGGGCAACCGCCCCCTATCACCTGACCTCCCGCGGAATCCTCCGCTCCGAGTGGCACAAGCTGTGGACGCTCCGCTCGACCTGGATCATGCTCGCCCTCGCGAGCGTCTTCACCGTCGCCCTCGGCATGATCGTCGCCGCCACCTACACGGCCAACCCCGGCGACCAGATCGACCCGGTCACCTACGCCCTGCTCGGCACCCAGGTCGGCCAGGTCGCGATCGCGGTACTCGGCATCCTCATCACCGCGGGCGAGTACTCGACGGGCATGGTGCGCGCCACGATGACGGCGGTGCCGCGCCGCCTGCCCGTGCTCCGGGCGAAGACCGCCGTGTTCGGCACGGTCGCGCTCGGGACGCTGCTCGTCACCGACTTCCTCACGTTCCCGCTGGCCCAGATGTTCCTCGGCGGCACGGACCTGGAGGCGTCGCTCGGCGACCCCGGCATCGCACGCGCCGTGGCGGGATCCGCAGCGGGAACCGCCCTCATCGGCGTCATCGTGCTCGGCCTCGGCTCCGCCCTGCGCAGCGTCCCGGGTGCGATCGGCGCGTACGTCGGCGGCCTGATCCTCCTGCCGCAGCTCGCCACGATGATCCCGAACGACACGGTGCAGGACCTCCTGAACTACTTCCCCCTGCCGGCCGCCGAGTCCCTTGCGGCGGTGCAGACCTCGTCCGGCGACCTCTCGCCCGGCGCGGGTCTGCTGACGCTGTGCGTGTGGGCGGTGGCGTCCCTGGCAGCGGCGGCGCATCTCCTGAAGCGCCGGGACGTATGAGCGGCTCTCGTACGAGGATGAGGCCGTGACCCCACCGCCGAGCCCCCTGAACCAGGGTGCCCCGGACCCCGACTGGTCCGCGGGCGCCCAGCCGCTGACCCGGTACGTCGAGCGAAGCGTCCAGTGGTTGCGCGCCTTCGACCGTCGGCACCCGCTGCCCTGGGACCTCCACCTGGCCGGCTTCTTCGTGTTCGCCGCGTTCATCGATCTTGTCGGCGGCGGCTGGCGGAACATCGCTCAGAACCCGGAGGTCCCTGCCTGGCTCCTGTACGCGATCACGCTGGCCGTCACGGTGCCGCTCCTGTGGCGCCGCACCCATCCGCTCGCGGTCTACACCGTCATGCTTCTGGCGTCCCTGGCCAACAACTGGACGGGCGCCGTCCTTCAGGCCGAACTCACCCTGCTCATCGTCGTCTTCAACATCGCGGTACGGCTACCGCTGCGCACCCTCGTCTGGTCGTACGCGCTGCTCGTGCTACCGCCCGTGATCGGCCACCTCCGCCATCCGGACGGCGGCTGGGACCAGCAGGTGGTCCCGACGATGATGAGCTTCGCGATCGTCGCCCTGATGGGCATCGCGGTCCGCACCCGTCAGGAGTACACGGCATCGCTGGTGCAGCGTGCCAAGCAGCTCGAAGTCGAACGCGACCAGCAGGCACAACTCGCCACGAACGCCGAACGCACGCGTATCGCCCGCGAGATGCACGACATCATCGGCCACAACCTCTCGGTCATCACGACCCTCGCGGACGGCGGTTCGTACGCGGCCGCCAAGTCCCCGGAGCGCGCTGCCCAGGCCCTGACGGCCATCGGCACCACAAGCCGCCAGGCCCTGACGGAGCTGCGCCGCCTCCTGGACGTACTGCGCGAAGACCTCCCCGGGGACCCCCGTGAGGGCGCCGCTCTCGCTCCCCAGCCCGCTCTGACCGACCTGGACCAACTCATCGAGGGAGTACGGGCCGCGGGCCTTCCGGTACGCAGCACGGTGAGCGGCCGACCGGACCCACTACCGGCGGGCCGACAACTCGCGGTCTACCGCGTGGTGCAGGAGGCCCTCACCAACACCCTCAAGCACGGGGGTCCGGAGGCGACGGCCCGCGTGGAGGTCGTGTACGGCGATGACGGGGTGCGGGCGACCGTGACGGACACGGGTGTGGGCGGCGAAACGCCGTCGGTGGACTCCGGCGGCAGAGGTCTCACGGGAATGCGCGAGCGAACGGCCCTCTACGACGGGACACTTGAGGCAGGCCCGCTGCCGAGCCCGCCGGGCGGCTGGCACGTCGTACTCCATCTCCCCAAGGAATCCGCCCAGTGACGACCGTGCTCATCGTGGACGACCAGCCGATGCAACGCTTCGGCTTCCGCATGCTCCTGGAGAGCCAGGACGACATGAGGGTGGTGGGAGAGGCCGGCAACGGCAGCGAGGCCGTCCGTATGACGGCCGAACTCCACCCGGACGTCGCACTGATGGACATCCGCATGCCGGGCCTCGACGGCATCGAGGCCACGCGCCGCATCGTGGCAGCGGGCGACCGCACCCGCGTCCTGATCCTCACCACGTTCGACCTCGACGAGTACGCGTACGCGGGCCTGCGTGCGGGAGCCTCCGGCTTCCTCATCAAGGACGCCCTGCCGGAGGAGCTCCTCTCCGGCATCCGCGCGGTAGCCACGGGAGACGCGGTCGTGGCCCCCAGCCTGACCCGCCGCCTCCTCGACGCATACGCCGATCACTTGCCGACGCGGGCCGGCGAGGACGCCGACCCGTCCCGGGACGCGCGCCTGGCTGCGCTGACGGAAAGGGAGCGCGAGATCCTGACGGTCATCGGGCAGGGCTGGACGAATGCGGAGATCGCGGGGCGGCTGCATCTCGCGGAGTCGACCGTGAAGACGCATGTGGGACGCATTCTCGCCAAGACGGGGGCGAGGGATCGGGTGCAGGCGGTGATTCTGGCGTACGACACGAAATTGGTGAGGCCGACGTGAACGATGGAATCACCCCTAAACGCAGAAAACCCCCGCACCCAGAGGGTGCGGGGGTTTCCCGTCAATAATAGTTCGGCGGCGTCCTACTCT
>NZ_JBWLKL010000028.1:0-104225 GCF_059026065.1 Streptomyces sp. A18 | reverse complement strand
GGTCGTCTTCCCTCGCGCGGTGGAGGGACGGGTGTCAAGGGTGGAGCGCAGCGGAATCGGCGCAGCCGACGCGACCGCAGGGAGCGCCCTTGACTCCCGGCCCGCAACCGCCAACCTCGGGACACCGGGCGGCCCCGGTACGGATCGCAAGCCACCGGAACAGTGGGGACCAGGCGGCACCCCGAGGCCGACACCCTGGGCCGGACGCCCAGCTAGGAGGGGGCGGGTGGGTGGGGACGAGGCGGTGACACGCGGCCGCAGGGCGCTGACACCCCGGCCCGCAGGGAGCCAGCACCCCAGCCACAGGTCAGCAGCACCCACCAGCCCCGCCCTCACGCACCCCGCGAGCCCCCCTCACCCCTCCCCCAACCCCTCAGCCAACACCTCCGCCAAATGCCTCCCCCGAACCCGAGCTCCCTCCCCCTCCCGCTCCCCCAACTGCTCCAACTGCGTCCGACAAGAGAAGCCGTCCGCCAGGACAACCGCCCCGGACGACGCCCCCCGCACCGCCGGCAGCAACCGCTCCTCCGCGCACGCCACCGACACCTCGTAATGCCCCGCCTCGAAGCCGAAGTTCCCCGCGAGCCCGCAGCAGCCCCCGCTCAACTCCCCCTCCAGGCCCGCCTTCTCCCGCAGTCGGCGCTCAGCCTCATCGCCGAGGACCGCGTGCTGATGGCAGTGCGTCTGGCCCACCACCGGCCGCCCGATCCTCGGCGGCGACCACTGCGGGGCCAGTTCCTCCAGCGCCTGCGCGAACGTCCGTACGCGGCCCGCCAGTTCGGCGGCCCGAGCGTCCTCCCCGAGCAGCTCCACCAGATCCGTCTTCAGCGCCGCCGCACAGCTCGGTTCGAGCACCACAAGCAGCGCCCCCGAGTCCAGCAGCGGCCCCATCCGCTCCAGCGTGCGCCGCATCACCGCGCGAGCCCGGTCCAACTGCCCCGTGGACACGTACGTAAGACCGCAGCACACATCCCCCGGCGGCACCACGGGCCGCAGCCCCGCGTCCTCGAGGACCCGCACCGCGGCCCGCCCCACCCCCGGCGACAAATGATCCGTGAACGTATCGGGCCACACCACCACCGCCGGCCCCTCCGAAGCCCTCGAGACCGCCCGGCTCCGGAACCACCTCCGGAACGTCTCCCCCGCCACCCGCGGAATCTCCCTCTCCGGCGCAATCCCACCCAGCCTCTTCGCCAGCGACGCCAACACCCCCACCCTCACGAGCGCATTGGCCGCCCCCGCCATCCGCGTACGCGACGCGAGCCGCAGCCACACCGGCAGCCAGCCCATCGCGTAGTGCGCCGCGGGGCGCCTGCGGCCCTCGTAGTGGTGGTGCAGGAACTCCGCCTTGTACGTGGCCATGTCCACACCCACGGGACAGTCCGAACGGCAGCCCTTGCAGGACAGGCACAGGTCGAGCGCGTCCCGCACCTCCTCCGAGCGCCACCCGTCCGTGACCACCTCCCCCGCGAGCATCTCGTGCAGGAGCCGGGCTCTGCCCCGCGTCGAGTGCGCCTCCTCGCCCGTCGCCCGGAAGGACGGGCACATGACCCCGCCGCCCGAACCAGCGGACGTAGTACGGCACTTCGCGACCCCCACACACCTCCGCACCGCCGCCGAGAAGTCCCCGCCGTCATGCGGGTAGCCGAAGGCCACGTCCACCGGCTTCCGCGGCAGCGGCGCGAACCGCAGGTTCGCGTCCAGCGGCGCGGGCCGCACCAGCATCCCCGGATTCAGCAGATCCGCCGGGTCCCACACCCCCTTCACCCGCTCGAACAGCCGGACCAGATCATCCCCGTACATCTTCGGCAGCAGTTCCGCCCGCGCCTGCCCGTCCCCGTGCTCGCCCGAGAGCGAACCCCCATGTGCGACCACGACCTCGGCCAGGTCCTCCGAGAAGCGACGGAAGCGACGTACGCCCGCCTCGCTCATCAGGTCGAAGTCGATGCGTACGTGAATGCAGCCGTCCCCGAAGTGCCCGTACGGCGTCCCGCGCAGGCCGTGCTCGGCGAGCAGCCCCCTGAAGTCCCGCAGATACGCCCCGAGCCGGGCCGGCGGCACCGCGCAGTCCTCCCAACCCGGCCACGCCTCGCTGCCGTCCGGCATCCGCGTGGCCGTCCCGCTCGCGTCCTCGCGGACCCGCCACAGGGCGCGCTGCCCCGCCGGGTCGATCACGACCAGCGAGTCCATGGCACCGTCACCCGCCGCCGCCCGCGCGATCGCTTCCGCACGCGCACGTGCCTCGGCCTCGCTCGCGCCGCCCGTCTCCACGAACAGCCAGGCGCCGCCCTTGGGCAGCCCCTCGGATCCCCGTACGAGGTCGGCCGCCATCCCCTCCACCGTCAGCGGCCCGTGCGGCAGCAGTCCGGCCGCGGCCTCCGCCGCCGCGCTCTCGTCGGCGTACCCGAGGACCGCGAGCGCACGGGCGCGCGGCGCCTCGACCAGGCGTACGACCGCCTCCGTCACCACGCCTAGCGTGCCTTCCGAGCCGCAGAAGGCGCGGGCCAGATCCACGCCGCGCTCGGGGAGCAGGGCGTCCAGGGCGTAACCGGAGATGCGGCGCGGAAGCTCCGGGAAGCCGGTCCGCAGGAGCTCCAACTCACCGTCCACCACCGGGCGCAGTCCCTCCGGCGCGCCGGACCAGCCCTGCCCGAGCGCCAGCCGCGCGCCCGCGCCGCTCACGACCGACAGCGAGGAGACGTTGTCCGCCGTCGTTCCCCAGGCCACCGAGTGGGATCCGCAGGAGTTGTTGCCGATCATGCCGCCCAGGGTGCAGCGGTTGTGGGTGGACGGGTCGGGGCCGAAGGTCAGGCCGTGGGCGGAGGCCGCGCCCCGCAGGTCGTCGCAGATCACCCCCGGCTGGACGACCGCGGTCCGCGACCCCGCGTCGAGGGACACGATCCGGTTCATGTGCCGGGTGAAGTCGAGGACAAGCCCCGTGCCGGTGGCCTGCCCGGCGATGGACGTACCGGCGCCACGGGCGACGACGGGCACCCCGCGCTCCCGGCACACGGCGAGCGCCGCCGCCACGTCGTCCGCGTCGCGCGGGGCGAGGACGCCGAGCGGCACGCGACGGTAGTTGGACGCGTCCATGGTGTTCAGGGCCCGCGCAGTGACGGAGAAGTCCACCTCCCCCCGCACGGCTGCCCGCAGTTCCGCTTCCACGCCTCCGAGATCACTCATGCCCATATCCATGCCCTCAGGATGCATCCGCGATGGCCTGGTTCTTTTCAGCCCGTCCGGCGATTGAGGACGAGCGCGGAGCGCGACAAGGGGGCTCCGGGGGCGGAGCCCCCGCGGCGTCCACCCCAGGTGGCGGGGCGATCTCACCCGACGGACACCCAGAGGCCACCGCGCCAGAAGCCGCTAGGCTCACCCCGTGGCTGAGATCCAGATTCCCGCTGACATCAAGCCCGCCGACGGACGTTTCGGCGCGGGCCCCTCCAAGGTGCGCACGGAGGCGCTGGACGCGCTCGCCGCCACCGGTACCTCTCTGCTCGGCACCTCCCATCGCCAGGCCCCGGTCAAGAACCTGGTCGGCAAGGTGCGCGAGGGTGTGCGCGACCTCTTCTCCCTCCCCGAGGGGTACGAGGTGATCCTGGGCAACGGCGGCTCCACCGCCTTCTGGGACGTCGCGACGCACGGCCTCATCGAGAACAAGTCGCAGCACCTCAGCTTCGGCGAGTTCTCCTCCAAGTTCGCCAAGGCCTCGAAGCTCGCCCCGTGGCTGGCCGAGCCCACCGTGATCACGAGTGAGCCGGGCACGCACCCGGAGCCGCAGGCCGAGGCCGGCGTGGACGTCTACGGCTTCACGCACAACGAGACCTCGACCGGTGTCGCGGCCCCCATCAAGCGGGTGGCCGGCGCGGACGACAACGCACTCGTCCTCGTGGACGCCACCTCCGGCGCGGGCGGCCTCCCGGTCGACATCGCCGAGACGGACGTCTACTACTTCGCCCCGCAGAAGTCCTTCGCGTCGGACGGCGGGCTGTGGATCGCCGCGTTCTCCCCGGCGGCGATCGAGCGCGCCGAGCGGATCCACGGCAGCGGCCGTCACGTCCCGGAGTTCTTCAGCCTTCCCACGGCGATCGACAACTCCCGCAAGAACCAGACGTACAACACCCCGGCGCTCGCCACGCTCTTCCTGCTCGCCGAGCAGCTCGAGTGGATGAACGGCCAGGGCGGCCTGGAATTCACGACCGGCCGCACGGCCGCCTCCTCGCGCACGCTGTACGGGTGGGCCGAGCAGTCCAAGTACGCGACGCCGTTCGTCACGGACCCGGCCAAGCGCTCGCAGGTCATCGGCACGATCGACTTCGCGGACGAGATCGACGCCGCCGCTGTTGCCAAGGCTCTTCGCGCCAACGGCATCGTCGACACCGAGCCGTACCGCAAGCTGGGCCGCAATCAGCTGCGCGTGGCGATGTTCCCGGCGATTGATCCCTCGGACGTCGAGGCGCTGACGAAGTGCATTGACTACGTCATCGAGAAGCTCTGACGTTTCACTGTCACCTGCGGCTGCCTTGTGGCTGGTCGCGCCCACGCGGCGGAGCCGCAGATGTCACGGCCCCGCGCCCCTTCGGGCGCGGGGCACTCTGCTTTCACCGGCTCAGCTGCTTGAACTTCCGCACCGCCAGCGGCAGGAACAGGAGCGAGATCGCCACCGGCCAGACCACGGCCATCAGCACCGCGTTCTGCTCCACCCAGCTCGCCCCGCCCGCCCCGGGATTGCCGAACAGCTCACGGGCCGCCGTGCCCGTGGACGACACCGGGTTCCACGCGGCGATCGGTGCCAGCCAGTCCGGCATCAGGGACGGCGCGACGAAGACGCTGGAGATCATGGTGAGCGGGAAGGCGACCGCGTAGAGCCCGCCCGCCGCCTCCGGCGTGGGCACCACGAGGCCCAGGAACACGCCCACCCAGATCAGGCTGAACCGCAGGAGCAGCAGCAGCCCGAAGGCGGCCAGGGTCTCCGGCAGGCCCGCGCTGGAGCGCCAGCCGATGGCGAGCGCGGTGAGCGCGAGGATGGTCAGCTCGGCGCAGGCCACGATCAGGTCGGCGAGTCCGCGCCCGGCGGCCACCGCCGAAGGCGCCATCGGCATCGAACGGAAGCGGTCGATGACGCCCTTGGTGGAGTCCGTGACGACCGCCATCGCGGTGTTCATGAAGCCGAAGGCCATGGTCATCACGAACATGCCGGGCATCAGGAACTGCTTGTAGTCGCCGTCCTCACCCCCGCCGGGCACCTTCATCGCCTCGCCGAAGACGAACCCGTACAGGAGCACGGAGATGATCGGGAAGCCCAGCTGCCAGGCGATGTTGACGGGCTGACGCTGGAATTGGGTGAGGTAGCGGCGGGTGACGTTCCAGGTGTCGGCGAGCGCCCAGTAGGCGCGGCCGTGCGCGGTGTCGGGCGTCAGCGGGTCGGAGTTCGACTTGCCGGAGGTCAGTACGGCGCTCATGCCGCGGCTCCCGTCTTCTCGTCGATACGGGCGGCGGCATCCACAGGAGCAGCGGCGTCGGAGTCCGTCCCGCACTCGGTCCGATGCCCCGTCAACCGCAGGAACACGTCGTCCAGGCTCGGACGCCGCAGCCCGATGTCCTCCACCGCGACCCCCTGGTCCTGAAGCGTCCGTGCCACGTCCGTCAGCGCGGCGACCCGGTCGGTCACGGCCGCCTGGACGCGCCGCTCCAGGTCGATGGCCTCGGGCACGCCGTCCGCCACGCGGGCGACGGCCTTCATGGCCGCGGGCAGATCGGCGCCCTCGCGCACGACGACCTCCAGATGGCTGCCGCCCACCGTGTTCTTCAGGCCGTCCGGGGTGTCGTCGGCGATGGCGCGGCCCTGGTCGATGACCGTGATCCGGGACGCCAGTTTGTCGGCCTCTTCCAGGTACTGGGTGGTGAGCAGGACGGTGGTGCCGTCCGCGACCAACTTCCTTACGGTGGCCCAGACTTCGAGGCGTCCGCGCGGGTCGAGCCCGGTGGTCGGCTCGTCCAGGAAGAGGACGGCGGGCGCGAGGATCATCGACGCGGCGAGGTCGAGCCTGCGCCGCATGCCGCCGCTGTACTGGCCCGCGCCCTTGCCGGCGGCGTCCACCAGGTCGAACTGCTCGAGCAGCTCCTGGGCGCGCCGCGCGGCCCGCTCGCCGCCCAGGTGGAACAGGCGGCCGAACATCTCCAGGTTCTGCCGCCCGGTGAGCACCTCGTCGACCGCCGCGTACTGGCCGGTGAGGCCGATGCGGCTGCGTACGACACGGGGCTGACGGACGACGTCGGCGCCCGCGACCTCGGCCCGGCCGCCGTCGAGGCGCACCAGCGTCGCGAGGATGCGGACGGCGGTGGTCTTGCCCGCGCCGTTCGGGCCGAGCAGTCCGTGCACCGTGCCGCGATCCACGTGCAGATCGAAGGCGTCCAGGGCCCGCTTCTCCCCGTAGCGCTTGTCGAGCCCCTCGGCCCGCACCGCGTATTCGTTCTCGCTCACTGCCCCTCCAGACATCGCACTCTGGGTACGCCGTACCCAATAGAGAGTACACCGTACCCAATTTCGTGGGTACACCGTACCCAATTCCGGATCCGACGATTAGGCTGAGCGCCATGACGAGCACGAACGGCGGCACGGGCAGCGGCGCAAACGGCGGCACGGGCAGCGGCACGACCGGCGCCGACATCCAGCGCACCGGCAGCGACATCACCCGCAGCCTCGAACTGCTCTGGGGCGAGGGCGAGCGCCCCACGCGGGGCCCCAAGCCGGGACTCACCCTGGAGCGAATCATCACCGAGGCGGTGCGCCTCGCGGACACAGAAGGGCTCTCGGCGGTCTCGATGCGCCGCCTGTCCACGGAGCTCGGCACCGGCACGATGTCCCTGTACCGATACGTCCCCGGCAAGGGCGAGCTGCTCGACCTGATGCTGGACCGCGTGCACATGCCGGGCGGCGAGGCCGAGCCCCCGAGCGGCGACTGGCGCGCGGCCGTGGAGGCGTACGCCCGCGAGACGCTCGTCCTCTACCGCGAACACCCCTGGCTGCTCCAGGTCAACCAGGCCCGCCCGGTGCTCGGCCCCGGCTCCGTCAGCGGCCTGGAGCGGACCCTGTCCGGGATCAAGTCCATGGGCCTGACCGACCCCGAGCTGATCGGCGTGGTCGTCATGGTCGAGGGGTACGTCACCGGGGTCGCCCGCACCCAGGTGCACGAGATCGAGGCGGTGAAGAAGAGCGGCCTGACGGACGAGGCGTTCTGGGAGGCGCAGTACCCGACCCTCGAACGGATCATGGGCAGCGGCCGTTACCCCTACCTCGCCGGTCTCTCCGATGACGCCTTCGGCTCACAGTTCGACCACTTCGAGTTCGGCCTGCAGCGCCTGCTCGACGGCCTGGACGTGCTGGTGACCGCCCGCGAGTCACAGGGAAGCGCTCAGAGAAGCGCTGAGGGAAACGCTCAGGAAAGCGGCGCCCTGGGGGCATGACAAAACGGGTGATCAGTGCCTTGATGGAGGGATGACGCCGACATCTGCGAGCAGCGCGCTCGCTCCGTTCGTGAAGCAGTACACCGTCCTCCTCACCAGCCACAAGAAGGACGGCACGGGCGTGGGCACGCCCGTCAACATCGCCGTCGAGGGCGACCACGCGTACGTCCGCACCTACGCCACGGCCTGGAAGGCCAAGCGCATGCGTCGCAACCCGGAGATCGAGCTCGCCCCGTCGACGCTGCGCGGCGCGCCGACCGGTCCCGCGATCAAGGCGCGGGTGCGGCTGCTCGACCAGGGCGGCGAGGAGAACGAGCACGCGGCGAAGCTGATGCGGCGCAAACACCCGTTCCTGCACGGGGTGTTCGTCCCGCTCGCGCACAAGGTGAAGCGGGACAAGACGCTCCACTACGAGGTGCGGGTGCTCGGCGAATAGCGCACTAGCGCACTAGCGCACTAGCGCAGTAAGTCAGTGCCGCCCCACTGGACGCGCCGCGCCCTCTACCTCCGCCGCCGGAACATCCGCTTCAGCCCGAAGAAGGCCGCGAGCACGACGGCGGCCGTCAGCGCGCCCACCTTGAGCTCACCCTCGACCCCGGAGCCCGCACCGTCCCCCGAGTCACCTGAACCGCCGCTTCCCGAAGGCGAGTTGGGCCCGCCTCCAGCACCCTCGACCTCGACGGGCTCGACGTCGCCCTGATCACCCTCGGTGCCGTACATGAGGGTCGTACCGTCCAGCGTGTACGTCACGGACTCGCCCTGCCGCTGCAACGGCACGCTCAGCCGTCCCTCGCGCTCGGGCTTCTTGCCCTCCCCCTTCCACGCGTACGAGACACCGCCGAGGTAGCCGCGCAAGGCGAGCTGCTTGCCGTCGGGCGAGAAGGCGCCGTCCGTGGTCCACAGGCCGGTGTCGCCGAGCCGCTTGAAGACATTGACCCCGGAGGCGGACATCTGCGCGGGCCCTTCGTACAGGCCGCCGCCCTCCTCCTTCTTGTCGGCGATGTAGATCCGCCCGGTCTTGGGGTGCACCATCAGGGCCTCGGCGTCGCGCGCCCCGTCCTCGTACTTCACCGTGTACTGGGTGGCGCGGACGGTCTGGTCGGCCAGCTTCTTCGGCTCGGGCAGCTTGTAGATCCATACGTGGGACCAGGTGCCGCCGAGGTTGTCGCCGATGTCGCCGACGTAGATGTTGCCGTCGCTGCCGACGGAGACGGCCTCCACGTCCCGCGGCTCCCCGACGCCGGTCATGGTCACCGTGGCGACGGTCCTGCCGGTCTTGCCGTCCACCGCGTAGAGCAGCGCGCCGTTCTTGTCCTGGTCGTTGTGCGTCCAGTAGACGCCCGGGTGGGCGCGGGACGCGGCCAGGCCGCTGGACTCGATGATGCGGGGGTCCTTGATGGTGAACCCGTCGTGGCTGTCGTCGGCGGCGGCGGGGCCGGCTCCGCCCAGCAGGCCGAGGACCAGGACCAGGCACCCGGCACCGACGGCACCCAGGGCACCAGGGGCACCCGTCGAAGAACGCAGTGAACGCATGGGCCCAGCCTGCCACCCCGGCGCAGGGGGACGGACGTGCGGCGGGTGTTCAGCCTCACATCGCAGGCCGGGGCCTTGATCCGCGATGATGAGCGGATGCTCAGGTTCATGTTCGTCGGTGACTCGATGACGATCGGCAGCGCGGGGGAACACACCTGGCGCCACCGGATGTGGCAGCACCTGCGGGCCTCGCTCGGCGAGGAGTTCGCCGTGGTGGGCCCGCGCCGCGCGCTGCACGACAAGGTCTCCGGCGAGCCGGTCTCGTACGACTACGCCTGCGCGGACCCGGACTTCCCGCGCCACCACTTCGCGGGCTGGGGCGAGGGCTGGCTGCACATGGCGCCGCGGATGGCGGACGCGGTGCGGCAGGACCGCCCCGACGTCCTGCTGGTCTCGCTCGGCCTGATCGACCTGGGCTTCTACACGGACGCGGACCAGACGGCGGAGAACGTCCGCCACTTCATCGCGCAGGCCCGCTCGGCGAACCCCCGCATACGCCTGGTCCTGCTCCCCGTGATCCCGAACATCCGGGCCCGGACGGACGCCCCGTTCGCGGCGGAGGTGGCACGCTTCAACGTGCTCCTGGCGAAGGCGGTGGCGGACCTGGACACGGGCACCTCGCCGCTGCTCCTCGCCTCACCGCCGCCGTCGTACGACATCGACACCGACACGTACGACGGGACGCATCCGGGCGAGAGCGGCGAGCACAAGCTGGCGGCGGCTTTCGCGGACGCGATGCACCAGGCGTGGGGCCTGGGCGCACCGTACGGGACGACGCACCTTCCCCCGACCCCCACGCCCCTCCCCGAGCTGTCGCCCACCGCCTGAAGTCGGCCTGCAGGGCCTTGAGCCCGGCGATGTCCTTCATGTGCCGGAGGTGAGGGCGTCACACGGCGCGCGTCAGCCGGTTCGCCAGCGTCGACATCGTGTACGTACCGATGCCCATGACGACCTCCAAGGCGTTGCGCTCCGTGTGGCCCGCCGCCAGGAACCGCTTCAGGTCCTCGTCCCCGACACCTCCCGCGGTCGCGAGCACCGTCAGCGTGAACCGCCGTACCGCCTCGAGCCGTTCATCAGCCGGTGCACGCCCCTCGCGCAACGCGGCGATCAGCTCCGCGTCCGCGCCCAGCTTCCGCAGCTTGGCGGTGTGCAGGGTCACGCAGATGTGGCAGTCGTTGCGTACGGCCACGGTCATGACGACAACTTCCCTGGCCACAGGGTCCAGCGTCGTCCGCTCGAAGGACGCACTCAACTCCAGGAATCCGTTGAGCAGTTCGGGCGATTCGGCAAGGCGCGCCACCGCGCTCGGCGTTCTTCCGAAGGCGGCGGCCGTACGTTCCATCGCGGCGCGGGACTCGGTCGGCGCGGTCTCCACGGTGTGCTCGGCGAACAAGAGGTACCCCCTACGATGGACAACGTGGTTGACGAAAAAAAGGTAAACCAGGTTGTCGATTCCCGCAAGAGCGAGCCGCCCGAGGAGCCGCCCGAGGAGAGCGACGGCCGCGGCTTCGAGCTGCCGCTGCTCCTCTTCGCCGGGTTCCGCACGCTGATCGACCGCCTCCACGCCGAGCTGGCCCGCCAAGGGCACCCGGACGTACGCCCGGCCCACGGCTTCGCGATGCAGGCGATCGGCCCGCGGGGCGCGAGCGCCAGCGACGTGGGCCGCCGCCTCGGCGTCTCCAAGCAGGCCGCGGGCAAGACCGTCGACCGCCTCATCGCCCTCGGCTACGCGGAACGCACCGACGACCCGGCCGACGCCCGCCGCAAGCTGGTCCGCCTCACCCCGCACGGCATCGACGCGCTGCGCCGCTCGGCGGCGATCTTCGAGGAACTGCACGCGGAGTGGGCCACTTCCCTCGGCACCCGCCGCCTCCGGGCCCTGGAGTCCGACCTGCGCGCGGTCGTTCCGCCGGACGCGTTCCGCCTGGACGCGGCGGGCTGGCTCGGCGGTACGTGACCGCCATGGCCGACGACGCACGACACCACGCCGACGACACACGACACCACCAAGCGCTCCGCAGGCCCGCCCCCTTGCATAGAGCGCGCTCGAAGTCGTTGGCTAAGGCCCCATGAAGTACACGCAGCTGGGACGCACAGGACTCAAGGTCAGCCGACTCGCGCTCGGGACCATGAACTTCGGGCCACTGACGAACGAACCCGACAGCCACACGATCATGGACGCCGCGCTCGACGCGGGCATCAACTACTTCGACACCGCCAATGTCTACGGGTGGGACGAGAACAAGGGCCGCACCGAGGAGATCGTCGGCACCTGGTTCGCGCAGGGCGGCGAGCGGCGCGACAAGGTCGTGCTCGCCACCAAGGTGTACGGGAACATGGCCCTCGACGGAGGGCCCGCGTGGCCCAACCACGACCTGCTCTCGGCGGTCAACATCCGCCGCTCCGTGGAAGCCTCGCTCAAGCGGCTGCAGACCGACTACATCGACATCTACCAGTTCCACCACATCGACCGCCGCACCCCCTTCGAGGAGATCTGGCAGGCGATCGACACCCTCATCACCCAGGGCAAGATCCTCTACGCGGGTTCATCGAACTTCCCGGGATACAAGATCGCCCAGGCCAACGAGACCGCCAAGCAGCGCGGCAGCTACGGCCTCGTCAGCGAGCAGTGCCTCTACAACCTCGCCGAGCGCAGCGCCGAGATGGAGGTCATCCCGGCCGCCCAGGACTACGGCCTCGGCGTCATCCCGTGGTCGCCGCTGCACAGCGGGCTGCTCGGCGGCGTGCTGAAGAAGGAGGGCGAGGGCTCGCGGCGCACCGGCGGCCGTGCCGCGTCCGAGCTCGCGAAGCCGGAGGTGCGCGCGCAGGTCCAGGCGTACGAGGACCTGCTCGACAAGCACGGCATCGCGCCGGGCGAGGCGGCGCTGGCCTGGCTGCTCACCCGGCCCGGCATCACCGGGCCGATCGTCGGGCCGCGCACCGCCGAGCAGCTGGACAGCGCCCTGCGTGCGGTCGAGCTCGAACTCTCGGGTGAGCTGCTCGACGCCCTGGACGAGATCTTCCCGGGGCCGGGGCCCTCGCCGGAGTCCTTCGCCTGGTAGTCGCAACAGCCGTCGGGCCTGCGCGGCCCGTCGGGACTGCGCGTCGGCCCTACGCGGCCGTGGTCGGCCTCACTGGCCGGCCGCGGCCGCCACCGCGACGACGACGAACATCAGCACGAGCACACCGGCCATGATCCGGTTCCTGGTTTTCGTCTTCACGTAGTCGAGGTTAACCGGCTCCGCCCAGCGGCCATCGCCCGACCACCTCATAGCGGGGCCGCTCCCCCGGCACCCCGCCCCTGGGCAGATTGCTTCGTACGAGGGTCAGCTCGGCCACGGTCCACTCGGCGCCCTCGAACTCCGCGAGGCCCTCGACGTACGGCCGCAGGGACGGCTCCCCGTGGCCGCGGGCCAGCGTCAGGTGGGGGCGGTAGTGGTGGTGCTCCTCCATGGTGATGCCGGACTTGCGGGCGGCGGCGTCAGCCCGCTGGGCGAGGAGGCGCAGGGTCTCCACGTCGCCCTTGGCCCCGGCCCAGAGGGCTCGGTCGCCGAAGTGGCCTCCGGCGTGGAGGGCGAGGGGGAAGGGGGCTGTCCGGTGCGCCGCTCGGGACAGCCGCTCGGACAGCTCCGGGACGGTGGCGTCCTCGACCTCGGACATGAAGGCGAGCGTGAAGTGCCAGCTTTGGCGCAGCGTCCAGCGGAGGTCTTCGGCGCCCGGGAGGGTCTTCAACTTGTCTGCTGCCTGGGCCAGTTCGTCCGCCGCTGCGGGGGGCGGCAGCACCGCCGCGAAGAGTCTCATGAGGTGAGTCTCGCCTCCGGCGGTTCTTTTCCCCAACGCCGCTCCTTCCCGAAAACCCGCTCTGGCGCGGGGGCCTCGGTGGGCGTCATCACCGGCTCCGCCGAGTTCGTCCTCAAACGCCGGACGGGCTGAAAGATCCAGCCCCTGTTTCGGGAAGGGGCGGGGTGGGGGAGAAAATGCCGCATGGACAGCCACATAACCATCCGCCCCGCCGGCACCGCCGACGTCCCCACGGTTCTCGCCCTCTTCGACGAAGCCGTCGCCTGGCTCGTCTCGCAGGGCCGTACCGGACAGTGGGGCGACAAGCCCTGGTCGACCAACCCGAAGACCATCGCCCTGGTCGAGAAGTACCTCACCACCGGCTCCGCCTGGATCGCGGAGATCGGTGGGGAGCCGGTCGGCACGGTCACGCTGACCGATGGACCGGGGTCGTACATCGCTCCGGTGGACGAGCCGGAGCGGTTCATCCACCTGCTGGCCTCCCGGCACGGCACAGGCGCCGGTTCCGCCCTCCTCGCGCACGCGGCGGAAGAGACCCGGAGGGAAGGGATCTCCCTCCTCCGGGTCGACTGTTACGCGGGCGACGACGGCAAGCTCGTCGCGTACTACGAGCGCAACGGCTTCAAGCGGGCCGAAGCCTTCCTCGCCCAGGAAGGCACCTGGCCGGGCCAGGTCCTGGCCCGGCGGGTGTAGCGGCCCGCAGGCTCACGCCGCCGTCGCCAGCTGCTCACGCGGCACGAACTGCACGTGCTGCTGCCCGCGCCGCAGATCCACCTTCAGCCGCAGGTTCGCGGCGCGGGCCAGCATCAGGCCGACGCCGACCGCTGCGACGGCGCAGATGAGGCCGCCGGCGGCCATGCTGAGGCGTACTCCGTACGCGTCGGCCAGCCAGCCGAAGAGCGGGCCGCCCAGAGGCGTGCCGCCCGTGAAGACCATCATGAACAGAGACATGACGCGGCCCCGCATCTCGGGGTCCGTCGCCATCTGGACCGAGGAGTTGGCGGTGACGTTCACCGTCAGGCCGAGGATGCCGATCGGCACGATCAGCGCGACGAACATCCAGAGATCAGGCGCGAAGGCCGCCACCATCTGCAGCACTCCGAAGGCGATCGCCGCCCCGGCGAGCAGCCGCAGGCGTGAGGTCCCGCGGCGGGCCGCGAGCAGCGCTCCGGCGAGCGAGCCGATGGCCATCAGGGTGTTGAACAGGCCGTACATCCCCACGCCGCCGTGGAAGATGTCGTCGGCGAAGGCGCTCAGCCAGATCGGGAAGTTGAATCCGAAGGTGCCGATGAAGCCCACGAGGACGATCGGCCAGATCAGCTCGGGGTGCTTGGAGACGTAGTTCAGGCCTTCCTTCAGCTGTCCCTTGCCGCGCGGCTTGCGCGGGGTGGGGTGCAGCTCGCGGGTGCGCATCAGCATCAGGCCGGTGAGCGGCGCGAGGAAGGACAGGCCGTTGGCGAGGAACGCCCAGCCGGGGCCGACGGCGGCGGTCAGACCACTCGCCACGGCCGGACCGATGAGGCGCGCGGACTGGAAGTTCGCCGAGTTCAGCGAGACGGCGTTGCGGACCTGGTCAGGTCCCACCATCTCGGACACGAAGGACTGCCGGGTCGGGTTGTCGACGACCGTGACGAGGCCCGTGAAGAAGGCCGCGAGGTAGACGTGCCAGACCTGGACGTTGCCGCTCAGGGTGAGCGCGGCGAGGAACAGGCCGCTGATGCTCATCGCGCCCTGGGTGCAGAAGAGCAGCTTCCGCTTGGCGAAGCGGTCGGCGATGACGCCGCCGTACAGGCCGAACAGGAGCATGGGCAGGAACTGCATCGCGGTGGTGATGCCGACCGCGGCCGAGGAGCCCGTGAGGCTCAGGACCAGCCAGTCCTGGGTGATGCGCGCCATCCATGTGCCGGTGTTGGAGACAACGGCGCCGGAGGCGAAGAGCCGGTAGTTGCGGATCTTCAGTGAGCTGAACATCGACGACTTGGCGGCGGGGGACTTGTCGAGGGCGGTTGGTGCGGGGGCGGAGTCTGCTCCGGATCCCGTACTCAAAGTGGGTTCGCCTCCTTGGCGTCGTACGGCTCACGGCGGGTGGCCCGCGGTGAGTGCTGCTTGCTGATGTGGGGCTTTGGCTGATGTGGGGGCTATAGCTGATGTGGCGGCTATAGATGCGCGAGCTTCTCCAGGACCGGGGCGGCGGCACGCAGTCGCGCCCACTCGTCCTCGTCGAGGTGCTCGGCCAGACCGGCCAGCCAGGCGTTCCGCTTGCGGCGGCTCTCCTCGAGCATGGCCTCGGCCGTCTCCGTCTGGGTCACCACCTTCTGGCGGCGGTCCTCGGGATGCGGCTCGAGCCGGACGAGACCCTTGGCTTCGAGCAGCGCGACGATGCGGGTCATCGACGGCGGCTGCACGTGTTCCTTGCGGGCCAGCTCACCGGGGGTGGCGTGGCCGCAGCGGGCGAGGGTGCCGAGCACCGACATTTCGGTGGGGCTCAGCGACTCGTCGACCCGCTGGTGCTTGAGTCGACGGGACAGGCGCATCACGGCGGAGCGCAGGGAGTTCACGGCGGCGGCGTCGTCACCATGGGAGAGGTCCGGCATGTTCGTTAGAGTAACTCATTACTCTCGCTAAAGACCACTCGGTTCCCGCATCACCGGCCACAGAACCCTTTCGTCACCCATATGAGTGAGGTGGCTTCGGAAAGTGAGACGCGGGCCGCGGGACGGCAGAGACCCTGTCACGCATGGGATCGACAGTGCTCAGCCTGCGAATAGACGGTGAGCTGCTCGACCGGCTCAAACAGCACGCCGCCAAGAGGGGAATGAGCGTCCAGGACTACGTGGTCGGGACGCTCATCCGTGACGACTTCGACGAACGTTTCAAGACGTCCATCGAGGAGACGGAGAAGTTCTACGGGGCCGCCTGACGCGCCCGCAGGGGCGCGGGGAGCTGCGCGCTCGCCCCCCCCCACGGGCCCGCGGAGAAGAGCGAGCCTACGTAAGCCCCAGCGCCGGCATCAGGTAGTAGAACGCGAACACCGCCGACACCGCGTACATGGCGACCGGCACCTCCCGGCCACGGCCCGCGGCCAGCCTCAGCACGGTGAAGCTGATGAAGCCGATGCCGATGCCGTTCGTGATCGAGTACGTGAACGGCATCATCATCATCGTCAGGAACGCCGGGATCGCGATGGTGAAGTCGCTCCAGTCGATCTGACCGATCGAACCGGACAGGATCAGGAAGCCCACCGCGAGCAGCGCGGGCGTGGCCGCCTGGGACGGGACCATCGTCGCGATGGGCGTGAGGAACAGCGCCACGGCGAAGAGAGCGCCGGTGACGATGTTGGCGAAGCCCGTACGGGCGCCTTCGCCGACGCCCGCGGTGGACTCCACGAAGCAGGTGGTGGCCGAGGAGGACGAGGCGCCGCCGGCGGCGACCGCGATGCCGTCGACGAACAGGACCTTGTTCATGCCCGGCATGTTGCCGTTGGCGTCGGTCAGCTTGGCCTCGTCGCCGATGCCCATGATCGTGCCCATGGCGTCGAAGAAGCAGGACAGCAGGACGGTGAAGACGAAGAGGATGCCGGTGAGCAGCCCGACCTTCCCGAAGCCGCCGAACAGGCTGATCTGACCGACGAGCCCGAAGTCCGGTGTGGCGACCGGGTTGCCGGGCCACTCGGGCGTCGTCAGGCCCCAGGAGGGGATCGTCGCGACCGAGTTGATGATCATCGCCACGATCGTCATGACGACGATGCTGATGAGGATCGCGCCGGGCACCTTGCGCACCAGCAGGCAGAGCGTGAGCAGCGTGCCGAGCACGAAGATCAGTACGGGCCAGCCGGTGAGGTGCCCGTCACCGCCCAGCTGCAGCGGGACCGTGGTGTGCGCGGCGTCCGGGATGCGCGAGACGAAGCCGGAGTCGACGAGGCCGATCAGCATGATGAAGAGGCCGATGCCGATCGCGATGCCCTTGCGCAGCCCCAGTGGCACGGCGCTCATCACGCGTTCCCGCAGGCCGGTCGCCACGAGGAGCATCACGACGAAGCCCGCGAGGACGACCATGCCCATCGCGTCGGGCCACGACATGCGCGGCGCGAGCTGGAGGGCGACCACGGTGTTCACGCCCAGGCCCGCGGCGAGCGCGATCGGGACGTTGCCGATGACGCCCATCAGGAGCGTGGTGAAGGCGGCGGTCAGCACGGTCGCCGTGACCAGCTGCTTGTTGTCGAGCTGGTGCCCGTACATGTCCTTCGCGCTGCCCAGGATGATCGGGTTGAGCACGATGATGTAGGCCATCGCGAAGAAGGTGGCGAAGCCGCCGCGGACTTCCCTGACCAGGGTCGAGCCCCGTTCGGTGATCTTGAAGAAACCGTCGATGCCACCCTGCGGGGGCATCGGCGGCTTGGCGTCGACCGGGGCTGTGGCCGAGGAAGGCATGCGGGACCTCATGGACTCAGAGAAGGTGGCTCAGAGAAAGGAAAGATCGCTAAGCGGGGGATTCCGGTCGCCTTGTTTGTTCTTACGAAAACAACCAGCCATTAACGAGCCGTTTCAGTATGAATACATAAGGGGGAAATCGCTATCTCCGCGCGTAGACCCATGGGGCGACGGGGCACACCGGCCCCCTCGGGGCCCGGTCACAAGAACTCGTAAGCTGTGGCCATGGAGAAGTGGACCCCCAAGCACGACGCGCCGGAGCCCCTGGAGGGCCCCGTCGTCGCCACCATCACGGGCGGCACGATCCTCTGGTTCGTCCTCTTCCTGGTGCAGCTGCCGTTCTACGGCTGGTTCGACGACCGCGACGCGACCTGGTGGGTGTGGACCTGTCTGGCCGGTGCGGGCCTCGGCCTGATCGGCATCTGGTACGTGCGGGGCCGCGACGCGGCGCTCAAGCGGGACGCCGAGCGCAAGGCGGCCGGCACGGCCGCGGAGTAGCCGCCCTTCGGCGGATCGGCCGTACAACCACGGGAGTGTCCGTGTCCTACCGTGGTCGGATCTTTCGGCCACTCAAGGGGTGAAGCCCCCGCCCCGCCCGTACCGTCGATGTCATGACGCATATCGACGCGGGCGCCGAGCTCGACCCGGTCCACCCGGTGGCACCGCCCACCGGACGCGCGACGGGTCTGACCGCCGCCGAGGTCGCCGAGCGGGTCGCACGCGGCGAGGTCAACGACGTACCCATCCGCAGTTCCCGGTCCGCCACCGAGATCGTCCGGGCGAACGTCTTCACCCGCTTCAACGCGATCATCGGCGTGCTCTGGGTGATCATGCTCTTCGTCGCGCCGATCCAGGACTCCCTCTTCGGCTTCGTCATCGTCGCCAACACCGGCATCGGCATCATCCAGGAACTGCGCGCCAAGAAGACCCTGGACGGACTCGCGGTCATCGGCGAGGCCAAACCGACCGTGCGGCGCGACGGCACGGCGGCCGAGATCTCCACCTCCGAGATCGTCCTCGGCGACCTGGTGGAACTGGGCCCGGGGGACAAGATCGTCGTGGACGGCGAGGCGGTCGAGACCGACAGCCTGGAGGTCGACGAGTCGCTCCTGACCGGTGAGGCCGACCCGGTCATCAAGAAGCCCGGCGACAAGATGATGTCGGGCTCGTTCGTGGTCGCGGGCGGGGGCGCCTTCACCGCCACGAAGGTCGGCCGCGAGGCGTACGCGGCGCAACTCGCCGAGGAGGCGAGCCGCTTCACGCTCGTCCACTCCGAGCTGCGCTCCGGCATCTCCACGATCCTCAAGTACGTGACGTGGCTGATGGTCCCGACCTCGATCGGCCTCATCATCAGCCAGCTCGTCGTCAAGGACGACAACTTCAAGGAGTCCATCGCCTACACCGTGGGCGGGATCGTCCCCATGATCCCCGAGGGTCTTGTGCTCCTCACCTCGGTCGCCTTCGCGATCGGCGTCATCCGCCTCGGCCGCCAGCAGTGCCTCGTCCAGGAACTCCCCGCGATCGAGGGCCTGGCCCGCGTCGACACGGTCTGCCTGGACAAGACCGGCACCCTCACCGAGGGCGGCATGGACGTCACCGAGCTGCGTCCGCTGAACGGCTCGGACGAGGCGTACGTACGCAAAGTGCTCGGCGCCCTGGGCGAGTCCGACCCGCGGCCGAACGCGTCGCTCCAGGCGATCATCGACTCCTACCCCGACAGCGAGGAATGGCGCTGCACCGAATCGCTGCCCTTCTCCTCGGCCCGCAAGTACAGCGGCGCCTCCTTCAGCGAGGGCGACGGCAACGACTCGACGTGGCTGCTCGGCGCCCCGGACGTGCTGCTGCCCGACGGTGACCCGTCCCTCGCCGAGATCGAGGACCTCAACCAGCAGGGCCTGCGCGTCCTGCTCCTGGCCCGCGCCGCCGGTGAACTGGACGACCCGGAGGTGGCCGCGGGGGCCCGCGCCACCGCCCTGGTCGTCCTGGAGCAGCGGCTGCGCCCGGACGCATCCGACACCCTGCGGTACTTCGAGGAGCAGGACGTCAGCGCCAAGGTCATCTCCGGCGACAACGCGGTCTCGGTGAGCGCGGTCGCCGGAAAGCTGGGCCTGCCGGGCGCTCAGAACACCGTGGACGCCCGCCGCCTGCCCACGGAACAGGGCGAGATGGCCGAGGCCCTGGACACCAACTCCGTCTTCGGGCGCGTCACCCCGCAGCAGAAGCGCGACATGGTGGGCGCCCTGCAGTCACGCGGCCACACGGTGGCGATGACGGGCGACGGCGTGAACGACGTCCTCGCCCTGAAGGACGCCGACATCGGCGTCTCCATGGGCTCGGGCTCGGAGGCGACGCGGGCCGTGGCCCAGATCGTGCTCCTGAACAACAGCTTCGCGACGCTGCCCTCGGTGGTCGCGGAGGGCCGCCGGGTCATCGGCAACATCACGCGGGTCGCGACGCTGTTCCTCGTGAAGACCGTCTACTCGGTGGTCATCGCGCTCCTGGTGGTCTGCTCGCAGGTGGAGTACTTGTTCCTGCCGCGCCACCTGACGCTGCTCTCGACCCTGACGATCGGCGTCCCGGCCTTCTTCCTGGCCCTCGCGCCCAACAAGGAGCGGGCCAAGCCCCACTTCGTACGAAGGGTCATGCGGTACGCGATCCCGGGCGGGGTCGTCGCGGGCGTGGCGACGTTCTGCACGTATCTGCTCGCCCGGAGCCACTACGCGGGCGCGGGCGCGCGGGAAGCCGAGACCAGCGCGGCCACGCTGGCGCTGTTCCTGATCGCCATGTGGGTGCTCGCCATCATCGCCCGCCCCTACACGTGGTGGCGGCTCGGCCTGATCTCCGTGATGGGTCTCGGCTTCCTGCTGGTGCTCACCGTGCCGTGGCTCCAGGACTTCTTCCAGCTGAAGCTGGTCGGCACGACGATGCCGTGGGCGGCGGTCGCGATCGCGGCGACGGCCTCACTGATCATCGAGGTCGTCTTCCGCTGGGTCGGCCGCCGCTTTCCGGCCTAGCGTCCGGTGACTAGCGGACGTCGACGAAGTCGCTCGTCGACGTGACGGCCGGGGTCGTGGACGTACCGGCGAAGACGTAGCGGAAGTAGCCGTCCGCGGAGGCCTTCACGGTCGTCTTCAGGTTGCCCTTGGTGTCGGACGTGATCGTCTTCAGGGTGGAGTAGGAGGCCGCGCCCTTCTTCTTGTACTGGAGCTTCACGGACTGCTTGGTGTAGCCCGCGTACTTGGAGGTGTCCCAGTTGGCGCGGGTGAGGGCGCCGGTGACCGTGAGGGTCTTGCCCTTCGTGATGGGCTCCGGGGAGGCGTTGGTGGTGAGGCGGGCGTTGCGCTGGATCTTGGCGTTGGACGCGTACGCCTCGTCCTCGGCCGAGTCGCCGTCGTTCGCGCCAATGGCGGCGTAGACCTTCCAGCCGGACCCGGCAAGGCCGTTGTAGAGGTCCGTCTTCGGGTCGGCGATGACCGTGACGGAGCAGGTCGAGGTGGTGGCGTTGACGACCTTGCAGGTGCCGTCGAAGTCGTCCGGGGCCAGGACGCCGTCGGCGGTGTCGACGCTGCCGCCGTGGTAGAGGAAGGCGCTGCCGGCCGCGATGCCCTCCGGGTCGGTGGCGGTGACGGAGACGGTGAACTGCACCTTGTTGGTGGTGCCGACGACGACGTTCTTGCCGCCGTTGACGGTGACCTTCGTGATCTCGGTGTCGCCGACGTTCGCACCCAGCGCGGCTATGCGAGGTGCGGTCGACGGACCGTCGACCGCCTGGGCGGCCGGGACGGCGAGTGCGGAAAGGGCCAGGGTGCCGGTCAATGCGGCCACGGTGGCACGGATGCGCATGTGTTTCCCCAGTTGGGAAGGGGCTCCGCGGTGCGTGGGGGCTGTCACGCGGGGCCCGGTGATCTAGGAGTCTGTTGACTCGGAAGATCAGACCCGCGACCCACCCCTGCGGTTGTACGAGAAGTGAAGATTTCGTGACCGGGAAATGGACTCCGAGCTCCCGGCCCTGCGACCCGGGCCCGAAGGGGCGCGGGGACCTGCGCGCCCAACCACGACTCACCCGCACCCGACGACGAACAGGCGACCCCATGGGGCGCGGCGCGGGGAACTGCGCGATCAGCCACAACCCACCCGCACCCGCGGGGACGCCTCAGTCGAACCAGCGGTCCCGCTCAAGCTCATCCGTCCGCGATGGATCTTCAAGCAACGCGGCCACCTCGAAGCGCCGCGGCCACTGCCCCGCCGCCCAGGCGAGCCCGGCGGCGACGCCCTCCAGCGTGGCCGCGTGGACGACACCATCAGGCGTCCGGCGCCAGTCCAGCTCGACGCCGCCCGCGTTCAGCTCCTCGTACTCGACGTACGTCTCCGGCGTCCCGGGGCCGAGAAGGACCCGCACAGCGTCCTGCACGGGATGCTCCACCCCCTCCCCCGAGGGGGCAACCGCCACCGTCTCGCCCAGCCTCCGTACCTGGAACAGCTCGGCCAGGTCACGCGCCTTGCGGGGCTCCACGGGCAGCAGCGCCACGCCTCCGGCCAGCGGCAACAAATCAGGCGCGTCGGCGACGACCGCGTCCGCCACGTCGACCACCACGACCTCGCCGTCCACGACGGCCCGCACCTCGTCCGGCAGCGTCACCTGCTCCGGGTCCAGATCGGCCAGTGCGCCGTACAGCGCGTGCAGTTGGGCCGCCGAAACGGTCCTCTCCGGGTCCGCGAGCCGGTCGAGCAGCTCGGCCGCGCCGCCGGGCTCCTCCAGAAGGGCGGCGACAGACGTGCGTACGCCGAGGGCACGCAACACCTGCTCGTCGTCGAACCCGGAGGCGTCGGCGGCGTCGTAGAGCCCTTCGAGCAGCGGGTCACCGTCCGCGGCCCGCAGCCCGGCGGGCCGCCGGCCGCCGAGGACCGGATTCCCGCGCAGCCACCACGCCGTGTACGAACGGACCGTCTCCGTCGTGCCGTCCGGGAGCAGGATCCGCAGCGGCTGCGTCAGCGCGTCCCGCAGCGGCGGGCGCGAAAGCATCGCGAGGGCCTGCGGCCAGCGGTCCTCGTCGACCAGATCCAGGTCCCGTACGGCGATGATCTCGGTGGCGACCGGCGGGACGGGAGTCTCCGGCAACCGGTCGAGGGTGTCCTCGCACCACACGTCGACCGCGTCGAGAAGGCCCGCGTCGTCGGGCTCCGCGAAGTCGCCCTCGCGCGGCTCCAGTTCATCGGGGTCGAGTACGACGTCGGTGGCGCGGACAAGCGCGAAGGTCGCGAGGACACCGCACGCGGCGAGGGGCTGTTCGCCCCAGCGCTCGGCGAGTTCGGCGTCCACCGTGGCGAGTTCGTCCTCTCGCATGACCTGGGCGAAAGGGCTGCCGGGAAGGACGAGTTCACCTGCGGGAGCGAGCTCACCCTCCTCATCGGGGAGGGCGAGCGCGCCGAGCCAGGGCTCGTCGCCGGGCGCCAGGTTCGCCTCGCGGACGAGCGAGAGCACGATGTCCGCGAGCTCCTCGGCGTCCACGGCGTCCTCGTCCCACGTGTCGTCGTCCAGGGACGCGGCGACGGCGGCACGGACCTGCGGGGTCGTCAGGACGGCGCGGGGCGTGGCGGGCAGGGCGCCGAGCTTCTCCAGGAGGGGATGCACGGCGGCGGGGTGCGCGACCTTCAGGCCGAGGCGGACGAGGGCGGCGGGGTCGCTGTCGTCGCCGATGGCGGGGAGCAGGACCTGGCGGGGCCCGATGGTGGTACGCCCGTCGGCCAGCGGTACGGGCAGCCCGGTGAGGCGGTCGGGATCGACACCGGCGAGGGCGTCGTACAGCCGGTGCCACCAGTCCGGCTCCCGCTCCAGACCCGCGAGACGGTCGATGGCCTCCGTCAGCGGGACCCGGGCGACACCGAGGGTGCGCAGCTCGGCCCGCCGCTCAAGTCCCGCGGGCAGCAGGCTGGGCAGGACGTCGGCGAGTACGCGTACGGTGTCGGCGCCCGCGCCCTCCACGACCTCGGCGTCACGCGGCCGCAGCGCGACGGGGACCTGCCACTCGGGTACGTCGGGGTCGTCCTGGGGGACGGCCTCCACCGCGGGCGGCAGGAAGGCGGTGCGGGGCAGCCGGTCGAGGATGGCCTGGCGCAGGGCGCCGTCGAGCTCGCTCTTGCCGAGCGGGCCGGGGACGAGGCCGATGATGCCTTCGCCGACGGGCCGCCAGTCGGCGAGGAGTTCGGCGTACGCGTCGGCCGCGCGCTGCACGAGGAAGTCGGTGAGGGGTCCGGGCGCCGCGTGCCGCCGGGTGGTGTCGAGCGGGAACGAGGCGATGAGCAGGGCGGGCACGCCGAGCGGCTCGTCGCTCGGGGTGGGCGCGTGCAGGACGGGGGCGCTGCGGGGTGCTCGCGGGGCGCCTTCGCGGTCGGTGGGCACGGCCCAGGTCACGGACCAGTGGGGACGCAACCGCTCTTCGACGGGCCGGTCGGCGAGGAGCCCCGGCTCCAGGGGCCCTTGCCGGGCGACGGTGCGCCATCGGGTGTCGCCGTCACGGGTGTCGGATACGTCCACGTAGCCGGGTTCGGCGGTGCGGCGGAGGGTGCGGGTGGCTTGGTCGCCGACTTGGACCGTCACTTCCTCGAGGCCGGGGAGGGCGAGGAGAAGAGCGTCATCGATCCCGTCGAGGAGCCGTACGACGAGATCCTCGGCGGCGGCGTCGCGCAGGGGCAGGATGACGACGGTGTCGTACCCGCCCGGGGCGGTTCCCTCGGCGGCGAAGGGCAGCCGCAGCAACGGCACATGGCCGTCGCGCCTACGGATTTCATCCCCGAGGCCGGGGCTGAACCGGGCGGTGTCGGCGGCGAGTTCACGGGCCTCGCTCAGGGACCAGCGGACGCCGCCGGTACGCCCGACGAGGGCGGGCTCGTCCGAGACGGCGAGCACGGCGGCGAAGCCGACGCCGAACCGCCCGACGGCCCCGTTGTTCTGCTCCTCGCGCTTGGCGGAGGCGCGGAGGGTGGAGAGGGACTCGACACCGGTGGCGTCGAGAGGGGCACCCTTGTTGGCTGCGGCGAGGACACCGTCCCGGAGGGTGAGGGCGAGCCGTCCCGGGGCGCCGGCACGGGCCGCGGCGTCGGCGGCGTTCTGGGCGAGCTCGACGATCAGCCGGTCGCGGTAGCCGCCGAGTGCGAGGTCCTCCTCCGCGTTGGCGTCCTCCCGGAACCGGGCCGGACTCGCCGCCCAGGCGTCGAGAACCCCCCGGCGGAGCCGTGCCGTGCCGAACGGGTCAGTGCCCTCGGCCGCCGGCCGCACGGTCTTGCTCACGGTGTCGTCTCCCTCGCTTGGTTCGCGGGGCGAACGGTATCGCGTCCGGAGGCACCCACGGCGGGCGGTCCACTCCCACGTGGCCGCTTCGCGCTGGGCGTACGCAGGCCATCTGCGGGCCGGTGGTCACCTACCCGCGCAAGGAACCCGGCGGCCCGGAGGCGGAGCCGGAGAAGGACCGTCAGCCCCACCCGCAGGGGACGCAGCCCCGCCCCGCGGGGCAACCCCCGGTCCGCCACCCCCAGCGGCAGCTCAGGAGTGGCCGAGTTCCTCCGCCGCCCCCTCCAGCGGTACCGAGCCCGAGTCGGGCGCGGGGCGCAGGGGGAGGACATCCACCCGGGTCTCGTCGAGGACGGGCGCGGCGGGCCGCGACGGTTTAGGCATCACGGCAGCCTCCGAGTGGCCCCCACAGCCGTACGCCAGGGACACCACATGACCGTCCGCAGGGCCGAACTCGTTCGCGCACACCCCGAACGCCTGGCCGAGGGATCCGCCGATCGGGGCGAGGAAGCCACAGCTGACGCAGGACGCGGGCGCCGCCTGCGCCATCGCCGTCTTCGCGCCGTGCGTCTCCTCCCAGCGGTCGGCCGCCGTGTGCAGGCCGTACCGGGAGAGGACACGGGCCCTGCGCATGCCCAACTCGTCCGCGATCGCGGCGATCGACCCGCGCGCGGGCACGGCAGGCAGCTCGGCGGGCGAACCAGCCGTGACTTCCGCGTCCTCCGCATCGACCAGCTCCGCCATCTCCTCCGAGAAGACGGAGTTCGGCGGCGGCTCCTCCTCGCCCGAGTAGCCGGGCTCCAGGCGCAAGTCCTCGGCATCGGTCGGCAGCAGGTCCCCCGGACCCATGTCACCGGGACGGAGCCGCTCGCTCCACGGCACCCACTCGGGGGCCAGCAAGGCATCAGGGCCGGGCAACAGCACCGTCTCGTCGAGCGTGACGACCTTGGCACGCGAGGCGCGGGCCACCGTCACGGCCCAGCGCCAGCCCCGGTAGCCGAAGTCCTTGCACTCGAACAGGTGAGTGACAACCCGGTCGCCCTCGACCACAGCCTCGACGTGCTCGCCGACCACTCCGGGCGCGGCGGCCTCCTCGGCCGCGTCCCGGGCCAGTCCCACCGCCTCGGCGCACAGGCGGTCGGGAGTACGCGGGGTACGCGGGGTACGGCTTCGCGTTGTCGCTGCGCTCACAGGTATCGCTTCTCTCCTACGCCGTCTCACGAGTGCGCCACCCATACGCGGGAGTGCGGACGGAGCGGACCTGAGGGCCGCGTCGACGTCCGCGCCCGAACGTCCTCGGGCGCACCTACATCATCCATTCTGCGGGATGACCGAGAGGCGCGCGGCCAAGAACAACCGCCGCAGGCGCGCTACGCACGCTACCTTCTCCTGGCCCCTGGGCCTACACCGGCGTGCCCGCCCCCTGCCGCGGGCCCGGTCTGATGCCGCTTCGCGGCGGTTTTCCCGACCGCCCACCCGATTGCCCCGCAGCACCCCGCACCGTATGCGCACTACTACGCGCCTTACGGGGCACTATGGCGAGGTGGCCTCCGCAAGGTCGTCCTCCCACGGAGTCAGCGGACGGGGCCCGGTGCTGAACCGGGCCGCCCGCTGGGTCGGCCGTGCCCTGCACCTGCCCTTCACGGGCACGGCACGCGGCATCCGCAAGGCCACGCACGCGCACGGCGCGGGCGAGTCCGGGCTCGGCAAGCTCATCGAACTGCACGCCGTGAACGGCGCCGGCGACGTCATGATCACCATCGCGCTCGCGTCGACCGTCTTCTTCTCCGTGCCGACGGACGAGGCCCGTGGCCGTGTCGCCCTCTATCTCGCCATCACGATGGCGCCCTTCACTCTCCTCGCCCCCGTCATCGGCCCCCTCCTGGACCGCCTCCCGCACGGCCGCCGCTACGCCATGGCCGCCGCGATGCTCGCCCGCGCCCTGCTTGCCCTGCTCCTGTCCGAGGCGGTGATCACGGGAAGCCTGGAGCTCTATCCCGCCGCGCTCGGCGTCCTGGTCGCGTCCAAGGCGTACGGAGTCGTCCGCAGCGCCGTGGTGCCCAGACTCCTGCCCAAGGGGTTCTCCCTGGTCAAAGCCAACTCCAGGGTCACGCTCGGCGGGCTGCTCGCGACCGGTGTCGCCGCTCCCGTCGGCGCGGGGCTGCAGGCGCTCGGGCCGCGCTGGCCGCTCTACGGCGCCTTCGTGATCTTCATCGTCGGGATGTTCCTCTCCCTCTCGCTGCCGCCGAAGGTCGACTCCGCGAAGGGCGAGCACAAGGCGCTGCTCGCGGCCGACGAGGAACATCTGCACCTGCACGCCCGCGCCGAGGCCGCTGCGGACACGTCCAAGAAGCGGCGCCTGGGGCTGCGTACGGTCGGGCCCGCCGTCACGCACGCCCTCACCGCGAACGCGACGCTGCGCTGTCTCTCCGGATTCCTCATCTTCTTCCTCGCCTTCCTGCTGCGCGAGGAGCCGCTCGGCGGCCAGAGCGCCGCGGTGTCCCTGGGGATAGTGGGTGTCGCGGCCGGTGTGGGGAACGCGCTCGGCACCGCCGTCGGTGCCGGGCTCAAATCACGGGCGCCCGAAATCATCATCGTGACCGTCGTCGCCGTCGTCCTCGGAGTGGCGATCACCGCGGCGGTGTTCTTTGGGGCGATCGGCGTCGCCTGCCTGGGCGCGGTGGCGGGCTTCGCGCAGGCCATGTCGAAGTTGTCCCTGGACGCGCTGATCCAGCGGGACGTCCCCGAAGAGGTGCGGACCTCCGCCTTCGCCCGCTCGGAGACCCTGCTCCAGGTGTCCTGGGTGGTGGGCGGCGGAATCGGCATGGCCCTGCCGCTGGTCGGGTCCCTGGGTCTTTCGGTGGCCGCGGGGATCATCGCCATCGGCTGGCTCTCGACCGCGCGGGGCCTGCTCTCGGCCGCCCGGCACGGCGGCAAGCGCCGCCCGCGGGTGGCGTGACCCAAGGCCCTGGCCGCCGCCCCCGCACCCGCGCCCATGGCCGAAAAGAGCCCGCGCCCGGCGGCTTCAGTCCGCCCCATGGCCGAACGGCCCGCACCCCATGGCGCGACGGACCGAGCCGCGCTTCCAGGACCGGGCACGCCGAGAGTTCCGGGCCCGCACGCCGCACGGCGCGTGCGGCACGCCGCGACCCCCACGTGGCGAGACGGCACGGGGTGCCCGATAGCCTTCGCCCATGACCTCCCTGCTCCGCGGCGGAGCCGCACTCGTTCACAGCTCGGCGCGCCGTCGCCGCTCCGTGGCCGCTCTTGGCGCTGTCTCCGCCGGACTCCTCGTCCTGTCGGCCTGCGACAAGCCGACGCCGCTCGCCACCGTCACGGTCGGCACCGACTCGGTGAACTCCGAGGCCTCCTGCTACAACGACGGCGAGGAGCTCAAGCAGTCCCAGCTCCAGGGCTGCCTCAAGGACACGGACGTCAAGTCCATCAAGGTCGACCCCGACGAGAAGGTCCGCTTCGGCGTCGACCCCGAGGTGGCCGAGAAGGGCTGGACGCTCCTGATGAACGGTCAGCCGCTCACCGAGGCCAGCAAGAAGACGTACGTCGTCATCCCCGGCAGCGTCTTCTTCAACCAGCAGTACGGCGGCGGCACGAACTCCACCACCGTCAGCCTGCTCGAAGGCGGCAAGGGCTCCACCGCCAAGGCGACCGGCCTGTGGTCGTTCAAGCTCAAGAAGGACGCCTGACCCCCCTGCGTGTCCTGGTGGCCACCGCCGTCCCCGCCGAACGGGACGCGGTGGCCGCATCGCTGCCTCCGTACGCCGACGCCGTCGCGGTCGGCGTCGGGCCCGCGGCGGCCGGGGCGCACACCGCGGCCGCCCTCGCGCGCGGCCCGTACGACCTGGTGATCTCCGCGGGCATCGGCGGCGGCTTCCGGCCCGACGCGCCCATCGGCTCCCTCATCCTGGCCGACGAGATCACCGCGGCCGACCTGGGCGCCGAGACGCCCGACGGCTTCCTGCCCGTCACCGAACTCGGGTTCGGCGCCGTCACCCACCGCCCGCCCCCGTCACTCGTACGGGACCTGGCAGCCGCCTGCGGCGCTCTGACCGGCACCGTCCTGACCGTCTCCACCGTGACCGGCTCCGCCGAGCGCGCCGCCGAGCTGCGGCGACGCCATCCGCGGGCCCTCGCGGAGGCGATGGAGGGATTCGGCGTGGCCGAGGCCGCCGCCGCGTACGCGCTGCCCGTCCTGGAGATACGCGCGGTCTCCAACGCCGTCGGGCCCCGCGACCGCGGAGCCTGGCGGATCGGCGAGGCGCTCGGCGCGCTGGGGGACGCGTTCGGGAAATTCGCGCCCGTACTGGAGAGTTGGAACAGGCATGACTGAATCGCCCGCGCAGGACGCCAACGCCCTGCAGATCGCTTACTCCCCCTGCCCGAACGACACGTTCGTCTTCGACGCCTGGGCCCACGGCCGGGTGCCCGGCGCGCCCGCGCTCGACGTCACGTTCGCGGACATCGACATCACCAACGGCATGGCCGAGCGCGGCGAGTTCGACGTACTGAAGGTGTCGTACGCCGTCCTGCCCTACGTCCTCGACGAGTACGCGCTGCTGCCGTGCGGCGGCGCCCTCGGGCGTGGCTGCGGGCCGCTCGTCCTCACCCGGGAGGCAGGGGTCGACCTCACGGGGAAGACGGTGGCGGTGCCGAGCGAGAAGTCGACGGCCTACCTGCTGTTCCGGCTCTGGGCCGCCGACACCCTGGCCGACGGCGTGGGCGAGATCGTGGTGCTGCCCTTCGACCAGATCATGCCCGCGGTGCGGGACGGCAAGGTCGACGCGGGGCTCGTCATCCACGAGGCGCGCTTCACCTATCAGAACTACGGGCTCCACTGCCTCGCCGACATGGGCGAGCACTGGGAGCGGACCACCGGTCTGCCCATCCCGCTGGGCGCGATCATCGCCAAGCGGTCACTGGGCGAAGAGCGTCTGCTGCAGCTCGCGGACGCGGTCCGCACCTCGGTGCGGATGGCCTGGGACGACCCGGAGGCCTCGCGCCCCTACGTCCAGGAGCACGCGCAGGAGATGGATCCGGCCGTCGCCGACCAGCACATCGGCCTGTACGTCAACGAGTTCACGGCCGATCTGGGCGAGAACGGCTACGCGGCGATCCGCGGACTCCTGACGCGCGCCGCGGCGGAGGGGCTCGTACCGCCCCTCGCGCCCACAGCGCTCACCTACGCCTGAGAACTACACGTCCAGTTGGTCGGCGACGGCCCGCAGCAGGCCCGCGATCTTGGCGCCCGACGCCCGGTCGGGGTAGCGGCCCTTCTCCAGCATCGGCGTGATGTTCTCCAGGAGCGTCGTCAAGTCCTGGACGATGGACGCCAGTTCATCGGGCTTGCGCCGCTGGGCCGCCGCGACGGACGGCGTCGGGTCGAGGATCGTCACCGAAAGGGCCTGGTCACCGCGCTGGCCCGCGACGACGCCGAACTCGACGCGCTGGCCGGGCTTGAGTGTGTCGACACCTGCGGGCAGTACGGAGGAGTGCACGAAGACGTCGCCGCCGTCATCGCGGGAGAGGAAGCCGAAGCCCTTCTCGCTGTTGAACCACTTGACCTTGCCGGTAGGCACCTGAAGTCCTCGTCCTCGTACTCGTCGTCGTACGCGTCTATGCCGCGGAAAACGGCTCTGGATAGCACTACAGCGGGTCGCCCGACCCGCCGGAACCAAGACTATTGGTCCGGGGGCCGGTGACAAGACGTCCCCGGATTCTTCCTTCGCGCTGGGAACTACCCTGGTCGGGTGCGTGACAAAACCCAAGCGAATTCCGCCGGACCGGGCGATGGCCTGGTCCGGACCGGAGCAATCGTCTTCTTCGTCGGAGCCGTGGCCACTCTGGTCACGGTGGCCCCACTGTTCCTCGGCACCGACCCCTTCCCGTCCATCGCCTACGCGGTGTGCATGCTGATGGGCGTCGGGTTCCTCATCGCCGTGGCGGGAGTGCTGCGCGGTATCGCCGTGCAGCGCCGGGAGGCCAAATCCGCGGCTACTTAGCGGCGGCGCCCGCGACGTGGGCGTCGAGCCAGGCGGGGAACTCCGTCAGGTCGGTGAGCACGACATCCGCGCCCGCCGCGCGCAGTTCCGCTGCGTCGCACGGCCCGGTCGCCACCGCCACGGAGAGCGCGTCCGCCGTACGCGCGCCGCGTACATCACCGGTGTGGTCACCGACGTACACCGCCGCGTCGTGTTCGATCAGCGCCTCGGCCTTCGCCTCGGCCCACAGCCAGCCGATCACCGCGTCCGCCTCGATGCCGAGGTGCGCCAGGTGGAGCTTCGCGTTCGGCTCGTGCTTGGCGGTCACCACGATCGCCCGGCCGCCGTGGGAGCGCACGGCGGCGACCGCCTCGGGGGCGCCGGGCATCGCGAGGGAGGGGGCGATGGCGTATGTGGGATAGATCTCACGGTAGCGGTCACCCATCTCCTGGATCCGCTCTTCGGGGAACCAGTGGCGCAGCTCCTGCTCCAGCGGCGGGCCGAGGCGGGAGATCGCGAGGTCGGCGTCTATGTACGTGCCGGTCTCGGCGGACAGGGCCAGAAAGGCCTGCTTGATGCCGGGCCGGGAGTCGATCAGGGTCATGTCGAGGTCGAAGCCGACCGTCAGAGCGCGTGAGGTCATGGGGCCATTGTGCAGAGGCCGACGCCCAGGAACGATGGCCGGATCACACCCGTAGACTTAGCCAAGCCTTACCTCTGACGTACTTCTGTCTTGCCGACTCCTCCGAAACGAGCTCAGCCGATGCGTGTGCCAGCCAGACGCGCTGTCGCGATGACGGCGGCCGTCCTGGCCCTGTTGCTCGCGGTCCTGCTCAGCCTCTCCGTCGGCGCCCGTGCGATCGCGCCGTCCGCCGTCATCGACGCCCTGCTGCACGGCGGGCACAGCAACGCCGCCGAGGTCATCCGCGAGATGCGGGTGCCGCGCACGCTCATCGGCCTGATGGTCGGCGCCGCGCTCGCGCTGGCCGGCACGGTCCTGCAGGGCATCACCCGCAACCCCATCGCCGACCCCGGCATCCTCGGCGTCAGCCAGGGCGCGTCGGTGGGCGTGGTCATGGCGATCGCCTTCGCGGGCGTGCACTCGCTGACCGGATACGTCTGGTACGCCTTCGTCGGCGCGGGCCTCGCGTCCGTCGCGGTGTACGCGATCGCGGCGAGCGGACGGGGCGGTGCCACCCCCGTGAAGCTCGCGCTCGGCGGCGCCGCGATCAACGCGCTGCTGGTCTCCGTGACCACCGGGATCCTCACCACCAAGGCCTCGGCCCTGGACGAGTTCCGCTTCTGGCAGGTGGGCTCGCTCTCCGGACGCGACTCGGAGATCGTCGGCCAGATCTGGCCGTTCCTGCTCGTCGGGCTCGTGCTCGTACTGTCCGTGGCGCGCGGGCTCGACGCGCTCGCCCTCGGCGAGGACGTGGCCAAGGGGCTCGGGCAGAGGGTCGCGACCGTGCGGATCGTCGGAGGGCTGGGGGCGACCGTGCTCACCGGCGCGGGCGTGGCGGCTGCCGGGCCCATCGCCTTCATCGGCCTCGCTGTCCCGCACATCGCTCGCGCGATCGTGGGCAGCGGGCACCGCTGGGTGCTGCCGATGGCCGCGGTCCTGGGCCCGGTGATGCTCCTCGTCTCCGACACGGTGGGACGCGTGATCTTCCCGCCGAGTGAGGTGCCTGCCGGGGTGATGACCGCGCTGATCGGGGTGCCGTTCCTTGTGACTCTGGTGCGCCGGAAGGCGGTTGCTGCGTGATGTCCGTTGCTTCTGAACCGCCGCTGCGCGGCGGATCTCTCCCGCCCACCCACCCGATTACCCGCATCCGACCCGCCGGGTACGCAGTGGTGCGGTTCGGGAATGCCGCCTTCCTGCTCCACCGGCGTGCAGCCCTGGCCGCAGTCCTCCTCACCCTGCTCCTGGCGGCGAGCTGTCTCGCGTACCTCTGCGTGGGCGAGTCCTTCGTGCACCCCACCCAGGCCCTGAAGGTCGTCTTCGGGCAGCCGTCCCCGGACGAACTGGTCGTGGGAACGCTGCGCGAACCCCGCATGGTCGTCGGCCTCCTCGTCGGCGCCGCCTTCGGCGTCGCGGGCGGGCTCATCCAGACCGTCGCCCGCAACCCCCTGGCCAGTCCCGACATCATCGGCATCAGCCAGGGCGCGAGCGCGCTGACGGTGGGAGCGATGACCCTCGGGGTCACATCGGCGACCGTCCTGCCCTACCTCTCCGTGCTCGGCGGCATCGCCGCCGCCGCTCTCGTGTACGTCTTCGCCTGGCGCGGCGGCCTGCACGCCACCCGCTTCGTGCTCATCGGCATCGGCTTCGCGATCGCCCTGCGCTCCATCACCACGCTCTTCATGACCAAGGGCGACTATCTCGTCGCCCAGCAGGCCCAGATCTGGATGACGGGCTCGCTCAACGGCCGCGGCTGGGCCGAGGCCACGCCGCTGGCCTGGACGCTGCTCGTCCTGCTGCCGTTCGTGTTCTGGGCCGCCCGCGCCCAGCGCTCGGTGACCATGGACGACGACACGGCGACCGCGCTCGGGGTGCGCCTGGGGCACGTACGCCTCGGTCTCGTCCTGCTCGGCGTCGTCCTCGCGTCCTTGGCGACCGGCGCCGCGGGGCCCGTCGACTTCGTGGCGCTGCTCGCCCCGCAGATCGCCCGCCGCCTCACCCGCACCGCGCAGATCCCGCTGCTCTGCTCGGCGCTGCTCGGCGCGGTGATCGTGGTCCTCGCGGACCTCCTCGCCAGGCGGCTCTTCTCGCCGACCGAGCTGCCGGTCGGAGTCCTCACGGCGGCCGTCGGGGCCCCGTACCTGATCTGGCTGATCATCCGCAGCCGTTCCGTCCGCAATGGAGGCACCTCGTGACCGCCGCCCGCCTCAGCGCCCGCGAGCTGACCCTCGCCTACGAGGACCGCGAAGTCGTGCACGAGCTCGAACTCGCGGTCCCCGACGGCGAGGTCACGGTCATCGTCGGCCCCAACGCCTGCGGGAAGTCGACCACGCTGCGCGCGCTCGGCCGCCTCCTCAAGCCCAGGAGCGGCTCGGTCCTGCTCGACGGCGAGGCGCTCGCCAAGCTGCCGACCAAGAAGATCGCCCAGCAGATCGGACTGCTGCCGCAGACACCGGTCGCCCCCGAGGCGATCACCGTCGCCGACCTCGTCGCGCGCGGACGCCAGCCGCATCAGCACTGGTGGCAGCAGTGGTCCGACGAGGACGAGCGTGCCGTGACGGAGGCGATGGAACGTACCGACGTCGCCGCGCTCGCCGAGCGGTCCGTGGACGAGCTGTCGGGCGGTCAGCGCCAGCGGGTGTGGATCGCGATGGCCATCGCCCAGGAGACGGACATCCTGCTCCTGGACGAGCCGACTACGTATCTCGACATCTCGCACCAGGTGGAAGTCCTCGACCTGGTACGGCAGTTGGCCGCCGACACCCGGGACGGTGAGCGCGGCCGGACCGTGGTCGTGGTGCTGCACGACCTCAACCAGGCCGCCCGGTACGCGGACCACCTCGTCGCCATGAAGACGGGCCGGATCGTCGCCGAGGGGGCGCCGGCCGATGTCGTCACCGAAGAACTCGTTCGAGAGGTCTTCGGCCTGGAGTGCGTGGTGGTGCCGGATCCGGTGACCGGATCACCCCTCGTGGTCCCCGGGGCTCCGTGGGCCCCCAAGCCGCACCCGCGATCCTCGTCCGACCGAAAGGTGGCCCAGAAGCCATGACCGCCAAGTCCATCTCCCCCGCGAACCGCCGCCGCGTCCTCACCGCCGGGGCCCTCGCCCTCAGCGGCGCGCTCGCGCTCTCCGCCTGCGGCTCGTCGGACTCCGACGACGACTCCGCCGCCTCGGGCAAGACGCACGTGGTCAAGACCGCCATGGGCGACGTGCAGGTCCCCGTCTCTCCCGAGCGGGTCGTCGTCCTCGACACGGCCGAGCTGGACTCCGCGATCACGCTGGGCGTGAAGCCGGTCGGTTCCACGCACGTCGACGCGTCGTCGGGCTTCCCGAGCTACCTGCCCAAGGCCGAGGTCAGCGGCATCAAGGACGTCGGCGAGATGCTGAACCCGAACATGGAGGCCATCGCGGCCCTCGACCCGGACGTCATCCTCACCAGCAAGATCCGGCACGGCGCGAAGTACGACCAGCTCAAGAAGATCGCGCCGACGGTGATGACGGAGAACACGGGACATCCCTGGAAGGAGAACTTCCAGGTGCACGCGGACGCCCTCGGCAAGAAGCCCGAGGCGAAGAAGATCGTCTCCGACTACGACGCCCACGCCGAGAAGGTCACGACTGCCATCGGCGGCCCGGAGAAGGCCAAGGCGACGGAGGTCAACATCGTCCGCTTCGTGGAGGGTGCGGACATTCGCATCTACGGCGAGCAGACGTACATCGCCACGCTCCTCAAGGACGTGGGTCTGGGCCGCCCCGCCATCGCAGCCAAGGCCAAGGACGGCTTCTCGTACGACGTGTCGCCCGAGAAGATCGACCTCGCGGACGCGGACGTGATCTTCCGGTCCACGTACGGCGATCCGAAGAAGGCCAAGCAGTCGCAGACCGTCGGCAGCAGCCTGTGGAAGAACATGGACGCGGTGAAGAAGGGCAACGTTCACACCGTCGACGACGAGCTGTGGATCCAGGGAATCGGCTACACGGCGGCGAACAAGATCCTGGACGAGATGCAGAGGTCGCTGACGGCGAAGTAGCGGTTCGCGGGCCGTTCAAAGCCGTTGCCGCTGCGATCTCCACAGGAGGTAGAGCGCGGAGGCGACGGCTGCGCCGCGCACCACCCACGGCCAGGTCTCGGCCATCGCGTCGCTCATGTGGCCGTCGACGATGTGATCGCCCCAGCGGCCTTCGCTGCGCCCCCACAGCCAGGTGACCCCGCCCGCCACGGAAAGCCCCGGCAGCCCGATGACGGCCCACTTCGCCTCGGCACGGCTGAGCCTGCGCGAGGCGTACGCGAGAAGCCAGCCGCCGCCCAGGGCAAGCCAGTTGCCGAGGATGGCGCCGACGGTGAGGAGGGCGGCGGCGAGCAGGAGGAGAGGGTTGGTGAAGCGGGGGGCGGTGGCTGCGGGCCGCAGGAAGCGGCGGCGGCGCGGGGAGGTGGCCTCCTCGTCTTCAAGCCCACCAAAGTCGCCCTCGTCGCCCTCCTCTTCGTCCTCCTCTCCCTCCTCCTCTTCCTCTTCGTCCACCGGGCGCTTCTTGGGCGGGGGCTTGAGGATTTCGGGGATCTCTACGCCGCCGGTGAAGCCCGGCACGGTGTCGGCGAGGCCGAAGGGGCTGCTGTCCACGCGCCACCAGTCGGGCTCTGAGCCGCTGGGGCCGAGCTCGTCCGTGCCGGCGAGGTGCGGCGGGGAGGGCCGGTCGTCCTGGGGCGGCTCTGGTTCCTCCGCCGGGGGCCGGGGCCGCGGAACGACGCGGCGCAGCCGCTTGGGCCGTTCCTTCGGCTCGGAGGTGCGCTGGGTGGGAACGGCGGGGCGGGGTGTGGCTGTTGTCTCCGGTGCGTCGCCGGAGGCGGCGGCTTCGACGAGCTCCTCGGGGGTGCCGAGGCGATCCAGGATGCGGCGTATCGCGGCCGGGTTGTCGGCCGCGGACTTCGCCCTGCTCCGGTCGATCTGGTTCCGCAGCTCGGAGACGAGGCGCATGCGGGTGCCTGAGGGCAGTTGGCGCTGCTGAGCCAGGTCGCCGACGCGGCTCAGATAGTCGAAGACGAGCTGATCGCTCTCGATCCCCACGAAGTCCCCTCCGGGGCGGCCCCCTTGACGACCCGCCCGTTGTACCCGGTGGGTCGACGGTACCTTCTCCTGGCGGGGGCGCCCCACGCCTGTACCTCGATCCCCCCACAGTGTCCTGCCGAACAAGCTTTCCCACCCACCCACCCGATTGCCCCGCGGTGACAAGGGATGGGCAGGAGAACAGACGAGCAGGGGTGCGCGCTTCGTGTACTGGCGCCCTCATGGACCCGCAGACGCAGACGGGAGCGCACGCGAGGGGACGTGCCGGTATGTCCGCCCGGAGCACGGCTCGCGGAGGCTCCGGGGCTCCGGAGTCGAAGCAACCCCGTGGCCGCCGCGGCGCGGCCCCGCACCCGCAGACGGCAGGAACGCCCAGCCTCGCGCCCCAACCCGCTACCGTGGCCCTGATGAGCACCGACGAGCAGCCCCAGCGCCCAGCGGACACGCCCCGGTCCCTCGCCGAGGCACTCCGGTCCCGTGACGACGCGTCCCTCGGCGCGCTGCTCCGTGCCCGCCCCGACCTCCTCACGCCGGTCCCGAACGACCTCACCCAGCTCGCCACCCGCGCCGCCACCCGCGCCTCCGTCGTCCGCGCCCTGGAGCGGCTCGACCGGTTCGCCCAGCAGGTCGCCGAGGCGCTCGCCGTGGCCCCCGAACCGTCCACGTACGAAGAACTGCACTCCCTCGTCGCCGGGGACGAGGGAGGCACAGCAGGCACAGAAGGCGCAGCGAGCGCAGAAGGCACAGGGAGCGGCGCCGTCGAGACGGCGCTGACCCACGCTCTCGCCACCCTCCGCTCCCAAGCCCTCATCTGGGGCCCCGACAACCGCCTCCGCCTGGTCCGCACCGCACGCGAACTCCTCGCCCCCGCCCCCCAGTACCCCTCACCCACCGGCCTCGGCCCCACCGTCGCCGAGGCCACCGCGGGCATGTCGCCCAACCGGATGCAGGACATCGTGGCGGCGGCCGGGCTGCCCTCGACGCACGATGCCGTTTCCGCCGTCCGCTCGCTCACCGAGCTCTTCACGGACCGCACCCGCATGTCCGCCCTCCTCGACGAAGCCCCCGCCGAGTCCGTCGAGGTGCTCTCGCGGCTCGTCTGGGGGCCGCCCTACGGCCAGGTGACCGCCGATCCGGCACGCCACCTGCGCTGGCTCCTCGACCGGGGGCTCCTGCTCCCCACGTCACCGGGCACCGTCGTACTCCCCCGCGAGGCCGCCCTCCACCTCCGCGCGGGCCGCGCCCACCGCGTGCTGGAGCCCGCACCTCCAGCCATCGAGCCGCTGCGCGAACACCGTCCACAGGCTGTGGACGCGGCGGCGGCGAGCCAGGCGTACATGGCGCTCGACACCGTCGAGGAGCTCATGAAGGACTGGGACGAGGGCGGCCCCACCGTGCTGCGCGCGGGCGGCCTCAGCGTGCGCGACCTGAAACGGACCGCGGTGGCCCTGGACGTCCCGGAGCCGGTCGCGGCCTTCTGGGTCGAACTGGCCTACGCGGCAGGCCTCGTGGCCGCGGACGGCGAGGCGGACGAGCGGTACGCGGCGACGCCCGCGTACGACGACTGGCAGGAACTGCCCGCCGCCGAGCGCTGGTCGGTCCTCGCCACGGCCTGGCTGACGGCGACCCGCACGGCGGGCCTGATCGGCGGCCGTGACGGCAAGGACCGCACGCTGTCGGCGCTCGGCCCGCACCTGGACCGCTCATCGGCGCCGGAGATCCGCCGCCGGGTGCTCACGCTCCTCACCACCCTGCCGGACGGCGCGAGCCCGACCCCGGAGTCGATGCTGGCGCGCCTGCGGTGGGAGCGACCGCCGCGGGGCTCGGCAGGGGGCGGCGCCTCCGCGGGCGGTGTCTCGTCCGGCGCTCCGTCCGGCAGCAACGCACCCATGGAACTGCGGGCCCGGATCGCCCAATGGACCCTGAACGAGGCCGAGTTGCTCGGCGTCACCGGGCGCGGCGCCCTGTCCGCGCACGGACGGGCCCTGCTCGGCTCCGAGAGCGAGGAGGCGGCGAGCGGCCCCGCGGGATCAGCAGCGGGCGCCGCCCACCCCACCCCCGCCGAACTCGCCGCATCCGGCGCACGAGCCGCCAGACTCCTCGCACCCCTGCTCCCCGAGCCGCTCGACCACGTCCTGCTGCAGGCCGACCTCACGGCCGTGGCCCCCGGCCCGCTGGATCGTCCGCTGGCCGAGACCCTCTCCGTGCTCGCCGACGTCGAGTCGAAGGGCGGTGCGACGGTGTACCGGTTCACGCCCGGCTCCGTACGCCGCGCGCTCGACGCCGGGAAGTCCGCCTCCGACCTGCACGCCTTCCTGGCCGCGCACTCCCGTACGCCGGTGCCGCAGCCGCTGGCGTACCTCATCGACGACGTCGCCCGTAAACACGGCCACCTGCGGATCGGCGCCGCATCCGCGTACGTGCGCTGCGACGACGAGGCCCTCCTGAACGAGATCCTCGCCGACAAGCGCTCCCAGGGCCTGCGCCTGCGCCGCCTCGCGCCGACCGTGCTCGCCGCGCAGGCGGACCCCGGGGCGCTCCTCGAAGGCCTGCGCCAGATGGGCTTCGCGCCCGCCGCGGAGAGCGCCGAGGGCGACGTACTGATCACGCGGGCGCACGCCCACCGCTCGCCGCCCCGCACCGCGCCCGAGCCGGTGCACGACGGCCCGCCGCTGGCCGACAGCACCCTGATCGGCGCGGCCGTACGCGCCATCCGCGCAGGCGACCTGGCCTCGACCGCGCCCCGCAAGGCGACCCCGGACGCGGGCGACGCGCTGCCGCGCACGACGGCTTCGGAGACCCTGGCCACGATGCAGGCCGCGGTCCTGACCGGCGAGGCGCTGTGGATCGGCTACGTCAACGCGGAGGGCTCCGCGAGCCAGCGCGTGATCGCCCCGATCCGGGTGGAGGGCGGTTTCGTCACGGCGTACGACCACACGGCGGACGAGGTGAAGACGTACCCCCTGCACCGGGTGACGGGGGTAGCGGAACTGGCGGAGTGAGAGGGCTCCTCCCGACGGGCTGAACTGCAGGAAAGTCCCGCAGCCACGCCGTGTCACGTGGCGACAGCCTGGGAAACACCCCTGCCGGAGCGAAACCGAGTCCTCATCGGGGCCGGCCGGCACCTGAGTGCCGGTAGACGTCCGGCACCTGAGTGCCGGTAGCCGCCTGGCGCCCGAAGCCCCTGTATCCGACGTCACCCCTCTCACCCGGCCCGATGCGGCACACTGGACGTTTGGCCTATTGAAAGGGCGTCGCGTGAACGGTCCCCTCATCGTCCAGTCTGACAAGACTCTCCTGCTCGAGGTCGACCACGAGCAGGCCGAGGCCTGCCGCCGCGTCATCGCGCCCTTCGCGGAGCTGGAGCGTGCTCCCGAGCACATCCACACCTACCGCGTGACGCCGCTCGGCCTGTGGAACGCCCGTGCCGCGGGGCATGACGCCGAGCAGGTCGTGGACGCGCTTGTGGAGTTCTCGCGCTACCCCGTGCCGCACGCGCTCCTCGTGGACATCGCCGAGACGATGGCGCGCTACGGACGGCTCACCCTCTCGAAGCACCCCACGCACGGCCTGATCCTGACGACCACCGACCGGCCGGTCCTGGAAGAGATCCTCCGTTCGAAGAAGGTGCAGCCGCTCGTCGGGGAGCGGGTGGACGCGGACACCGTCGCCGTCCATCCCTCCGAGCGCGGGCAGATCAAGCAGACCCTCCTCAAGCTGGGCTGGCCCGCCGAGGACCTCGCCGGGTACGTCGACGGCGAGGCGCACCGGATCGAGCTCGCGGAGGACGGGTGGGCGCTGCGGCCGTATCAGAAGCAGGCGGTCGAGGGGTTCTGGCACGGCGGCAGCGGTGTGGTCGTGCTGCCCTGTGGTGCGGGCAAGACGCTGGTCGGGGCCGGCGCCATGGCCGAGGCCAAGGCGACGACGCTGATCCTGGTGACCAACACGGTCTCCGCGCGGCAGTGGAAGAGCGAGCTGATCAAGCGGACCTCGTTGACCGAGGAGGAGATCGGTGAGTACAGCGGGACCCGCAAGGAGATCCGTCCGGTCACGATCGCGACGTACCAAGTCCTGACGACGAAGCGGAAGGGTGTGTACCCGCACCTCGAGCTGTTCGACTCCCGTGACTGGGGTCTGGTGATCTACGACGAGGTGCACCTGCTGCCCGCACCCGTCTTCAAGTTCACCGCCGACCTCCAGGCGCGGCGGCGCCTGGGCCTGACGGCCACGCTGGTCCGTGAGGACGGCCGCGAGTCGGACGTCTTCTCGCTGATCGGGCCCAAGCGGTTCGACGCTCCGTGGAAGGAGATCGAGGCGCAGGGGTACATCGCGCCCGCGGACTGTGTCGAGGTGCGGGTCAATCTGACGGACTCGGAGCGCCTCGCGTACGCGACGGCCGAGGCCGAGGAGAAGTACCGCTTCTGCGCCACCACCGCCACGAAGCGGAAGGTGACGGAGGCGCTGGTGCGCAAGCACGCGGGCGAGCAGACTCTCGTCATCGGCCAGTACATCGACCAACTGGACGAGCTGGGCGAGCACTTGGACGCGCCGGTCATCAAGGGCGAGACGACGAACGCGCAGCGCGAGAAGCTGTTCGGGGCGTTCCGGGAGGGTGAGATCTCCGTTCTCGTCGTCTCGAAGGTCGCGAACTTCTCGATCGACCTGCCCGAGGCTACGGTCGCGATCCAGGTGTCGGGGACGTTCGGCTCCCGGCAGGAGGAGGCTCAGCGGCTCGGTCGTGTGCTGCGTCCGAAGGCCGACGGCCATGAGGCCCGCTTCTACTCCGTCGTGGCCCGGGACACCATCGACCAGGACTTCGCGGCGCACCGGCAGCGGTTCCTCGCGGAGCAGGGGTACGCGTATCGGATCGTGGATGCGGACGAGTTGCTGACGGACAGCTGAGGGCGGCGGCCAGGGCCAGCGCCAGGGCCAGCAGGGGGTAGGGCGCGGCCAGCGGCTGTTGCCAGTGAGGTAGTCGAAGGTCCAGGTCGCCCTGGTGCGGGATCAGCCACAGGGTGCGGGCCGTGAAGAGGGTCGCCACCGCCACGGTCAGGCGGGGGCGGCCCTCCGCCATGAGCAGGGCCAGGAGCGGGACGCACCAGATCCAGTGGTGGGACCAGCTGATGGGCGAGACCAGGAGCGCGGTGGCGGCGGTGAGGAGGACGCCACGGGGTTCGCTGGTGGTGCGGCGGCTCGCCAGCCATAGGCCGGCGGCGGCGACGAGGGCTGCGGGGACGGCCCAGAGGGGCCCCGGGTGCGGGTCGTGGGCCAGGCGGGCGACGAGCCCCTGGAGCGACTGGTTGTCGACGATCCACGCCTTGCCGACGCGGCCCGTCTCGAAGATCCGTTGCGTCCAGAAGTCGACGCTGGCGGCGGGGAGGGTCAGCGCGCCGAGCGCGAGGGTGCCGGTGAGGGCGGCGGTGGCGGTGAGCCCTTCGCGTACGCGCCTGGTGAGGAAGAGGTACGCGATGAAGACCGCGGGGGTGAGCTTGATCCCGGCGGCGATACCGATCGCGAAGCCCTTGCCGACGGCGCCGGGGGGTCTGGTGAGGTCCCAGAGGATGAGGCAGGCGAGGGCGAGATTGATCTGCCCGAAGAGGAGGGTCTGAAAGACGGGCTCCAGCCAGAGCGCTGCCGCTGTGCCGGCAAGGAGGGCCGCAGGGCGGGTGGGAGTGCCGGCGAGACGGCAGGAGAGATGGACGAGAAGCCCGAGGAGGGCGACGTTGCCGGCGACGAAGGCGAGCTTGAGGGCGGGGAGGGGGAGCCAGGTGGTGGGTACGAAGAGGATGGCGGCGAAGGGTGGGTACGTGGCCGGGAGCTCCCACTCGGTGACGGTGAACCCGTAGAGATCGCTGCCGTTGACGACGGCGGCGCCTTCGGCCCGGTAGACGAGGGTGTCGGCCATGGGGATGCGTTGGGCTACGCAGAGGGTGGCCAGGGCGGCGAGGGAGAACAGCAGCAGCGCGAGGGCGAGTTTGACGCGGGGTGACGAAGTGCTGACGCTGAGTTCCTTCACGCGGCGACCCTAGTGGATCTCCGGGGTGAGCTCTGGGGGCCGCCGCTCCGGCCCCCGCGGTAGATCCTCCACCCACCCCCTGACACCGCCGGTCAATCGGGCGGGCGGGAGAGGCCTGTTCGGCAAGGGGCGGATACGGGGTGCCGGGCGGGTGGGAAAGGCCCGCCCCCGGGAGGAAATCAGTGGCCGCGCCACGCAGCAGTGCATAAACTGCTCCGTCTGCCCGCGTGGAACGCGGCCGCTGACCGGTCGGCAACCGGCCAGCCCCAGATCCCGCACCCCCGCCGGAGGCACCCCGTGCAGGCCCACCAAGACCCCCTCTCCCGCGAACGCACCCACCTCGCCGCATCCCGCTCGGCCCTCCGAGCCATGCGCGAGGACGCCGAAGCGCTCGACATCCGCGACGTCACCGCGAACTGGGTCAACGCCGCCGTCCTCCAGAGCCAGATCGACGACCGCATCAAGTCCCTCGCCGATCTCTCGCACACACCCCTCTTCTTCGGGCGCCTCGACTACCTCCACGCCCCCGGCGCCGACCAGGCGGAAGGCGCCGAGGGCGAGCGGTTCTACATCGGGCGGCGGCACGTCCACGACGCCGACGGCGACCCCATGGTCATCGACTGGCGCGCTCCCGTCTCGCAGCCCTTCTACCGCGCCTCCAAGAAGACGCCGATGGACATCGCCCTGCGGCGGCGGTTCGGATACACCGGCGGCGACCTCACCGCGTACGAGGACGAGCACCTCAGCGACGCCGACGAGGTCGAGCGGACCAGCAAGCTGCTCCAGCAGGAGATCGAGCGGCCCCGCGTCGGCCCCATGCGCGACATCGTCGCCACCATCCAGCCCGAGCAGGACGAGATCGTCAGGAGTGATCTCGGGGGGTCCGTCTGCGTGCAGGGCGGGCCGGGCACCGGGAAGACCGCCGTCGGTCTGCACCGCGTCGCCTATCTCCTCTACGCCCACCGCGAGCGCCTCGCCCGGACCGGGACGCTTGTCATCGGGCCCAACAAGTCCTTCCTCCACTACATCGAGCAAGTCCTGCCCGCCCTCGGCGAGTTGGAGGTCAAGCAGGCCACCGTCGGCGACCTCGTCGCCCATGTGGAGGTGCGGGGCACGGACGACGCCGCCGCTGCCGTCGTCAAGGGCGATGCCCGCATGGCCGAAGTGTTGAGGAAAGCCCTGCGGTCGCATGTGCGCATGCCCGAGGAGCCCGTCGTCGTGGTGCGCGGGTCCCGCCGCTGGCGCGTTCCCGCGTACGAACTGGAGGAGATCGTCGGAGAGTTGCTCGCCCGCGACATTCGGTACGGTGCTGCCCGCGCCGCCCTGCCTCAGCGCATCGCGCACGCTGTGCTCGTCCGGATGGAGCAGGCCGGTGAAGCCCCCGACGACCGCGTACAGGACGCCGTCGCCCGTAATTCCGCCGTGAAGGCAGCCGTCAAGGCCGTGTGGCCGCCCGTCGATCCCGCCAAGCTCGTGCTGCGGCTCCTCTCCGACCCCGAGTTCCTCGCCGTGCATGCCGACGGGATTCTCGATCCCGATGAGCAGAAGCTGATCCTCTGGGCCAAGCCCGCCCGGAGCCTCAAGGCCGCCAAGTGGTCTGCCGCCGATGCCGTGTTGATCGATGAGGCGAGCGATCTCGTTGCCCGGACTCATTCACTCGGGCATGTCGTTCTTGACGAGGCGCAGGACCTCTCCCCCATGCAGTACCGCGCCGTCGGGAGGCGCTGCACCACCGGGTCCGCCACGGTCCTCGGCGACCTCGCCCAGGGCACCACCCCCTGGGCCACCCGGAGTTGGGAGCAGGCCCTGCACCACCTGGGGAAGGGCCACGCCATCGTGGAGGAGCTCACCGCGGGGTTCCGTGTGCCCAGGGAGGTCATCGCGTTCGCCTCCCGGCTGCTTCCCTCCATCGCGCCAGGCCTCGCCGAGGTGAAGTCCGTTCGTGAGTCGGCCGGTTCGCTCGTGGTGCGGCATGTACAGGACCTCGACACCGCATCCCTGGAAGCCTGCGTCGAGTCGCTGCGGCAGGAGGGTTCCATCGGGCTCATCGCCGCCGACGCCCGCGTCCCCGCGCTCGCCGAAGCACTCGGCGCCGCCGGGATGACGTACCTCTCGCCCGGCGAGGAGACCACCCCCGACACCCGGCTCACGCTCGTGCCCGCCTCCCTCGCCAAGGGACTCGAGTACGACTACGTGGTCCTCGACGAGCCCGCCGCCGTCGTCGACGGCGAGCCCGACGAGCGGACCGGTCTGCGGCGGCTGTACGTCGCCCTGACCCGTGCCGTCTCGGGGCTCACCGTCGTGCATGCCGCAGAGCTGCCGGAGCAACTCGCCGCCTAGGCAGGCTCCTTGGAGCCGGACGGCAGGTGCGTGACCACGAGCACGATGCCCGCGAGCGTCACGACGCGGGTGGCCGCGTCCAGGCCGTTCCAGTCCTCCGACTGCCACATGGCGAACCATTCGCCGCCGATCCCGATGAAGCCCGCCCCGAACAGGACGAGGACCATCGACAGGCCGATCGTGCCCGCGCGTCGGGCCCTGCGCAGCCCCTGGGGGCGGCGCAGGGCCCCGGCCCACAGGGCTGTGGCCGCGAGGAGAATCAGCGCGGCCAGGGTCTCCCAGACGATGATCCCGACGTACGCGGTGTCCTGCAGCGCGGTGGATCCCACCGCGCGCCACATCAGGTCGTCGTCCTTGAAGGTGGTGTCCATCGCCAGGACATGGCGTACGAACTGCTGGTTGGTGTCGAAGTCGGTGATGTTCCCGAACGCGACGAGTGTGATGTAGAGCGCCACCGTCCCGGTGAGCAGCGTCGCGGCGACGGGCAGTGCCCCGGCCGCGAGTACCCGCTCCGCGGGACGCTTCTGATCTTCTGGTGTCGGCATGAAGTCCCCTCCTTGTCCGCCCAGTTGTATCGCGTCCCGCGCGCGGAACGATCAGGCGTCCACCGCTGCCCGCCACCGGGCGACGGCCGCGGCGGACACCGGCGCCGACCAGCCGTCCGGGCGCGACGCCCCGCCGATGTGGAACGCGTCGACGCCCGCCGCCTTGAGCCGCGGGAGGTGGTCGAGGCGCAGGCCGCCGCCCACCAGGATCTGCTGCTCGTAACCCTGTTCACCGGACCGTGCCGCCTCGGCGAGCAGCGTGGCGAGGCCGTCGTCGACGCCCGTCGCCGCGCCCGCGGTGAGGTAGGTGTCGAGGCCGGGCAGGTCCGCGAGCTGCTTGCGCAGGGCGTCGCGGTCAGGGGTCCGGTCGATGGCCCGGTGGAACGTCCAGCGGCAGCCGTCGAGCGCGCCGACCACGGCCTCCACCGCGGCGAGATCGGGGCCGCCCGTCTCGTCGAGGAAGCCCAGGACGAATGCGTCGGCGCCCGCGCTCCTGAGCTCGCCCGCATGGCGTACGAGGGCGTCGACGTCACCTGCGGCGAAGCCGTCCGCGAGGCGCAGCATCACGCGCAGGGAGATGTCCACGGCGGCGCGGATCTCGGCAAAGGTCGCGCGGGACGGGGTCAGGCCGTCCGCGGCCATGTCGGTGACCAGCTCGAGGCGGTCCGCGCCTCCGGCCTGGGCGGCGACGGCGTCCTCGGCGTCGAGGGCGATCACCTCCAGGACTGCACGCTTGCTCATGGATGTCTTCCTTCGGGTCCGGGGCCGCGGGGCGGGCGACGAAGCGGGCTGCGAAGCCGCTACATATAGGTCTAGTCCAATTACCCAGCCTACGCGCAGATCACCCCGGCGCGACCCAACCGCACCGGGGTGATCGTAGAGACATGTACACGTCGACCTTGCCGAAGGTTAAGGCCCGCGGCCCCTCGCCGTTCAGCTCAGCGGCTTGAAGCCCCTCAGGCGCAGGCTGTTGCCGACCACGAAGACCGAGGAGAACGCCATCGCGGCACCCGCGATCATCGGGTTCAGGAGCCCGGCCGCGGCCAGCGGCAGCGCGCCCACGTTGTAGGCGAAGGCCCAGAACAGGTTCGACTTGATCGTGCCGAGCGTCCGGCGGGAGAGCCGGATCGCGTCCGCCGCCGCGCGCAGGTCTCCTCGTACGAGCGTCAGGTCGCCCGCCTCGATCGCGGCATCCGTGCCCGTGCCCATCGCCAGGCCCAGGTCGGCCTGGGCGAGCGCCGCCGCGTCGTTCACGCCGTCGCCGACCATCGCCACGCTCCGGCCCTCCGCCTGGAGGCGCTTGACGACATCGACCTTGTCCTGCGGCATGACCTCCGCGATCACGTCCTCGGGTGCGATGCCCACCTCGGCGGCCACCGATGCCGCGACCGCCTTGTTGTCGCCGGTCAGGAGGATGGGGGTGAGGCCGAGGGCACGCAGGCGGCGGATCGCCTCCGGGCTCGTCTCCTTCACCGCGTCGGCCACCTCCAGGACCGCCCGCGCCTCGCCGTCCCAGGCCACCGCGATGGCCGTACGCCCGGCCGCCTCGGCCTCGGCCCTCGCCCGCTCAAGCTCCACGGGGAGCCCGATGGCCCACTCCTTGAGCAGCGCCTCACGGCCGACCAGGACCGCGTGGCCCTCGACGATGCCCTGGACACCCAGGCCCGCGACGTTCGCGAAGTCCTCGGGGGCGGGCAGCGTGCCGACCCGCTCGGCGGCGCCCGTGGCTACGGCCTGGGCGATGGGGTGCTCCGAGGAGTGCTCCAACGCCCCTGCCAGGCGCAGGACTTCGTCCTCGTTCATCCCGGATGCGACATGCGTGGCGAGCAGGGTCATCTTGCCGGTGGTGACGGTGCCGGTCTTGTCCAGGACGATCGTGTCGACCTTGCGGGTGCTCTCCAGGACCTCTGGGCCCTTGATCAGGATGCCGAGCTGGGCGCCGCGACCGGTGCCGACCATGAGGGCGGTCGGCGTCGCGAGCCCCAGGGCGCAGGGGCAGGCGATGATCAGTACGGCGACCGCGGCGGTGAAGGCCGCCGTCAGGCCGGAGCCGTTGCCGAGCCAGAAGCCGAGGGTGGCGACGGCCAGGGCGATGACGACCGGAACGAAGACCGCGGAGATCTTGTCCGCGAGGCGCTGGGCCGCCGCCTTGCCGTTCTGCGCGTCCTCGACGAGCTTGGCCATGCGGGCGAGTTGGGTGTCGGCGCCGACGCGGGTGGCCTCGACGACCAGGCGCCCGCCGACGTTCAGCGTGGCACCGGTGACCGCGTCGCCCTTCGCGACCTCGACCGGCACGGACTCGCCGGTGAGCATGGAGGCGTCCACCGCGGACGCGCCCTCGACGACCTTGCCGTCGGTGGCGATCTTCTCGCCGGGGCGTACGAGGAAGCGGTCGCCGGTCTTCAAGTCGCTTACGGGGATGGTCTCTTCGCGCCCGCCATCCCTCAGCACCGTGACGTCCTTGGCGCCCAGCTGGAGCAGCGCCTTGAGGGCGGCTCCCGCCTTGCGCTTGGAGCGGGCCTCGAAATAGCGGCCGGCCAGGATGAAGGCGGTGACGCCCGCCGCGGCCTCCAGGTAGATGTTCCCCGCGCCGTCCGTGCGGGAGATGGTCAGCTCGAAGGGGTGCGTCATGCCGGGCGTACCGGCCGTACCGAAGAACAGCGCCCACAGCGACCAGATGAAGGCCGCCGACGTGCCGACCGAGATCAGGGTGTCCATCGTCGCCGCGCCGTGCCGCGCGTTCGTGTACGCGGCCTTGTGGAAGGGCCAGGCCGCGTACGTCACGACCGGCGCCGCGAGGGTCAGGGACAACCACTGCCAGTACTCGAACTGCAGGGCCGGGATCATCGCCATCGCCACGACGGGCAGGGAGAGCACGACCGCCGTGATCAACCGCTCGCGCAGGGGCCGCAGTCCGTCGTCGGCGGCTTCCTGCTCGTCGGCGGGGGCCGCGTCGGTGGCGGGCGGTGCGGGCTCCTGGGCGGTGTAGCCGGTGGCCTCGACGGTCGCGATCAGGTCGGTGACGGCGACGTCCTCGCCGCGGTAGCTGACCTTGGCCTTCTCGGTGGCGTAGTTGACGGTCGCCTCGACGCCGTCCATGCGGTTGAGCTTCTTCTCGATCCGGGCGGCGCACGAGGCGCAGGTCATGCCACCGATGGCGAGCTCTACTTCGGCGGTGGACGCCACCTCTGGGGTGCCGGGTGTGGTGGACATGTCTGCGGGCTCCTCGGGACGGGGTCCCCCCTGCTCCTCAAGAGCTTCGGGAGGGCGGGCTTACGGGGCGGGGCGGGGGCGGGTCAGACGCGGCCGACGAAGTCGTATCCGGCGTCCTCGACGACCTCCGCGATCCGCGCGTCGTCGGGCTCGGCGGTGCTGGTGACGGTGACGTGGCCGGTGCCGTCCGCGGGGATGCGGACGCCGCTGACTCCGTCGAGCGCGCCGAGGACGTCACTGACGACTCCCCTGCAGTGCGCGCTGTGGACGCCGTCGACCTTGTAGGTGGTGGTGTACGCGGACATGAACGCCTCCTGGGGCTTCGCGGGCCGGTCGGCCGTTTGGTCGACCCATCCGTCCGGGTACCCGGGGCGGGTACCTCCGACTGAGACCATTTATACCCCTGGGGGGTACCTAACGCAAGAGACCCCCGGGACTTGACTTCATACCCCTAGGGGGTATCTTCGAGGCATGGAGGGATCCGACGGCCACTCGCCTCGCCCCCTCACTCCACCCGTCTCTTGGGAGCCGTCATGAACACCGGAATGAAGATCACCGCCTTCGCCGCGGCGGTCGCCGCGACCTTCGGCACCGCGTACGGAGTGGGCCAGGGCGTCGACCCCGTGACCGCGGAGAAGAAGCCCGCGAGCGAGCACGGAGGGCACGCGGACGAGCAGGAGGGGGAGAAGGCGAAGCCAGGGGACACGGCAGGCGCAGAGGCCGAGACCGTGGTGCCCGGCGGTCTGCAGATCTCCGAGCGGGGCTACACGCTCGACCTGAAGACCTCCCGCATCGGCGCCGAGAAGCGCGAGGAGCTGCGGTTCACGGTGGTCGAGGACGGCGCGGGCAAGGACGGCAAGGGCAAGAACGTCACGGCGTACGAGACGGAGCACGACAAGGAACTGCACCTCATCGTCGCGTCGAACGACCTGACGACCTACCGCCACCTGCATCCGACCCGCGCGGCGGACGGCACGTGGTCGACGCCGGTCGAGCTACCGGAGGCGGGCGGTTACCGCGTCTTCGCCGACTTCAAGCCGGAGGGCGCGAAGGAGGGTCTTACGCTGGGGGCGGACCTCGCGGTGGCGGGGAAGTACGAGCCTCGGACGTTGCCCGAGCCCAACACGAAGGCCTCCGTCGGCGATGGCTACGAGGTCAGCCTCAAGGGCGAGTTGAAGCCGGGGAAGGCCAGTGACGTGACCCTGGACGTCGAGAAGAACGGCAAGCCGGTCACCGACCTCCAGCCCTACCTCGGCTCCTACGGCCACCTGGTCGCGCTGCGCTCCGGCGACCTCGCGTACCTCCACGTACACCCCACCGGCGAACCGGGCGACGGCAGGACGAAGCCGGGCCCCGGCGTCTCCTTCGAGGCGACGGCGCCGAGCGCGGGGTCGTACCGCCTGTTCCTCGACTTCAAGCATGAGGGAGAGGTGCGGACGGCGGCGTTCACGGTCCGGGCGGGGGCGGTCCCGCCGGGGGCGGGCGAGCATGAGGGCGCCTCGGAGCCGGGCGGGCACGGTCACTGACGCCGCCGGGGGGCGGGTTGCGGGTTGCGCTTCGCGCGGCCCCTCAGTCGAGGATCGACGACAGGTCCCTCTCCCTCAAGCCCGCCAGCTCATACCGCGTGCCCGTCAGCGGGCGTCCCATATAGAGGCGGATCAGGGTCGGGGCGTCGCCGATGTAGCGGGCAGGTGGGGCTGTGCCGTCGGGTGTGCCCAGGAGCAGTGGCTCGTCCCTGCCGTCGATGTCCGCGTGCAGCGGCACCGCGCCGACCGCCTTGCTGCGCGCGGCGAGCAGCAGCAGCGCGTCCAGGAGACCGGGCCCGCCGTACACCCCGGGCTTGCCCCACGCCTCGCGCACATCGCCCGCGTGCACCCACTCGCCGAGCGCGACCCCGTCCAGCAGCCCCTTGGACTTCGCGATGAACGGTCCCGCCTCCGTCATCCCCCGCTCCAGCTCGTCCACCACACGGGAGTTGGACCAGTCGGCGCGCTCGGCGATGTCACGGTCGTTGCTCTCCGGCGAGTACACGCCCTTCTCGAAGCGGCTCTCCACCACCCGCATCAGCGCCGAGCTGCAGTGCGCGAGCACATGGCGCACGGTCCAGCCCGGACAACACGTCCGGACCGCGTACGCGTCATCCGGCGCCGCCCGCAACAGCGGGATCAGCTCGTCGCGTTCGGTCTGGAGCAGCCGTCCGGGGCGCTCGGGGTCGTACATCTCGTCGGTCGTCCTCGTCGCATCGCTCATGGACGCAAGCCAACCGTCGTCACCCTCACATGGCAACGGCCCAATCCACCTTCCCCATACCCCCGGCGGGTATGCGGCGGTTAAAGTCACCCTATGGCCGACGACCACAAGAACGACGACGAGACCCACGAGCTCCTACGCACCCGCTGGCGCACCACGGTGCTGAGGGCACTGGACACGGACGAGTGCGTCGACCCGGATCGCTACGCCGGCAACCTGCTCACGCGCTGGGCCGAACCGCAGCGGCGGTACCACACCACCGCCCATCTGGTGGCGGTCCTCGACCACATCGACGTACTGGAAGGACACGCGGACGACCCCGATCTTGTCCGGCTCGCGGTCTGGTTCCACGACGCGGTGTACGCGCCCGAGCGCTCGACCAACGAGGAACGCAGCGCACGCCTCGCCGAACGCGCCCTGCCCGAGGTCGGTTTGACCGACGCGCAGACCGCCGAGGTGGCCCGCCTGGTCCGCCTCACCGTCACCCACGACCCCGCCGAGGGCGACCACAACGGCGAGGCGCTGTGCGACGCCGACCTGGCGATCCTGGCCGCCGCCCCGGACGCGTACGCGGCGTACGCCGCAGCCGTCCGCGAGGAGTACGCCTTCGTGCCGGACGAGGACTTCCGCGCGGGCCGGGCCGCCGTCCTGCGTCAACTCCTCGCCCTGCCGAGGCTGTTCCGCACCCCGTACGGTGCGGCCGAGTGGGAGGGCCCGGCGCGGGCGAACCTGGCGACAGAAATGGAGCTGCTGAGCGCCTGAGGCTCCCGTACGCTCGGCGCATGCTTTCCATGGGTGGGGACCAGGTCGAGGAAGCCGTGGCGTACGCGGCGAAGGTGCTGCGTACGGCGGTGGGGGGCGACTGGAGCGTCAAGGCGGGCGGGCTCGACTGGAGCTGCCTGCAGACGGCCGAACACATCGCGGGCGATCTCGTCGCGTACGCCGGGCAGTTGACGGGCCGGGCGACCGACGGGTGGGTCCCCTTCGAGATCGCCTTCGACGAGGGCTCGGGCCCCGAGGACGCGATCCGCGTGCTCGAATCGACAGGCGGCCTGCTCTCGGCGGTGGTCCGGACCACGCCACCGGGGGTCCGCGCCTACCACCCCTACCCGTCCGGGAGGGCGGACGCGGTGGGCTTCGCGGCGATGGGCGTGGCGGAGGTGCTGCTCCATACGTACGACATCACGCAGGCCCTTGGCGTGGAGACCGACCCTCCGGCCGGGCTGTGCGAGGCGGTACTCGGCTGGCTCTTCCCGCAGGTCATGCCCGCGGGGGCGCCCGCGGAGCAGTGGGCGACGCTGCTCTGGGCCACGGGCCGAGGCTCGCTGCCGGGGCGCGCGAAGCTGGAGGGGTGGCGCTGGCACAACGCCCTGGAGATCCCCGCCGGGCGAGTGGCCCTGCGGGAGGTCTCCCCGGCGGCTGCGGCCGACCTCGCCGCGGGCGGCACGGGGGGTCTGACGTGGATCGAGGGCGGGCCGTTCGACGGGACGCGGACGGCGGCGGAGATGGTGACGAAGGCTTATGCGTCCGGGGTGCATCGGCCCGAGTGGGGGATGTTCGCGCTGGTCCGCACGGAGGATGAGGTGGCCGTAGGCGGGATGGGGTTCCACGGGGCGCCGGACGAGGAGGGCGTGGCGGAGGTCGGCTATGACCTGGCGGTCGGCGCGCGGGGCCGAGGCTACGCCTCGGAAGCCCTGGCCTCCCTCTCCACCTGGGCCCTGGCCCGCCCCGGGGTCTCATCGCTCCTGGCCCTGATCGAACCCGAGAACACCGCTTCGCAACGGGTGGTCTCCCGAGCGGGTTACGTCCGCGCCCCGGACCGGGACGACCTGCGGGCCTACGTCCGCCACGGGGCCCCCTAAGGCCGCCGACACCACCCCCGCGGCCCCACCTGCGCGAACAGGCCTTTCCCCGCACCCCGCACCCCGCACCCGCCCCGCAGGGACCCCGCACCAGGAATGCCCCACCTCCCCCCAACGTTCACCACTGTTATGCCGACCCCCGTCCCAAAGGCCCCCCAGGCCAGCCAGCCCCCCAGGCCGGCCACCCGCATGCCCATAGCCGTCTACATCCTCGGCCTGGCCGTCTTCGCGCTCGGTACCAGTGAGTTCATGCTCTCGGGGCTCCTGCCCCCCATCGCGGACGACATGGACGTCTCCATCCCCCGCGCCGGCCTCCTCATCTCCGCCTTCGCCATCGGCATGGTCATCGGCGCGCCCCTCCTCGCCGTGGCGACACTCCGCCTCCCCCGCCGTACCACCCTCATCACGCTCATCACCGTCTTCGGACTCGGCCAGGTCGCCGGCGCCCTCGCGCCCACCTACGAGATCCTCTTCGCGTCCCGCGTCATCAGCGCCTTCGCCTGCGCCGGGTTCTGGGCCGTCGGCGCGGCCGTCGCCATCGCGATGGTGCCGGTCAACCAGCGTGCCCGCGCCATGGCCGTGATGATCGGCGGACTCTCCATCGCCAACGTCCTCGGCGTGCCCGCCGGTGCCTTCCTCGGGGACAACTTCGGCTGGCGGTCCGCCTTCTGGGCCGTCGGCGTCGCCTCCGCCATCGCCCTCGTCGGCGTACTGACCCTCATCCCGCGCATCCCGCTCCCCGCCGAGAAGCCGCGGCTCAAGCAGGAAATCGCCATCTACCGCGACCGGCAGGTCTGGCTCTCCATCGCGATCACCGCGCTCGCCGCGGGCGGCGTCTTCTGCGCGTTCTCGTATCTCTCCCCGCTCCTCACCGACGTCGCCGGTCTCGACAAGGGCTGGGTGCCCACCGTCCTCGGCCTCTTCGGAGCGGGCGCCCTGCTCGGCACCGCGATCGGCGGCCGCTTCGCGGACGCGCACCTCTTCGGCGTCATGCTCAGCGGCGCCGCGGCCTCGACCCTCTTCCTCGTGGCCCTCGCCCTCTTCTCCGACACGGCGGCCGTGGCGATCGCGCTCTCGTTCCTCCTCGGCGTCTCCGCCTTCTACACCGCCCCGGCCCTCAACGCCCGCATGTTCAACGTCGCGGGCGCGGCCCCCACCCTCGCGGGCGCGACCACGACGGCCGCGTTCAACCTGGGCAACACCGGCGGCCCCTGGCTCGGCGGCACGGTGATCGACCTCGACCTGGGCTACGCCGCGACGGCCTGGGCGGGCGCCGCGATGACGGCGGTCGCGATCCTCGCGGTCACGGCATCCCTGCGGCTGCACCGGAGGACACCCAGCCGCGTCGTCGCCACGGCCGCTCCCGGACCCGGCCCCGGACCCGACTCCCTTACGCCGGTGCCGGACGCCCCTTCGGCCTCCGCAACCCCGCACCCGTAAGCCTGCGCACCAGTTCCTTGGAGCCGACCTCCACCGCTCCCGCCCGCACCGCGTCCTCGTACCGGTGCGACGGCAGGTCGTAGTGGTCGCGCTCGAAGGCGCGCCACGGGGCGCCGATGCCCGCGGCGAACGCGTGCAGTTCCTCGTACGAGACGTCGCTGACCAGGTGCGACCACATGCGGCCGTGTCCCGGCCAGGTCGGCGGGTCGATGTAGACCGTCATGCCGGGTCGCCCTTCGCCCTGCGAGGAACCCTCACGTCAGGCCGCCCACCGGCGCCACGACCACGCCCGCCTTCCCGCACACCCAGTGCGGGTCGGGGCCCAACTCCGGCTCCACGTCGAGCGCGTGCGGGTCGCCCGCGCCGCAGACCGGGCAGAGCGGCCAGCGGCCGTAGCGCTCCAGGAGCGCGTCCTGGACGTCCTGGGCGACGAGGCCCGCGACGTACTCGACGCCCTCGGGCCACTGCTCCACCCACCAGCGGCGGTGCGCCACCGACGCCTCGACGAGCGAGACCACCTCGGCCTGGGCGACCTCGCGCGCCACGAGGTCGGCCAGCACAAGTGCGCGCGCGGCGTGCAGCGCCTGCTCCAGGGGGTCGATCTCGTCCATGCAGCCATTGTCCACCCCACGCGCAACCCGCCGAAGATCCATCCGAGATCGGGACCAAAGGGGTCTTGACCCATCCGGGGTCCGAAAATATCTTTCAAGCGTGACCAATGACGTGAAGGAAATTTTCGCGGGCGCCGCGCCCCCCGCCCCGGCCGCCCTGGCGGCCAAGGTGCGGACCCTCGCGCCGTCCATGACCCGCTCCATGCAGCTGGTCGCCGAAGCCGTCGCCGGCGACCCCGCGGGATGCGCCGCCCTCACGGTCACCGGCCTCGCCGAGCTCACCGGCACCAGCGAGGCCACGGTGGTCCGCACCGCCCGCCTCCTCGGCTACCCCGGCTACCGCGACCTGCGGCTCGCGCTCGCCGGACTTGCCGCCCAGCAGCAGTCGGGCCGCGCCCCCGCCGTCACCGCGGACATCGCCGTCGACGACCCGATAGCGGACGTCGTGGCGAAGCTGGCGTACGACGAGCAGCAGACCCTGGCCGACACCGCGGGCGGCCTCGACACCGTCCAGCTCGGCGCCGCCGTCGCCGCGCTCGCCGTCGCGCCCCGCGCCGAGATCTACGGCGTCGCCGCCTCCGGCCTCGTCGCCCAGGACCTCGCGCAGAAGCTGCTGCGCATCGGCCACATCGCCCACGCGCATTCCGACCCGCACCTCGCCGTCACGAACGCGGTGACGCTGCGTTCCAAGGACGTGGCGATCGCGATCACGCACTCCGGATCGACCGGCGACGTCATCGAGCCGCTGCGGGTCGCCTTCGAGCGCGGCGCGACGACCATCGCGATCACCGGGCGCCCCGGCAGCCCCGTCTCGCAGTACGCGGATCACATCCTGACCACATCCACCGCGCGCGAGAGCGAGCTGAGGCCCGCCGCGATGTCGTCCCGCACGAGCCAACTGCTCGTCGTGGACTGCCTGTTCGTGGGCGTCGCCCAGCGGACGTACGAGACCGCGGCCCCCGCACTGGCCGCCTCGTACGAAGCGCTCGCGCACCGGCACAGCCCGCGCGGCGGCAGCCGCTGATCTCCCGCACGCCGAGCCACCACCACCCCCGCCGCACACGAAAGAGCCGCACCTCATGACCTCCACGACCGACGCCACCCCCTCCCCCGCCCCCGGAAACGAATCCGGAAGCGGACCCGGAAACGAATCCGGGGCCGGGGACACGTACGGCGAACTCCGCGCCCAGCTGGACACCCTCACCACCGAGGCGTTCCGGCCCGAGCTCTCCGAGATCGACCGGCAGCCCACGCTGGAGATCGCGCGGATCATGAACGGCGAGGACGCCACGGTGGCCGCGGCCGTCGCCGAGCAGCTCCCGGCGATCGCCGCCGCCATCGACGGCACCGCCGAGCGCATGGCCCGCGGCGGGCGGCTCATCTACGCGGGAGCGGGGACGGCGGGACGCCTCGGAGTGCTCGACGCGTCCGAGTGCCCGCCCACCTTCAACACCGACCCGGCCGAGGTCGTCGGCCTCATCGCGGGCGGCCCCAGCGCCATGGTCACGGCGGTCGAGGGCGCGGAGGACAGCAAGGAGTTCGCGGCCGAGGACCTGGACGGGCTCGGCCTCACCGCGGACGACGTGGTCGTCGGCGTCTCGGCGTCCGGCCGCACCCCGTACGCGATCGGCGCGGTCGAACACGCACGGAGTCGAGGGGCCCTGACCATCGGTCTCTCCTGCAACGCGGACAGCGGGCTCGCGGCAGCCGCCGACCACGGCATCGAGGTCGTCGTCGGCCCGGAGCTGCTCACCGGCTCCACCCGTCTGAAGGCGGGCACGGCCCAGAAGCTCGTCCTGAACATGCTCTCGACGATCACGATGATCCGCCTCGGCAAGACCTACGGAAACCTGATGGTGGACGTACGCGCGTCGAACGAGAAGCTGCGCGCCCGCTCGCGCCGGATCGTCGCCCTGGCCACCGGCGCCTCCGACGAGGAGATCGAGACGGCCCTCGCCGCGACCGACGGGGAGGTGAAGAACGCCATCCTCACCATCCTCGGCTCAGTCGACGGCCCCACGGCCGCCGACCTGCTCGCTTCCTCGGACGGCCACCTCAGGGCCGCCCTCGACTCCGCGCGTACCACCCGCACGACCCGCACCACCTGACTTCACCTCCCCCAGCCGCTGAAGAACAGCGCCACCCTGCACACAGCAAGGCACCCCGCACCATGGCAACTGACAAGAACCGCGCCACAGCCGCCGCGATCCTTCCCCTCGTCGGCGGAGCCCAGAACGTCACATCCGTCGCCCACTGCATGACGCGCCTGCGTCTGAGCCTCGCCGACCGCTCGCTGGTCGACGACGAGGCCCTGAAGGCGCTGCCCGCCGTGATGGGCGTGGTCGAGGACGACACGTACCAGATCGTGCTCGGACCGGGCACGGTCGCCCGTGTCACGCCGGAGTTCGAGGCGCTGGTGGCGGAGGGGCACACCGGCGCCCCCACCGAACACACCCTCACCGCCGAGGAGTTGGCGGCGCAGGGAGCGGAGATCAGGGCGGCGAGGAAGGCGAAGAACGCAACCCCCTTCAAGCTCTTCCTGCGCCGCATCGCGAACATCTTCGTGCCGCTGATCCCTGCCCTCATCGGCTGCGGCATCATCGCGGGCATCAACGGCCTGTTGATCAACCTGGAGTGGCTGCCGGGCATCACCCCTGCGCTCGCGGCGATCGCCTCCGGGTTCATGGCGCTGATCGCGGTGTTCGTGGGCTTCAACACGGCGAAGGAGTTCGGCGGTACGCCGATCCTGGGCGGCGCGGTAGCGGCGATCATCGTGTACGCGGGCGTGGCGAACATCGAGGCATTCGGTCAGAAGCTGTCGCCGGGCCAGGGCGGTGTCCTGGGCGCACTGGGCGCGGCGGTCCTCGCCACGTACATCGAGAAGTGGTGCAGGCGTTGGGTCCCCGAGGCCCTGGACGTCCTCGTCACCCCCACCATCACGGTCCTGCTCTCCGGCCTGGTCACGATCTTCGGCCTGATGTTCCTGGCCGGTGAGGTGTCGACAGGCATCGGCACGGCGGCGAACTGGCTCCTGGACAACACGGGCGCGTTCGCGGGTCTGGTCCTGGGCGGCCTGTTCCTCCCCCTGGTGATGCTGGGCCTGCACCAGGCGCTCATCCCCATCCACACCACCCTGATCGAGCAGCAGGGCTTCACGGTCCTGCTGCCCATCCTGGCGATGGCGGGCGCGGGCCAGGTGGGCTGCGCGATCGCGGTCTACAAGCGCCTGCGCCACAACACCTCCATCCGTACGACGATCAAGTCGGCGCTCCCCGCAGGCTTCCTGGGAGTAGGCGAACCCCTCATCTACGGCGTCTCGCTCCCGCTCGGCCGCCCCTTCATCACGGCGTGCGTGGGCGGCGCGGCCGGCGGCGCGTTCATCGGCTTCTTCTCGATGATCGGCGAGAAGGTCGGCTCCACGGCGATCGGCCCGTCGGGCTGGGCCCTGTTCCCGCTCCTCGACGGCAACAAGGGCCTCGGCCTGACGGTCGCGATCTACGGCGGCGGCCTGCTGGTCGGCTACGTGGTGGGCTTCTTCGCCACGTACTTCTTCGGGTTCAGCAAGCAGATGCTGGTGGACTTGAACGTCGACGCGACGCCCCACGAGCAGGTCGTCGCGGGCTCCCCGGCCCCGTCCGCGGACCCGGCCAAGGCACCTGCGTCGGTCTGACCTCCGGCATCCGAAGGCGGCACCAGAAGGCGGCACCCCGCCCCGGCGGGGTGCCGCCTCACGCCTTCGCCTGTACCGGCCGCCGCAGCAGATAGACCCCCGCGGTCGAGACCAGGACCGCCATGCAAGCGATGAACACGAGCCCCGCGCCCTCCAGGCCCAGCGGACCCGTCAGCAGGCCCACCCCGATCACCGGCAGCGAGATGCCCGTGTAGGCGACCACGAACAGCGTCGAGATCACCGACGCGCGCCGGTCCGCGGGAGACGCCTCGGCCACCGCGGACAGCGCCCCGCGGAAAGCGAGCCCCTGACCGCACCCGCCGACCAGTGCGCTGAGTACCACCAACGCCAGCAGATCCCAGTGCAGCGCACCCGCGAGCAGCGCGAGACCGGCGAGGAGTCCGGCGCACCCCAGTGGCAGTGACCGCCCCACCCCGACCCGGCCGGTCGCCAACTGCCCGGCGGTCGAGGCGAAGAAGGCCAGCGCGACGACAAGACCGCTGACCGCGTGGTTCTCCACGTCCAGGGACTCCGCGAGGAACGCCGGGCTGACCGAGGTGAACACCCCGAACAGCGCGAACCCCACGAACGAGGCGATCCCCGCGGGCACGAACACCGCCCGCACCTGCGGCGGCACACCGGGCCGCTGCGGCCGTACGGTGCTCAGCGGCCGCCGCTCCCGCACGGTCTCCGGAAGCCGCAGCAGGACCGCGGCCGAGGCGGCGACCAGCGCGAGGTGCACGACGAACGGCAGGTACAGCGGCCAGGCCGCGTACTGCGCGAGCACACCGGCGAGCAGCGGACCGCAGCCGAGGCCGCCCATGTTGGCGGCCGTCGCCACGAACGTGGCCCGGGAGGCGCCGACGTGCGGTGCCGTGTCCATCACGTACGCGGTGGCGGCCCCGGTGAAAAGACCGGCGGACAGGCCCGAGAGCAGCCGCCCCGCGTACAGCCAGCCCATCCCGACGGCGCACAGGAAGCAGACGGCGCTCGCCGCGGCGAACCCCAGGCCCCACAGCAGCACCGGGCGCCTGCCCACGACGTCCGAGACGTTGCCCGCGAGCAGCAGCACGCCGATGACCGCGAAGGCGTACACGGCGTACACGACGGTGACCGTCAGCTCGGAGAAGCCGAACTTGTCCTGGTAGAAGCTGTAGAGGGGAGTCGGCAGGGTGGTGCCGGCCATGCACACGGCGAACACCGCCCCGCTGAGGAGGCACTGGCGCCAACGTCGTTGATCAACGTCCATGCCGCCGACGCTAACCCCGCACACCGCGCGCCGCGCGCGCAGGGATGTCCGCGGGGTCCCCCGGAATTGTCCTTGATCGGTAACGGACTGGCCCCCGGTGCATCCCCTGACCCCCATTCCTCGTCCTGCCAGGTGGCCGCGCGGGACCGGGGCGCGGCGAGGGACGGGACGCAAAGGGGCGGACATGGCACGGCACAGCGGTGGGCGTGGCTGGTACGGCAAGATCATCGGAGCTGCGCTCGGGGTGACGCTGCTCGCCACCGGCGCGGGGGTGTGGAGCGCACAGGCCGGCACGGCGAGCGACTCCTCGGCGGCGGCGAAGAAGCCCAGCGCCGTGCAGCCGGTCTCGACGAGCATCGCGCACGCCTCGGATGCGGGGAAGCGCGGCGTCAACCTCACCATCGACGACGGCCCCGACCCCAAGTGGACGCCCCAAGTCCTCGCCGTGCTGCGGGAGTACGACGTGAAGGCCACCTTCTGCATGGTCGGGACGCAGGCCGAGGCCCACCCGGACCTGGTGAAGAAGGTCGTCGCCGCCGGGCACCGCCTGTGTGACCACTCGGTGTCGCACAACACCGGCATGGACAAGGACTCCAAGACCTACCAGTCGGAGCAGATCCTCGACGCCGAACGCATGATCACCAAGGCGTCCGGCGGCGTACGGCCGATGTACTACCGCGCGCCCGGCGGGGCCTTCACCCCCTACAGCCGCAAGCTCGCCGCCGACCGGGGCATGCGCCCGCTGGGCTGGAACGTCGACACCAAGGACTTCGAGCGCCCCGGCACGGACGCCATCGTCGCCACGGTCGAGCGCGAACTCCCCAACGGGCCGACGCTCCTCTTCCACGACGCGGGCGGCGACCGCACCCAGACCGTCGAGGCCCTGCGCACGCTCCTCCCCCAACTCAAGCAGCAGGGCTATACCTTCGGCTTCCCGGTGCGCTGAGCCGCGCCGCGCCCGCCCCGGCCGGGTCAGACCGTCAGGGGGCCTTCGCGTACGTTGCGCCGACGACCTTCCGCAGCGAACCTCTCAGCTTCGATGTGTGTCAGCGACATCTCGATCTCCCGCCATGTACTTACAGGGCCCACTTCTACCTACATAGCTCGGCCCCGCCCTGCCGGTGCGATCCGCTCACGGCAACCGCCTCTCCCGGTTGAGCCTGCGCACCCGCTCCCGCAGCACGTCCCCCGGCGGGGCCTGCCCCACGGACTCCGGCGGGCAGTCCCACTCCCGGCCGCCGCCGAGTGGCCGCAGCTGTACGAGGCCGCCCTCGCAGCCCATGACCTGACCGACGCTGCCGTCCCGGAAATCGACGGCGTACGTACCTGCCTCCGGCACTCCGGGGCCGTCGTCGTTCACCGCGGGCCCTCCAGTACGGCGGCGAGCCGCAGCGCGGTGTCGAGGTTGCAGCGCCCCAACTCCACCAGCGGCAGCGCGTTCTCCGCCGCCGCCGTCAGCGGGTCCATCCGCAGGGACGGCAACGTGACGCCGACGTCTTCGAGCCCCGCTCTCAACTGCCGCACCGCCTCCTCCGCCGCCCGCACCCGTTCCTCCGCCGTCAGCGCCATGGCCCCTGCCTCTCACACCGGGTGTTGCCGTTTCCTCACTAAGCGTGTCCGGCGATGCGTAGCCTGAGAAGCGGCCACATCCCAACAACCCGCCTTGTTGGACGAGGAGTTGCCCATGACACGCCGCAAGGACCTGGACCCCTCATCGAACCCCCGCGCCCTCCTCGGCTGCGAGCTCCGTCACGCACGGGAGCGGAAGGGGATCAGCCAGGAGGCCCTGGGCGCGCCGCTGTTCGTCAGCGGTTCGTTCATCGGGCAGTTGGAGGCGGGTACGCGGCGGATGCACCTGGAGTACGCCCAGCACTTCGACGAGGTACTCAACACGGGGGGCTTCTTCGCCCGCAATTGCCGGGCGGTCGCCCAGTCGAAGTACCCGGATCACTTCGCTGAGGCGGCGGAGGCGGAGGCCGCCGCTACGGCCATCAAGCAGTACGCGACCTTGCTGATCCCGGGGCTGCTCCAGACGAGGGCGTACGCGACGGAGATCTTCCGCGCCTATCACCCGACGGCGACGGACGACACGATCAGCAACCAAGTGGAGGCGCGACTCGAACGCGCCCACCTCCTCGACAATCCAACAACGCCGTTGTTGTGGTGCATCGTTGACGAGGCGGCCCTCAGGCGAGTGGTCGGCGGCGGCGCGGTGATGGCGGAGGCACTGCGCCACGTGGCGGGACTTGCGCGGCAGCACCGGATCATTCTTCAGGTGCTGCCGTTCGGCGCAGGGGCGCATGCGGCAATGGACGGACCCCTAAAACTGATGCAATGCGAGGACGCGCCCCCGCTCTCCTTCGTCGAGGCACCGAACATGGGCAAGCTCCTGGACGACCCGGCAACCGTCGCCCGCCACACCCTGATGTTCGACCTTCTCCAGGCTGCGTCCCTCCCCCCACGTGAATCCCTGGCCCTGATCGAGTCAGTGGCGCAGGATTACGGGCATGGAGAACAGCACCCGTGAGTACGAGTACGACCTGAGCACGGCCATCTGGCACAAGTCGAGTTACAGCGGAGGCCAGGGCGGCGACTGCCTGGAGGTAGCCACTTGGCGCAAGTCCACGTACAGCGGCGGCAGCGGCAGCGACTGCCTCGAAGTAGCCGACGGGCACCCGGACCTCGCCCCCGTCCGCGACTCCAAGAACCCCACCGGCCCGAAGCTCGTGTTCCGGGCCACGGCCTGGTCCGCATTCCTCGCGGATCTCAAGGACAACTGACCCCGAGGCTCAAGCCACAAGCGCCGAGCCCTCTTTTCAAGGAACGGGAGGCGGGCCCCAACCCGCCCTCCCTCCCTTCGAGTTGGCGAACTCGATCACTTTCGGAAGGCGACTTGCCACGCAGCGTGACAACGCTCTAGCGTGCCCGAATAACGAACAACCCCCGCCCGGTGCGACAACACCTGCGGGGGTTTAACCATCACGATCGAAAGCGAAGTTCGATCCATGGCTGACGCCAAGCTTAGTACCGCCCTCCGCTCTGCGCACGCAGACCCGCACCCCATGGCCAGCCCTGGCTACGGAAAGCGTTCGGCGCCCGAACAACTTCGCCCCACGAACGCCGACTTCACCCACCTCCCGCCCCGCGAAGGCGCCATCGCCGCGTACCTCGACCGCCTCCCCGACGGCACGGACATCTCCGTGAAGACCCTGGCCAAGCACCTCCCGTACGGCCAGTGCGCCCTCCGCACCGCCCTCAACAGGCTCCAGGCGGCCGGTCACTTGAGGCGAGGCAGGGAACACGTATACGGAAGCGGCAGCGCTCGCTGGATCACCCGAACGTGGTTCTCGCGGACGGCGCGGGACGACGCCTGGTGGGCGGCCTTCACGCGCGGCGACGTACCGGAACCGGGCCCGGACCCGAACAGACCCCAACGCCCCACCCGCAGCCGCGCGTTCATCCTCCTCGCGGCGCTCGGCCGGACGGCCCCCGCGCTGTCCCTCTCGTACGCGGACTGCGTTGCCCTGGAACCCCAGCTCACCGAGTGGTTCACGCGCGGCGCCACGGAGCCGGACGTACTCCGCGCCCTGACCGCAGGGCTCCCCACCCCGGTCCACAGCCCGGCGGCCCTCATCCGCAGCCGCCTCACGACCAAGCTCCCGCCAGAACCAGTCCCCCGCCCCGCGCTCCGCGTCCTGGAGTGCGGAAGGTGCGGCGCCCCCGGCCGGCCCGAGGCCCTGCCCGGCGGCGTATGCGGCCCCTGCCGGGGCGAGGTCGGCCCCGGTCGGGGAATCCCGGCCCCCCTGCCACCCGAATCCGTCCGCGCCCACGCGGCAGCGGTACGGGCCACAGCGCACAGCCCACAGGAACGGACACACGCATGACCGCTCCCACGGTCCGACGGCACGGGGTCGGGTCACGATGGAGGGAAGGAGGCACCGCTCTTGCCCCTCTGGACCACTTCATCGGCCAGGACAGCGAGTGGGCCTCCCCCGAAGGCGTCCTCATGGTCGTCGAGGTCACCTCACACGACGGCGACACAGACCGCCGCGACCGCCAGGAGAAGGGCCGCGCCTACCACTACGGCTCCACCATCCGCATTCCCTCCCCGGTCGCCTCTCCGGTCGCCTTCGCGACATACTTCCCCGGCCCCAGCAGGCCCCGTCACGCCCCGCTGACCGAGTTGCGCCGCTGACACGTCCGACGCCCGGCCGTCGACCACAGGGTCCTGAATCCGCCACGGCCGACGCAGTGCAAATGCGGCCATTTCCCCTCTGTCCGAAAGGGCCCCGCTCCCCGCGCGGAAACCTGAGACCACCTTCCGGCGCCTACGTGACGTACCGAGGATGGCACCGAACGTCATCGAAGCGGCACAACCGGAGGGGACCCTTCATGACCGACCTCAGCGGGCCCAGCGGGCCCAACGACCCCAACGCGCCCAGCGAAGAGCAGATCATCGAGGCCTGGCGGTCCGCCGCGCACATCACCCTGGCGCCCGGCCCCCAGGAAGTCTCCGAGGCCGCCCCCGCCCCGGACCAGGAGTGGACGCTGCCGGGCGGCAGGGCCTGGGTGTACCTCGCCGATCCCCAGCAGGGCCTGACCCGGCCGGTGATCCTCGCCGACGGCTTCAGTACGGGACCGAGCGACCTGGACTTCCTCTACGAGGGCCTGGAGCGGGGCGAGTACGCGCTCATCAGCGAGCTGCGGACGCGCGGCAGGGACGTCGTCATCCTCGGCTTCGACGAGCGCAGCGCCTCCATCCTGGACAACGCCGTGGCCGCACGCTCGGCGATCCAGGAGGCGATCGCGCGGCGCACCGGCGACCACCCGCTGACCGTCGGCGGCTTCAGCATGGGCGGCCTGGTCACGCGGTACGCGCTCACCAAGATGGAGCACGAGAGCGTCGACCACCAGACCGCGCTGTACCTCTCCTTCGACAGCCCGCACCGCGGCGCCTGGATCCCCATCGCGCTGCAGTCGTTCGCGCACTACATCCGGCGGCTCAACGCGGCCTTCTCGAACCAGATGAACAGCCCGGCCGCGCGCCAGCTCCTGTGGCAGCACATCTCCGAGTGGGACGACACCCCGGAGACCGACAAGGAGCGCGTCGAGTTCCTCGCCGAGCTGGAGCGGGTCGGCGGCTGGCCGATGCGCCCGAAGAAGATCGGCGTCGCCAACGGCGTGCGCACGGGCGTGGCCAATGGCATCGCTCCGGGCCGGCGGGCGTTCCGCGGCAAGGGCCTCGCCATCACCGGCACCCACCTCTACACGCAGCCCGCGGGCGAGGACCAACTCGTCGCCCAGCTACGGGTGGTGACCCTGCGCAAGCCGCAGATCCGCACCTCGGGCATGCCCGAGATCGACGGCGCGCCCGGCGGCACCCTGGAGGGCTTCGGCATCCTCGCCGACGAGCTGAACAAGATCCCGGCCATCATCGGCCTCGGCTCCGAGGCCGAGATCCGCGAGCACTGCTTCGTCCCCTCCGTCAGCGCGGTGGCCCTGCGCGACATCGACACCCACGAGAAGCTGCACGATCCGTTCCCGGAGCAGTCCGAGGACACCGAGCTCGACGAGTACCTCTGCGCCACCCACAACGAGGGCCACACCCTGATCACGGAAGAACTCTGCACCTGGCTGCTCGACCGGCTGCCGTAGTCACACACGGCTCCGGAAACGCCCGAGGGCGGCACCCCTTCGTGAGAAGGAGTGCCGCCCTCGGTACGTACGGGACGTAGATCAACCAGAGGTCGATCAGAAGTCCATGTCACCGCCCGGCATGCCGCCGCCGGCCGGGGCAGCGCCCGCCTTCTCCGGCTTGTCGGCGATGACGGCCTCGGTGGTGAGGAACAGCGCGGCGATGGACGCGGCGTTCTGCAGGGCAGAGCGCGTGACCTTCGCCGGGTCGAGGATGCCCTCGGCGATCATGTCGACGTACTCACCGGTCGCGGCGTTCAGGCCGTGGCCGACGGTCAGGTTGCGCACCTTCTCGACGACGACGCCACCCTCAAGGCCGGCGTTGACCGCGATCTGCTTCAGCGGGGCCTCGAGGGCCAGCTTCACAGCGGCGGCACCGGTGGCCTCGTCGCCCTCGAGCTCAAGCTTCTCGAAGACGGCGGCGGCCTGGATGAGGGCCACGCCACCACCGGCGACGATGCCCTCTTCGACGGCGGCCTTCGCGTTGCGAACGGCGTCCTCGATGCGGTGCTTGCGCTCCTTGAGCTCGACCTCGGTCGCGGCACCGGCCTTGATGACCGCAACACCGCCGGCGAGCTTCGCCAGGCGCTCCTGCAGCTTCTCGCGGTCGTAGTCGCTGTCCGAGTTCTCGATCTCGGCGCGGATCTGGTTGACGCGACCCTGGACCTGGTCGCTCTCACCGGAGCCGTCGACGATCGTGGTCTCGTCCTTGGTGATGACGACCTTGCGGGCGCGGCCGAGCAGGTCGAGACCGGCGTTCTCCAGCTTGAGGCCGACCTCCTCGGAGATGACGGTGCCACCGGTGAGGATGGCGATGTCGCCGAGCATGGCCTTACGGCGGTCACCGAAGCCCGGGGCCTTGACGGCGACGGACTTGAAGGTGCCACGGATCTTGTTGACGACCAGGGTCGACAGGGCCTCGCCCTCGACGTCCTCGGCGATGATCAGCAGCGGCTTGCCGGACTGCATGACCTTCTCGAGGAGCGGAAGGAGGTCCTTCACGTTCGAGATCTTGGAGTTGACGATCAGGATGTACGGGTCGTCGAGCGACGCCTCCATACGCTCCATGTCGGTGGCGAAGTACGCCGAGATGTAGCCCTTGTCGAAGCGCATGCCCTCGGTGAGCTCGAGCTCGAGACCGAAGGTCTGCGACTCCTCGACGGTGATGACGCCTTCCTTGCCGACCTTGTCCATCGCCTCGGCGATGAGCTCGCCGATCTGGGTGTCGGCGGCGGAGATGGAGGCGGTCGAAGCGATCTGCTCCTTGGTCTCCACGTCCTTGGCCTGCTCGAGCAGGGCGCCCGAGACGGCCTCGACGGCCTTCTCGATGCCACGCTTGAGGGCCATCGGGTTGGCACCGGCGGCTACGTTGCGAAGGCCCTCGCGGACCAGCGCCTGGGCCAGGACGGTCGCGGTCGTCGTGCCGTCACCGGCGACGTCGTCCGTCTTCTTCGCGACCTCCTTGACCAGCTCGGCGCCGATCTTCTCGTACGGGTCCTCGAGCTCGATCTCCTTGGCGATGGAAACACCATCGTTGGTGATCGTGGGGGCACCCCACTTCTTCTCGAGGACGACGTTGCGACCCTTGGGGCCCAGGGTCACCTTGACGGCGTCGGCGAGCTGGTTCATGCCGCGCTCGAGGCCGCGCCGTGCCTCCTCGTCGAACGCGATGATCTTGGCCATGTGAAGTGGTCCTCCCGGACAGGGGTGGCATGCTCCGGATCGCGCCAGTGCCCGCGACGGACGGCCTGCAAACCTTGTGGTTCCTTGCCCCACCCGGCCTGCGGGCCTCACCGACCCGATCCAAGTTCTGTCACTCTCACTCGGAGAGTGCTAAGCCCAATGATTAGCACTCGACCCCTACGAGTGCAAGCGCCTCTTACGGATCCCAGACGTACGAGGGGGCGCGCGCACGGGGGTGCGCCACGGGACGCACGAGAGACCCGCACCCCTGTCGGGATGCGGGCCCCTCGTCACTCGCTAAGTCACTGGCCGATCGCGCCGAGATCAAACGGCGAGCTTGACCATGTCCGCCTGCGGACCCTTCTGGCCCTGCGAGATCTCGAACTCCACTCGCTGACCTTCTTCAAGGGTGCGGTAGCCGTCCATCTGAATCGCGCTGTAGTGGACGAAAACATCCGCACCACCGTCGACCGCGATGAAGCCGTACCCCTTCTCCGCGTTGAACCACTTGACGGTGCCCTGAGCCATGCCTAACTCCCCTATTACTGGCCCTTGCACGGACCCGCACTTCGCGGACCCGGGTCAGACCTCACCCCCCCAATGGGTTGTGGAGGCGTGCGCCGGAACGCGTCGACCGCGGCTGAATGTATCTGCCCAACTGCCCTCTGCAACAGGTCAATCGGACGAGAATTCTGGGCACGCCTGATCGGAGATTTGCGGAGAATTCGCCGGAGTTCAGGGCAAGTCGGGCCAGACAAATGCCACGGGAAGGGCAAATGGGCAGTGCACTTTGGCTACTTCTTGTCGCCCTCGGGGCGACTTCGTATATGCGCTCGGCACAAACAGGAAGCTCGCTTCCCAACTGTACCGCGCTCAACCGCATGGAATTGCCCCCTCCGCTTCTCTCGCGGAGGGGGCAATGGAGATTACGCAGGGTGTTTCTTTAAAGGATCAACCACCCGCGACGGCGGGAATGATGGACACTCCGGCACCGTCCGGCGTCGCCGTCTCCAGGCCCTGCTCGAAGCGGACGTCGTCGTCGTTCACGTAGACGTTCACGAAGCGCCGCAGCTTGCCCTGGTCGTCCAGGACACGGGCAGCGATGCCCGTGTGGTTCTTCTCCAGGTCGGCGATGACCTCGGAGAGGGTCGCCCCCTCAGCGGCGACCTCGGACTGACCGCCGGTGTAGGTGCGGAGGATGGTGGGGATACGAACGTTCACGCTCATGGGGTTCACCTCGATGATTCAGGGGGCGGAGGCGCCCCGTCAGGGGCGCGGGGAACTGCGCGAGGACGGACCACGACCGCCCGTCGGCGACGGGCGGTCAGGCCCTACGGCGGTTAACCGGCCAGCCCGGCGGAGCGAAACGCGTCAAGGCTGGGCTTGATCGTCGCCGTCGCCTGAGAGGTCTCGGCAACAGCGTCCAGGGTCTTGAGGCCGTCACCGGTGTTCAGGACCACCGTGGTCAGGGAGGGATCGATGAGGCCCGCCTCGATCAGCTTCTTGGTGACCCCCACGGTCACCCCCCCGGCGGTCTCCGCGAAGATGCCCTCGGTCCGGGCGAGCAGCTTGATCGCGTCGACGACCTGCTCGTCGTTCACGTCCTCGACGGCCCCGCCCGTGCGACGCGCGATGTCCAGGACGTACGGCCCGTCGGCGGGGTTGCCGATGGCGAGGGACTTGGCGATGGTGTCCGGCTTCTGCGGGCGCACGACGTCGTGGCCCGCCTTGAAGGCGGTCGACACCGGCGAGCAGCCCTCGGCCTGAGCGCCGAAGATCTTGTAGGGCTTGTCCTCGACGAGACCCAGCTTGATGAGCTCCTTCAGGCCCTTGTCGATCTTCGTGAGCTGCGAGCCCGACGCGATCGGGATCACCAGCTGGTCGGGAAGGACCCACCCCAGCTGCTCGCAGATCTCGTACGCGAGCGTCTTGGAGCCCTCGCCATAGTACGGCCGCAGGTTCACGTTCACGAAGCCCCAGCCCTCGCCCAGCGGGTCACCGATGAGCTCGGAGCAGAAGCGGTTCACGTCGTCGTAGTTGCCCTCGATACCGACGAGCTCGCCGCCGTAGACCGCGGCCATGACGACCTTGCCCTGCTCCAGGTCGTGCGGGATGAACACGCAGGAGCGGAAGCCGGCGCGGGCCGCCGCGGCGCCGACGGCGCCGGCGAGGTTGCCGGTGGAGGAGCAGGAGAGGGTGGTGAAGCCGAAGGCGCGCGCGGCCTCGATGGCCTGCGCGACGACGCGGTCCTTGAAGGAGTGCGTCGGGTTGCCGGAGTCGTCCTTGACGAACAACTTGCCCTGCTCGACGCCGAGTTCACGGGCGAGGTTGTCGGCCTTGACCAGCTTGGTCCAGCCGGGGTTGATGTTCGGCTTGGACGCCACGTCCGCCGGGACGGGCAGCAGCGGGGCGTAGCGCCAGATGTTGTCGGGGCCGGACTCGATCTGCTTCCGGAGCGCTTCGGGGTCACCGGTCGGCAGGTCGTACGCGACTTCGAGCGGGCCGAAACAGGCCTGGCAGGCGAAGATCGGACCGAGCGCGTAGAGCTCACCGCATTCGCGGCACGAGAGGCCGGACGCGGGGCCGAGGTCCACGGAATCCGTGGTGGTGGAGGGGGTGGTGTCGAACGTTTCGACAGTCTGCGCAGCCATGGAGGCGAGGCCCTTTCTCCTCATCTTCCCCGTGACGCATCTCGCCACGAGACGGAATTGGCACCTTCCCCACCGAGACCTCGCGTGCGCGGTCGGCGGGATGGTTGCCGGGGCTTCAACGGGCCGTATCCCTCTGCCCCTCTGGATGAGCGGTATGGCGCCTGGGCTTTCATGGGCCCAGGGCATTTGTTACGCGATGACCCCCGACATGCGATGGTCATCCGCGTTGTTCAAGACTGTAACCGACGGCCTGGACCCTTGAGATAGTCGTCCGAACCGCGAGATGGATCACATGTAGGCCACACACAGGAGGAACCCGCCGTGCTGGAAGAGGCCGAGCGCTGGCTGACCAGGCGTTCCTGGTCCGTTGCCGACCGTCCGCTCAGCGCGCTCGTCGCCGCCAAACGGGCGTCGGGAGCCTCGGTGAGTGTCGTCCTGCCCGCGCTCGACGAGGAGGAGACGGTCGGGGAGATCGTCGCCGAGATCCGCCGTGAGCTGATCGAGAGGGCCTCCCTCGTCGACGAGCTCGTGGTGATCGACTCCGGCTCGAAGGACCGCACGGCCGAGGTCGCGCGGGAGGCGGGCGCGCGGGTCGTGCACCGGGACGAGATCCTGCCGCGCATACCGGCCGTGCCCGGCAAGGGCGAGGTCATGTGGCGCTCACTCCTGGTGACCGGCGGCGACATCGTCGCGTTCGTCGACGCGGACCTGAAGGAGTTCTCGGCGGACTTCGTCACCGGCATCGTGGGCCCGCTCCTGACCGAGCCCGACGTGGACTTCGTGAAGGCGATGTACGACCGCCCCCTGGCCGGGACCGCAGGTCAGGGCGGCCGGGTCACCGAGTTGATGGCGCGCCCGCTGCTCAACATGCACTGGCCCCAACTGGCGGGGTTCGTCCAGCCGTTGGGCGGCGAGTACGCGGCGCGCAGGTCCCTCCTTGAGCGGCTGCCGTTCCCCGTCGGTTACGGAGTGGAGCTGGGTCTGCTCGTCGACGCCCTGCACACCGTGGGCCTGGACGCGCTCGCGCAGGTCGACGTGGGCGTGCGCAAGCACCGGCACCAGGACGGGCAGGCGCTGGGCCGCATGGCGGCGGCGATCTACCGGACGGCGCAGCTGCGGCTCGCGCGCGGCCATCTCGTGCGCCCCGAGCTCACCCAGTTCGAACGGGGCGAGCAGGGGTTCGAGCCGCGCACCCATTCGGTGGACACGGAGGAACGGCCGCCGATGGCCGACATCGCCGAATACACGGCCCGCCGCGTGGCGTAACCCCCGATATTGGGCATTTTGTCTACATTCCCCACTTATGTGGGTCAGACGAGTAATGGGAAGCGCGCGACGCATCGGCGGCGTGGCCATCGCCACGGCCGGCCTCGCGGCGGGAGCACTCGGCTCGGCGGCCGTGCCCGCCGCCGCGGATGTGGCCGAGCCCTTCGCCAAGCGTTACGACGAATCGCTGTACGGCGACTTCAAGACCATCGGCAACACGGTCATGGGCTGCCCGACGACGCCCGCGGACATGGCGGCGCGCTGCGCCACCGCCGCGGACGGCGAAGGCCGCGACAACAACAACACCTTCGTCATGGAGCGGATCAACACCGCGGGCATGGACCTCGCGCTCTCCGTCCCGGTCCCCGACCTGGAGGTGACGAAGACGGCGAGCCCCAAGACGGTCGAGGCGAAGAACATCAGCAAGCCGCCCGCCCCGCAGGAGCCGCAGAACGGCCCCGTGGAGCAGGTGGACCGCCCCGGTCAGCTGGCCGACACCGGCAGCGACTCCGACACGATGCTGTACGCGGGTCTCGCGATCGCCCTGTGCGCGATTGGCGCGCTTGCGGTGGCGGCGGCGAGGAGCAGGCGGCACTAGCGAGGAGCGGACGGGACCAAGCGCACCCCACCAGAGGTGATGGACGTATACGGCCGGGCCCGCCACGGGTCCGGCCGTACGTTTGAGCGCAGCCGGGAAGGGCTAGGTTCGGCACATGGTCTCCGAGCACGCCGCCGCCCAGGTTCTCGTCGCGTCCAACCGCGGCCCCGTCACGTACACCCTGGAGGAGAACGGGGAACTGACGGCCAAGCGGGGCGGCGGCGGACTCGTCTCCGGGCTCAGCGCGATCGGCGAATCGGACGGGGAATCGGCCCTGTGGGTCTGCGCGGCGCTGGGGGACGGCGACCGGGAGGCGGTGCGGCGCGGGGTAGGTGAACCGGGCGTGCGGATGCTGGACATCGATCCCCAGGTGCACGCGGACGCGTACAACGGGATCGCGAACTCGGTGCTGTGGTTCGTCCACCACATGCTGTACCAGACGCCGCTCGAACCGGCCTTCGGACCGGAGTTCCGTGCCCAGTGGGCGTCGTACGAGACCTACAACCGGGCCTTCGCCGAAGCGCTCGCGGAAAGCGCGGGCGACGGCGCTTCCGTCCTCGTCCAGGACTACCACCTGGCCCTGGTGCCGGGGATGCTGCGCGAACTACGCCCCGACCTGCGCATCGGCCACTTCTCGCACACGCCGTGGGCGCCGGTGGACTACTTCCGGATGCTGCCGGACGACGTCGCGGAGCAGCTGCTGCGGGGCATCCTGGGGGCCGACCGGGCGGCGTTCCTGACGGGGCGTTGGGCAGACGCGTTCACGGAGTGCTGCGTGGCGGTCCTCGGCGGTACGTCGGGCACGCGGATCGGGGTGCACGGGCTCGGGGCGGACGCGGATTTCCTGCGGGAGCGGTCGCGGCGGGCGGATGTGGAGGAGCGGCTCGCGGCGCTGCGGGAGCAGGTGGGCGGCGGGGGCGACGAGGGCGACCGGAAGGTGATCGTCCGGGTGGACCGGACGGAGCTGTCGAAGAACATCGTGCGGGGGCTGCTGGCGTACCGGGAGCTGCTCACGTCCCGGCCGGAGTGGCGGGAGCGGGTGGTGCACGTCGCGTTCGCGTATCCATCCCGGCAGGATCTCGCGGTGTACCGCGAGTACACCGCAGAGGTGCAGCGGGTGGCCGACTCGATCAACTCCGAGTACGGGGTGGAGGGTTGGACCCCGGTGGTGCTGCACGTGAAGGACGACTTCGCCCGCTCGCTCGCGGCGTACCGCCTGGCGGACGTGGCTCTGGTGAACCCCATCCGGGACGGGATGAACCTCGTGGCCAAGGAGGTGCCTGTCGTCTCCGACGAGGGGTGTGCGCTGGTCCTTTCGCGGGAGGCGGGGGCGTGGGAGGAGCTGGGGGAGGATGCGCTCGTCGTGAACCCGTATGACGTGACGGGGACGGCTGAGGCGTTGCACGCCGGGCTGACGATGCCGGTGGAGGAGCGGGCGGAACGTACCAAGCGGCTCGCGGCGGCGGGGACGGCGTTGCCGCCGGCGCAGTGGTTCCTGGATCAACTGCGGGCGCTGAGGGCCTGATTCCTGTTCCCCGACCTCGCCCCTTCCCGAAAACCCGCTCCGGCGCGGGTGCCTTGGTTGCCGTCATCACCGGCTCCGCCGAGTTCGTCCTCAAACGCCGGCGGGCTGAATCTTCAGCCCGTCCGGAAGGGGCGGAGTCGGTCGGGGACTCGAAGATTCGCCCGCCCTCACCCCAGCTGAGCGGCTACCGCGACGAGTAGCTCCACCACTCCCGACGGCCCGTCCACCACCAAGTCGGCCCGTTCCGCCAGCTCCGCCACCTCCGCGTTGCCGCTGCACACAAGCAGCCCCCGCACCTGGTCCGAACGGAGCTTCTCCACCGCCGCGTACGCGGGCAGGTCGCCCAGATCGTCGCCCGCGTACAGGACCGTCTCCGCGCCGACCTCCCGTACGTAGTCGGCGAGCGCGACCCCCTTGTCCATGCCCGGAGGGCGCAACTCCAGGACCAGGCGGCCCGGTTCGACGATCAGGCCGTGGCGGGACGCCAGTTCGGCGAGAGGGTCGCGCAAAGCCTCGAACGCCGCCTGCGGGTCACTCGCGCGGCGCGTGTGGACCGCCACCGCGCGGCCCTTCTCCTCGATCCAGGTCCCGTTCCAGGCGCCGATCGCGTCGAGGAAACCCGGCAGTTCGGCGCGCACGGACGCCACCCCCGGGTGCGGCTCGGCCGCGTGCACGGTGGAGGAGACGGCGTCCCACCGCTCGGCGCCGTAGTGCCCGAGCACGACGAGGTGTTCGAGACCCGGGATGCCCGCGAGCCCGCCGTACCGCACCGCCACGCCGGCCGGGCGGCCGGTGACGACCGCGACGGAGAGCACCTTCGGCGCGAGCGCGGCGAGGGCGGGCACGGCGTCGGGGTGGGCGCGGGCCTGCTCCGGGTCGGGCACGATCGGCGCGAGCGTGCCGTCGAAGTCGAGCGCGATCACGGCCTTTTCGGGCCGCGCGAGGAGCGCTGCGAGGCCCTCGCGCCCGGCCGGGGTCGCGGGTTCGGGCAGCTCGGGAGAGTACGGCGCGTACACAGGGTCACCCATGGGGCCGACCCTAACCTCAACGCTCCCCGCGCCGGGACTCCCTTATCCGCCGAAGGCGGTTGACGGTCACCGGATCGTGCGCGAGGGCGCGGGGGTCGTCGAGCAGGGCGTTCAGGAGCTGGTAGTAGCGGACCGGCACCAGGCCGAGCTGCTCGCGCACGGCCCGCTCCTTGGCGCCGGGCCCGGCGACCCAGTCCCGGCGCTCCAGGGCGAGGATCGCGCGATCGCGCTCGGAGAGGCCGGTGTCGTCCGGGGTTCCAGCGTCCGTCATGCCCGCCACGCTATTCCGCGTTCTCCTCCGTCGCCGCCTTGGTCTGGATCTGACCGAGGATCGACGCCGGATTGCCGTTCTCACCGACGGCCTTGCCGATGTACTTCTTCACGTCGACGGAGACCTGCGCCCAGGACGTCTTGCCCACCGGGTACAGCTGCGAGGTGGGCAGCTCGTCCAGGAACTCGGCGAGCGCCTTGTCGTTCTTGTTGCCCGTCATCTGCTGCGCCGCGGAGGTCGTGACGGGCAGCAGGTCGTACTCGCGCGAGAAGTCCAGGACGTTCTTCGTGCTGTAGGCGAAGTCGAGGAACTTGCCGACCTCCTCGCCGTTGCCGCGCTTCTTGAAGGCCATCATCCAGTCGGCGACGCCCATCGTGGCCTGGGCCTTGCCGTTCACACCGGGCATCGGCACCATGCCGTACTTCACGCCCTTCTTCGCGGCCATCTGCATCAGCGTGGGATGGCCGTTCAGCATGCCGACGTCGCCGCGCGTGAAGGCGGCGAAGGCCTCGGCGCGGTCGAGCTTGGCCGGGGGCGTGGGGCCCGTGAGGCCCTTGCCGACGAGTTCGTCCTTCAGCCAGGAGAAGGTCTTCACGTTCTGGATGGAGTCGATGTCATACGTGCCGACGTTGTCGGTGTAGCCGCCGCCACCGCTGAGCAGCCACTGCATCGTCTCGGCCTGCGCCTCTTCCGCGCCGAGCGGCAGGGCGTAGGGGATCTTCACGCCGCGCGCCTTGAGCACCTTGGCGGCGGCGGCCAGGTCGGTCCAGCTCTGCGGCGGGGTGAGGCCGGCGTCCTTGAAGATCTTCTCGTTGTAGAAGAGAAGGCGCGTGGAGGAGGCGAACGGCATGCCGTACTGGACGCGCTTGACCTCGCCCGCCTCGGAGAGGGGGGCCATGAAGTCGGCCTGGGTGGAGATGGAGACCAGGTCCTCGGTGCGGTACAGCTTGTCCTGCGCGGCGTAGTCGGCGTACGCGCCGATCTGGGCCATGTCGGGGGCGTCGCCCGCGTCGACCATTTCCTTGACCTTGCGGTCGACGTCGGTCCAGGAGTAGACGCTGACGTCGACCTTGATGCCGGGGTTCTTCGCCTCGAACTTCTCGACCAGCTCGTCCCAGTACTTCTGGGAGCTGTTGGCCTTGGAGTCTCCATAGTCGGCGGCCACCAGCTTGAGGGTGACGTCGCCTGAGTCGCCGGGACCGCCGCAGCCAGCGAGTACCGCCGCCGTGCCCAGTGCGGCTATCGCCGCGGTCAGTCCTGTCGCGCGCCGCTGCACAGCTGTTCCCACCCTCGATGATCTACGTGAACTGCGATTTTCCCTCGCGTCTGGACACGAGGTCTACACCACCTCAGTATCGCTTGTGCAACGGCGTACCAATGACGTCCCACCGGCAAGGAGCCTTGACGCATGTCGCGTACCGCAGCAGAGATCGCAACCCAGCCCGCCTGCTGGCACCGGGCGGCCGAGACAGCTCTCACCTTCGACGGTCTGCCGAAGCCGGGCGAGCGGGTGGCCGTCACCGGGTGCGGGACGTCGTGGTTCATGGCCCTCGCGTACGCGGCGCTGCGCGAGGCCGCCGGTCAGGGCGAGACGGACGCGTTCGCGTCGTCGGAGTTTCCCGTGGGGCGGAAGTACGACCGTGTGGTCGCGATCACCCGCTCCGGTACGACGACGGAGGTGCTCGAGCTCCTCGGCGAGCTGAAGGGCACGGTCCCGACCACGGCCCTGACCGCCGACCCGAAGACTCCGGTCATGGAGGCGGCGGACTCGGTGGCGGTCCTGGACTGGGCGGACGAGGAGTCGGTCGTCCAGACCCGGTTCGCGACGACCGCGCTGGCCTTCCTGCGGGCCGGGCTCGGTGACATCCCCGGCGTGAAGTCGGTCGCCGACGCAGCGGTGGACGCGGAGCTCGCCGTGACCGAGCCGCTCCCGGCGTCCGTGGTGGCCGCCGAGCAGTGGACGTTCCTGGGGCGTGGCTGGACGTACGGTCTCGCCCTCGAGGCGGCGCTGAAGATGCGGGAGGCGGCCGGGGCGTGGACGGAGTCGTACCCGGCGATGGAGTACCGCCACGGGCCGATCTCCATCACCGGCCCCGGCCGGGTGGCGTGGATGTTCGGGGTTCTGCCGGAGGGGCTGGCCGGTGATGTGGCCCGCGTCGGCGGTGAACTGGTCGCCCACGAGGAGGCGGACCCCTTGGCGGACCTGATCCGCGCCCAGCGCCTCGCGGTGGCCCTGGCCGAATCCCGGGGCTTCGACCCGGACCACCCTCGCAACCTGACGCGAAGCGTCATCCTGAGCTAGTCCCCTCCCGGGGCGGGCAGCAGATCTTGAACCGCCGCTTGTCCCATCCGGGGGCGCGGCTGGTCCTGAACCGCCGCTTGCCCCTTCCGGGGGGGCGGCAGATCCTGAACCGCCGCTTGCCCCTTCCGGGGGGGGCGGCTGGTCCTGAACCGCCGCTTGCCCCATCCGGGGGGGTGCGGCCGGCCCTGAACCGCCGCCTGCCCCTTCCGGGGGCGCGGCAGATCCTGAACCGCCGCTTCGCGGCGGATGTCTCCCACCCACCCACCCGATTGCCCCGCAGCGTCCCCCTCACGAACAAGGCTCCCCCACCCACCCGGACCCTCCGGGGCAATCGGGTTGGCGGGCGGGAAAGATCCGCCGCGAAGCGGCGGGCCTGTGGGGGCGGCGAACCCAACAGATCCGTCCCGCAGGGGCGGGCCGGCCGGGGGCGGACCCCCGGCAGATCCGTCCCGCAGGGGTGGGCCGGCGGGGGCGGACCCCCGGCAGATCCGCCCCGGAGCGGCCGACCGGAGCGGCCGACCGGCGGGGCGGAGCACGGCAGGCCCACCCCGGGACGGCCGACCGGCGGGGCGGGCCACGGCGGGGAGTGCGGGCAGGGGCCAGAGCAGGTCCCGGCGCAAAGGGGCACTGTGCCGCGAAAGGGACCTTTGACGGGGCGTAAGCCCCGGAAGTGGACTAGACCTCTCGCGGTCGACGCGCGAGACTGTCCCCCGTGAGACATGTCATCGCCCTCGATGTGGGCGGCACCGGAATGAAGGCCGCCCTGGTCGGGGCGGACGGCGCGCTCCTGTATGAGGCGCGGCGGGCCACCGGCCGGGAGCGGGGGCCCGACGCCGTGGTCGAGTCCATCCTCGACTTCGCCGCCGACCTCCGCGCCCACGGGATCAAGGAGTTCGGGGAGCCCGCCGCCGCGGCCGGCGTCGCGATCCCCGGGATCGTCGACACCGGGCGCGGCATCGCCGTCTACGCCTCGAACCTCGGTTGGCGCGACGTCCCCATGCGCGAGCTGCTCAGCCGCAGGCTGGAAGGCGTACCCGTGGCCCTCGGCCACGACGTACGCACCGGCGGCCTCGCCGAGGGCCGGATCGGCGCGGGCAAGGGCGCCGACCGGTTTCTCTTCGTGCCCCTGGGGACCGGCATCGCCGGAGCCATCGGGATCGGCGGCGGCATCGAACCCGGCGCCCACGGTTCCGCGGGCGAGATCGGGCACATCGTCGTACGGCCCGGCGGCCCGCCCTGCGGCTGCGGCCAGCGCGGCTGTCTGGAGCGGCTCGCGTCCGCCTCCGCGGTGAGCGAGGCCTGGGCCGCGGCCAGCGGTGACCCGGAGGCGGACGCCGCGGACTGCGCGAAGGCCGTGGAGTCGGGCGACCCGCGGGCCCAGCGGGTCTGGCAGAACGCCGTCGACGCCCTCGCCGACGGCCTCATCACCGCCCTCACCCTCCTGGACCCGCACACCCTGATCATCGGTGGCGGTCTCGCCGAGGCCGGGGAAACCTTGTTCACACCGCTGCGGGCGGCCATGACGGCACGCATCGTCACGTTCCAGACCCAGCCCCTCATCGTCCCCGCCGCCCTGGGGGACACCGCCGGGTGCCTGGGCGCGGGCCTGCTCGCCTGGGATCTGCTCAGCGAACCCGAGCCCCCCACCGACCCCGACTCCACGGAGGTAACCGCCTGATGGCCACGAGCAAGGTAAGCAAGGTCCTCGCCGGTGCTCAGGTGGTCCTGCCCACCGGGACCATTTCCAACGGCCGTGTGATCGTCGACGGCACGCGCATCGCCGGGAGCCCTCCCGCCGACGCCGAGGTCGTCGATCTCGCCCCCGGCCACTGGGTGGTCCCGGGCTTCGTCGACATCCACAACCACGGCGGCGGCGGTGCCTCCTTCACCTCCGGCACGGTCGAGGACGTACTCAAGGGCGTCCACACGCACCGCCTGCACGGCACGACCACCGTCGTCGCCTCCACCGTCACCGGCGAGATGGACTTCCTCGCCCAGCGCGCGGGCCTGCTCAGCGAGCTGGCCGAGCAGGGCGACATCGCGGGCATCCACTTCGAGGGCCCCTTCATCTCGCCGTGCCGCAAGGGCGCGCACAGCGAGGGCCTCCTGCGCGACCCGGACCCGGCCGAGGTCCGCAAGCTGATCGACGCGGCCCGCGGCCGGGCGAAGATGGTCACGCTCGCCACCGAGCTGCCGGGCGGCATCGACTCCGTACGCCTGCTGGCCGAGCACGGCGTGATCGCGGCCATCGGGCACACGGACGCGACGTACGAGCAGACGGTGGAGGCCATCGACGCGGGCGCCACCGTCGCCACGCACCTCTACAACGCGATGCCCGGCCTCGGGCACCGCGAGCCGGGCCCGATCGCCGCGCTCCTGGAGGACGAGCGGATCACGGTCGAGCTGATCAACGACGGCACGCATCTGCACCCCGCCTCGTTCGAGCTCGCCTTCCACCACGCGGGCGCCGACCGCACCGCGCTCATCACGGACGCGATGGACGCGGCGGGCTTCGGCGACGGGCGGTACATGCTCGGCCCGCTGGAGGTCGAGGTGAAGGACAGCGTCGCCCGCCTCGTCGAGGGCGGCTCGATCGCGGGCTCGACCCTCACCCTGGACCGCGCGTTCAAGCGCTCGGCGACCGTCGACGGGCTTCCGGTCGAGGACGTCGTGCGGGCCGTCTCCGCCAACCCGGCCAGGCTCCTCGGGATGTACGACACGGTCGGCTCGCTGGAGCCGGGCAAGGACGCCGACCTCGTGGTCCTGGACGCGGCGTTCGACCTGGTGGGCGTCATGCGCAAGGGTGACTGGGTGGTTGCGCCCAATTAGGCCCAACTCGGGTGATTTCACCACCCGTTGAAGAGGCAACGAAGAGAAGGCGGTTGGCCCGTACCCCTGGGCCAACCGCCTTCTCTTTGGCATGATCGGCCCCGAAAGAGACCGGCGGCAAGCGCGTTCTCCACTGATTCCGGGGGTGAGTGACGAGTGATCCTCACAGTGACGCTGAACGCCGCCCTGGACATCACGTACAAGGTCCCCGCCCTCACCCCGCACGCCTCGCACCGCGTCACCGAGGTCATCGAACGTCCCGGCGGCAAGGGCCTGAACGTCGCCCGCGTCCTCGCGGCCCTCGGCCATGACGTGACGGTGACCGGCTTCGCGGGCGGGGACACGGGCCGCGTCCTGCACGACCGCCTCACGAGCGAGCCCCGCCTCACGGACGCGCTCGTACCCGTCGAGGGCGCGACGCGCCGCACGCTCGCCGTCGTCGACGCGGCGAGCGGCGACACCACGCAGCTGAACGAGCCGGGCCCGGCGGTCTCACCCGCGGAGTGGTCCGCGTTCCAGGAGTCGTACGAGGAACTGCTGCGCGAGGGCACCACGGCGGTCGCGCTGTGCGGGAGCCTGCCGCCGGGGGTCCCGGTGGGCGCGTACGCGACGCTCGTACGAGCCGCGCGCGCCGCCCACGTCCCCGTGCTCCTGGACACCAGCGGCGAGGCGCTGCGCCGTGGCGTCGCCGCCCGCCCCGACATCGTCAAGCCGAACGCCGACGAACTGGCCGAGCTGACCGGCTCCCACGAGCCCGCCCAGGCGACCCGTGACGCCCGCCGCAGGGGCGCGCATGCGGTGGTGGCGTCCCTCGGCGCGGCGGGCCTGCGCGCCGTCACGCCGGAGGGCACCTGGCAGGCGGCCCCGCCGACCCGTGTGCGCGGCAATCCGACGGGCGCCGGTGACTCGGCGGTCGCGGGGCTGCTCTCCGCCCTGGTGGAGGGCCTCCCGTGGCCGGAGCGCCTCGCACGGGCCGTGGCCCTCTCGGCGGCGACCGTCGCGGCCCCGGTGGCGGGCGAGTTCGCGGTGACGACGTACGAAGACCTGCTCGCGCGGGTTTCGGTGACCGGGGAGGCCACCGCGGCGTGAGAACACGCGTCACCGCGTGGGCGACACACGACGTGACGCACAACGGGCCACTGCGGCCCAGGAATTGGGGACATTCATCGTGCCACTCGTATCCACCGGCGACCTGGTCGCCGACGCGCGCGCGGCGGGGCGCGGGATCGCCGCGTTCAACGTGATCACGCTGGAGCACGCGGAGGCGATCGCCGCGGGTGCCGAGCAGGCGGGCACCCCCGCGATCCTCCAGGTCTCCGAGAACGCGGTGAAGTTCCACGGCGGCAACCTGTCCGCGATCGCGGCGGCGGCAGCGGCGGTGGCGAAGTCGTCGTCGGCCGCGCTCTCCCTGCACCTGGACCACGTCATGGACCCGGAACTGCTGCGGGCCGCGCACCCCGAAGGCTTCAGCTCGGTGATGTTCGACGCGTCGAAGCTGCCGTACGAGGAGAACGTCAAGGCGACGGCGGATGCCGTGCGTTGGGGCCACGAGCGGGGTATCTGGGTCGAGGCGGAGCTGGGCAAGGTGGGCGGCAAGGAGGGCGAGGCCCCCCTGGACGCGCACGCGCCGGGAGTCCGCACGGACCCCGCGGAGGCGGCGGCGTACGTCGCCGGCACGGGCGTCGACGCCCTCGCGGTGGCGGTCGGCTCCTCCCACGCGATGACGTCCCGCACGGCGTCCCTGGACCACGAGTTGATCGCGGCGCTGACGAAGGCCGTCCCTGTGCCGCTGGTGCTGCACGGCTCAAGTGGCGTGCCGGACGCGGAGATTCGCGCGGCGGTGGCGTCCGGCATGGTGAAGATAAACGTGGGCACGGCGCTGAACACGGCGTTCACGGGAGCGGTCCGGGAGTACCTCGGCACCCACGAGCAGGGCGTGGACCCCCGGAAATACCTCGCCCCGGCTCGCGAGGCGATGGCCGGGACGGTGGCGGGGTTCCTGGGGCTGCTGAAGCACCCCCAGGAGTAGGCCAGGAAGGCCAGGAGTAGCCCCAGGAGAGTGGGTGGGGAGGGGTCAGCCGTTGCTGCCCTCCACGAGCCGCATCTGGTCGATGTTCGCCCCGGTCGTCCCGCACAGGTCGCTCTGGGCGCAGGTGAGCGTGACCGAGTTGGTGCCCTTGGTGAGCTGGACCACCGCCCAGGTGTTGGTCCAGCCCTTCTCCCAGTCGCCCTCCTTAGCGTGGGCGAAGTTCTTCATGTTCAGGGGGCGGGTCTGCTTCTTGCCGTTGACGAGGATCGTGGCGTTGGAGTCCTTGCCGGGGACGCCGTACTTCACGTGGAGGCTGTACGAGCCGGCCTTGGGGATGCCGTTCACGGTCCACGTCACCTGGGCCCCGACCTTGTCGAACCCGGATACGTAGACACCGCCCTCGGACTCGGCGCCCTCGTAGTCCGAGGCCGTCGTCGTGCCGCCCTCGAGCTTCAGTGCCTTCGCGTCCGTCTTCGGGAGGTCGACCGGCTTCTCCGGGTCCTTGGACGGCTTCTCGCTGGGCTTGACCGTCTCGCCCTGCGTCGCCTGACCACCCGCGTCGTTGTTCTTGCCCTTGTCGTCGTCGCCGCCGAACATCATCGCGGCGCCGATCCCGATGGCGACGACCGCGACGACCGCGATCGCGGCGATCAGCAGACCCTTGGTGTTGGGGCCGCCGCCGCGGCTGCCGGAGCCACGGGACGCCGGGGTGTACTGCGGTGCCGTGGGGCCCCCGCCGGACTGTGCCTCCGGGGCGGCGTAGTGCGCGTTCGGCTGGCCGTAGGCCTGCTGCTGCGGCGGTACCTGCTGGCCGTACGTGGGCGCGGCCTGCGTTCCGTACGTATTGGGGCGGCGGTCACCAACCGCGCGCACCTGGTTGTACGAGGACCGGGGACCCGGGTACCCGTAGCCGCCCCCGCCGCTGGGCGGGGTGGCGCCGGCCGCCTGTCCGTCTTCGTACAGATAGCCGAACGGATCGTCGTCGCCCTCTGGCGCGTTCGGCGTGTGTTCGCCGTTATTGCCGGGCGTCATTCCCAGGTCACTCCCTCATATCGCTGACCGGGGGAGCCTACCCGCTCCGAGTGAGGTCACGGGGTGGCGTTGACCTCATCCGGACGCTCAGCCCGCCCGCCTGTGCTGCTTGGCACGGGACCGTTTCTCCACGTACATCCGCTGGTCAGCGGAGTGCAACACCTCGTCTGCCGACATCCCGCAGTGCGCCCACCCGATGCCGAAACTGGCCCCCACGCGGACCGCACGCCCGTCCACCCGGATCGGCGGGATGATCGCGTTCCGCAGCCGCACCGCGAGGTCCTGCGCGTCGGCACGGCCGAGCCCGTCGGCGAGGACGACGAATTCGTCACCCCCGAGCCGCGCGACCGTGTCCCCGTCGCGTACGCCGCTGGTGAGCCGCCTGGCCACCTCGATGAGAACCGCGTCACCCGTGTGGTGCCCGAAGCGGTCGTTGATGGACTTGAAGCCGTCGAGGTCGCAGAAGAGCACGGCCAGGCCCTTCGTGCCGTCGTCCGTGTCCCCGTGGCCCTCGGGCGGCGCGACGGTGTGCACGTGGTGGTCGAAGCCCTCGGCGCCCTGCTGAAGGGCGTGCGCGTTGTTCGAGCCGTAGTCGAAGCTGTGCTGCCCGTCCGCGTCGTACACGCCGTCGTACGCCGCGTCCAACGAGTCCACCGCGCTCGGCTGGCCCGCGTGCGGCCTGCGGCAGAGGCGGGAGCTGAGGCGGGAGCGGAGCTCGGCGGAGTTGGGCAGGCCGGTCAGGGAGTCGTGCGAGGCGCGGTGCGCGAGCTGCAGCTCGCGGCGCTTGCGCTCCTCTATGTCCTCGACGTGCGTGAGCAGGAAGCGCGGGCCGTCGGCGGCGTCCGCGACGACGGAGTTGCGCAGGGACACCCAGACGTACGTCCCGTCGCGCCGCGCCAGGCGCAGCTCGGCCCGGCCGCCCTCGGCGGAGGTCCGCAGGAGCGTGCCGATGTCCTCGGGGTGGACCAGGTCGGAGAACGAATAGCGGCGCATCGCGGACGCGGGGCGGCCGAGCAGGCGGCACAGCGCGTCGTTCGTGCGCAGGATGCGGCCGTGCTGGTCGCCGCCCATCTCGGCGATGGCCATGCCGGACGGGGCGTACTCGAAGGCCTGGCGGAAGGACTCCTCGCTGGCCCGCAGCGCCTGCTGCTCGCGCTCCAGGCGGACCAGGGCGCGCTGCATGTTGGCGCGGAGCCGGGCGTTGCTGATCGCGATGGCGGCCTGGAAGGCGTACATCTGGAGGGCCTCGCGGCCCCAGGCGCCGGGCCTGCGGCCGTTGCGGGGGCGGTCCACGGAGATCACGCCGAGCAGTTCGCCGCCGGCCGCGCCCGTCGCGTACATCGGGGCGAAGAGACGGTCCGCCGGGTGCCACTCGTCCTCGAAGCGGGGCTCGGGGCCGTCCGTGTACCACTGCGGGACGTCGTCCTCGTCCAGGACCCAGCCCTCGGTGTACGAGATGAAGCGCAGGGCGCCCCAGGCCTCGCCCATGGAGAGCCGCTTCTCCCAGGCGTCGCGGGAGCCGACCCGGCCGGTGATGAGGGCCTCGGCGGCGGTGTTGCCCGCGAAGGCGGCGACCACGAGGTCGCCGTCAGGGCGCACGAGATTGACGCACGCCAGCTCATAGCCAAGGCCGTTCACCACGCCGTCGGCGACGGTCTGCAGCGTGTCCGCCAGGCTCCGGGCCGTGTTGAGATCCGCCACCACCTGATGCAGCTGCCGCAGGGTCGCAAGACGGACGTACGGCTCCGACTCGGTCTCCATTGCTCGCTCTCCCCGAGACCTCGACAGCAACTCCAGGATTCGCAGCGCCCTTAGTGTTCTTCAGTACTGAGCAGTACCTGAGTTCTCTCAGTGTCTGATTGCCACCGTCACTGAATCACAGCGAGCAGCTCACCCGGTACACAGGGTCAACAAAATATGGGTCCTGTGACTCAAGTCACAGATGGGAAGCCTTCGTTGGTCCAGTCCACTTGTCCTGCGCATGCCTCATGACGGGCATCGCGGACCCCATCGGCCATCGGTCCTAGGCCCGGTCTCGGCCCTCGGCCCGATGTGGCGACCGGGGTGGCGGGGCTAGCGTCACTCCCGTGGTTCCCGTACTGAAGACATCCCTGGAGAGCGCTCCCGCGACTCCCCCCGCCCCTCCCTCCCCCCGAGTCCCGCCCCTTGACGGGCATCCTGTGGGGGTGAGCAACGAAGAGTTCCGCGCCGCCATGTCCCGGCTCGCCGCGGGTGTGGTCCTGGTGACCGCCCGCGAGCCCTCACTCGACGCGGACGACCCGCAGGCGCCGGTCGGCGAGGACGTCGGCATGACCGCGACGGCCTTCCTCTCCGTGTCCCTCGACCCGCCGCTCGTGCTGGTCAGCCTGCGTGAGGGGTCCCGGATGGACGACCTTCTCGCCGAGCAGCCGCTGTGGGGCGTCTCGGTGCTCTCCGAGAGCCAGCGCCACATCGCGGGCCGGTTCGCGATGAAGGGCAGGATCAGCGACCGGCTGCTCTTCGAGGACATCCCCTACGTACGGGGAGAGACGTCCGGGGCGCCGTTGATCGGCGGGGCGCTGGCGACGCTGGAGTGCAGGACCGAACAGACGGTGACAGCGGGTGACCACACCCTTGTCATCGGGCGAGTACTTTCGGCTGATCTGCCGAGCGCGGACGGTGGCCCGCTGATGTATTTCAAGGGGAAGTACCGGCAGCTGGGTTGATGGTTTCGGGTTGAACGGTCTTTGCTGCCGGGACTGTTTGCTGCTCAGCCCCAGCCCTCCCCCGAGCGGCCGCGCTTGGTCTGGCTGCGCTGCTTCTTCTCGCGGAGCCGCCGCTCGTTGATCCCCCGGGGGATCTTCGTGGCGCGGCGGGGCCGCGGCGGCGGCGCGGTGGCCTCGGCGAGCAGTGCGGCGAGGCGGGTGGCCGCCATCTCGCGGTTGCGCCACTGCGAACGGTGCTCGGAGGCGCGCACGCTGACGACACCGCCGACGAGCCGGCTCGCGAGCCGCTCCAGGGCGCGCTCCTTCCACACCGGAGGCAGCGCTTCCGTGTTGGCCAGGTCGAATCTCAGCTCCACCTGCGAATCGCTGGTGTTGACGTGCTGACCGCCCGGCCCGGACGACCTGGAGAAGCGCCACATGAGCTCGGCCTCGGGCAGGGAGACGGAGCCGCGGATGACATAGGGACCGGACATGGGTCCTATCGTCCCGCGTCTGTCCGGTCCACGTCACCCGTATTTACGGCGCGTCCCGCTTGTGACGGGTGGGGCGCCAGAGACGAGTAAAGAAAGTAAAAGGACCAGGAACCTCTGGGACCCTGGTCGACGTTCATAGGGGTGACGGTAGCTTCGTCCCCAGTACGAAGCCCGTTCGTACGCAACGAGGGAAGGGACTCCCAACAATGGCAGTAAGCCTGTCCAAGGGTGGCAACGTCTCGCTCACCAAGGAGGCTCCGGGCCTGACCGCCGTCACCGTGGGCCTCGGCTGGGACGTCCGTACCACCACTGGCACCGACTTCGACCTGGACGCCTCGGCCATCGCGGTGAACCCGCAGGGCAAGGTCTACTCGGACGGCCACTTCGTCTTCTTCAACAACAAGGCGACGCCGGACCAGACCATCGTGCACACCGGTGACAACGTCACGGGTGAGGGCGAGGGCGACGACGAGCAGATCAACGTGAACCTGGCCGGTCTCCCGGCCGACGTGGACAAGATCGTCTTCCCGGTCTCGATCTACGACGCGGAGAACCGCTCGCAGAACTTCGGCCAGGTGCGGAACGCCTTCATCCGCATCCTCAACCAGGCCGGTGGCACGGAGATCGCCCGCTATGACCTGAGCGAGGACGCCGCCACCGAGACCGCCATGGTCTTCGGCGAGCTGTACCGCAGCGGCGCGGAGTGGAAGTTCCGCGCGGTGGGCCAGGGCTACGCGTCCGGCCTCGTCGGCATCGCGCAGGACTTCGGCGTCAACGTCTGAGGTTCATGGGCGAGTTCATCTGAGGCTCAGAGCCCAGCTCACGAGGGCCCCCGGCGGAATCTCTGCCGGGGGCCCTCGTCGTCGCCGTGGCGCACCGGTCGTTGCCTCCACGGGGCGTGGGCAGCAGGATCGGCGGCACCACCCACCACTTGAAGGAGTGTGAGGGCCATGGCGACCGTGGTGCTGGTCGGGACGCTCGACACCAAGGGCGCGGAGTACGCCTGGCTGCGCGAGCGGCTCAGGGAGTACGGCAGCGACACCCTGCTCATCGACACCGGCATACTGCCTCCACCCCCGCAGACCCCCGCCCCCGACGTGCCCGCCGACGCCGTGGCCCGCGCGGCGGGACACGACCTGTCGAAGCTGCGCGGCGCGGGCGAGCGGGGCGCGGCCGTGGCGGCGATGGCGGACGGCGTGACCGAGGTGGTGCTCGACCTGCACCGGCGGGGCAAGTTGCACGCGGTGCTCGCCGCTGGGGGCAGCGGCGGCTCGTCGATCGCCGCGCAGGCGATGCGCGCGCTGCCGATCGGGGTACCGAAGGTGCTCGTCAGCACGATGGCGGGCGGGGACGTGTCGCCGTACGTGGGCAGCAGCGACATCACCCTGATGTACAGCGTCGTGGACATCTCCGGCATCAACGCGGTCTCCCGGCAGGTTCTGGGCAACGCGGCGGCGGCAGCGGCGGGCATGGCGCGCCGATTCGAGCGCAACCACGACGAACTGGCGGGCCGCGGGCGCAAGGTCGTCGCGGCGACGATGTTCGGCGTGACGACGCCCGCGATCGACGCGGCCCGCGCCCGCCTGGACGCGCTCGGGTACGAGGTCCTGGTCTTCCACGCGACGGGCGCGGGCGGCCGGGCGGTGGAGAAGCTGGCGTCCGACGGCCTCCTGGACGGCGTACTGGACCTGACGACCACCGAACTCGCCGACGAGTTGGTCGGCGGCGTCCTCTCCGCGGGCCCCGACCGCCTCACCGCGGCAGGCCGCGCGGGCATCCCCCAGGTGGTAGCTCCCGGCGCCCTCGACATGGTCAACTTCGGCCCCGCTTCGACGGTCCCGCCGCAGTTCGCGGACCGCACGCTCCTCGTGCACAACCCCACGGTCACGCTGATGCGCACGACGGCCGAGGAGATGGCCGCGCTCGGCACCACCCTCGGCCACAAGCTCGCCGCGGCGCGCGGCCCCGTCGAGTTCTTCTGGCCGCTGCGCGGGGTCTCGGCGGTGGACACCGAGGGCGGCCCGTTCGAGGACACCGCGGCGGACGAGGCCGGTCTCGGCGCGCTGCGGACGACGGTGCGGGGCAGCGGCGTTCGGCTCCACGAGGTGGACGCGCACATCAACGACGCGGAGTTCGCGGTGGCGATGGCGGACCGCCTGGACGAGCTGATCGGCGCACGCGCGCTGAAGCAGACGCCGTGACGCACGACTTCACCCCGAGGAGAAGCTCATGACACACATCACCCGCAAGGAAGCCCTGGCACGCCTCAACTCCCAGGTGGTGAAGGGGAATCCGGTGATCGGAGCGGGGGCCGGCACGGGCCTGTCCGCCAAGTGCGCGGAGGAGGGCGGCGTGGACCTCCTGATCATCTACAACTCGGGCCGCTACCGCATGGCGGGCCGCGGCTCCCTGGCGGGCCTGCTCCCGTACGGCGACGCGAACGCGATCGTGGTGGACATGGCCAGGGAGGTGCTCCCGGTGGTGAAGGACACCCCGGTACTCGCCGGGGTGTGCGGCACCGACCCGTTCCGGGACATGGGCCGCTTCCTGGACGAGCTGAAGGGGATGGGCTTCACCGGCGTACAGAACTTCCCGACGGTCGGTCTGTACGACGGCACGTTCCGCACCCACCTCGAAGAGACCGGCATGGGTTACGGCCTGGAGGTGGACATGATCCGCGAGGCCCACGCCCGCGACCTCCTGACGACCCCGTACGTCTTCGACCCCGATCAGGCGGCGGACATGGCCCGAGCGGGCGCGGACGTCCTGGTCCCCCACATGGGCCTGACGACGAAGGGCGCGATCGGCGCGGGCACGGCGCTGACCCTGGACCAGGCGGCGAGCGCGGTCCAGGAAATGCACGACGCGGCCAAGCGCGTGAACCCCGACATCCTGGTCCTGTGCCACGGCGGCCCCATCGCGGAACCGGAGGACGCGGCACACGTCCTGTCCCACACCACGGGAATCGCCGGCTTCTTCGGCGCATCATCGATCGAACGCCTCCCCACGGAACGAGCGATCGTGGCCCAGACACGCGCGTTCAAGTCCCTGAAGCCGCACGCCTGAACAGGGCCGACGGCTAACCTCCGCCGCATGATCCTCGAACCGCTCACCCCCGCGGAGGACGGCGCGCTCCCCGGAGAACTGCTCACCGAACTCACCGCCCTGTACGCGTCGAACCGCGCGTTCCACGCCCTCTCCGGGGACTTCCCCGACCCCGACGACATCCGCCCCGAGCAGGTCGCCGCCGCGCTCGCGGATGAGCTTGCCGAGCCGGCGGCGCGGGTGCTGCTCGCGCGGTCCGAGGGGCGGGTCGTCGGGATCTGCGTCACGCTGGACCGGCATCCCGACCCCACCGACCCGGATCCGTGGATCGGGCTGCTGATGGTGGATGCCGGGCAGCAACGGCGTGGGTACGGGCGGGAGTTCGCGGGGCGCGTCGAGGAGCGGTTCCGGCGCGGCGGGCGGACCGGGGTGCGGCTTGCCGTGCTCGAAGGGAACGAAGCCGGGCTCGCCTTCTGGGGTGCGCTCGGGTACGAGGTCATCGACCGGCGGCGCGATCGCGGGGCGGGTCGGCCCTGCATCGTGTTGCGCAAGGCGGTGGCGTGAGGGCCGTCTTACGGGTGTTCAGGCTTGCCGTCGCCGTACAGCCATGGGCCCCAGATCGCGCGGACCTTCTTGCGCGCCTTCTCGCTGCCCGCGTGTTTCTCGACGTACCGCGTGAAGTCCTCGGTGTTCGCGTTGCCGTGGCGGTGGGTCTTCGTCCAGCCCTGCACGATGTCGTAGAAGGTGTCGTCGCCGACCGCCTGGCGGATCTTGTGGATGACCATGCCGCCCCGCTCGTACACCGGGCTGTCCGAGATGTTCGCGGCGGACGGCGGCTTCGCGGGCGGGAAGGCCCAGATCGCGTCGTTGTCCTCCTTGTCCTCGTAGTAGTCGCCCGCGTAGATCTGCTCGAAGATCTCCTGCACGCTGTCGCCGTCGTTGTCCTCCTGCCACAGCCACTCGGCGTACGTCGCGAAGCCTTCGTTCAGCCACATGTCCCGCCAGGACTTGGGCGTCACCGAGTTCCCGAACCACTGGTGGGCCAGCTCGTGGACGATGAGCCCGGTCTCGGGGGCACCGGGGAAGGTGGGGCGGGTCTGCGTCTCCAGGGCGTACCCCGCGTCCCCTTCCTGGGCGACGATCGCGCCGGTCGACGAGAAGGGGTAGGGGCCGAAGTTCAGCTCCTGCCACTCCATGATCTCGGGGATGCGGGCCAGCTCCTTGGCGCTGTCCTTGGCCTCGGAGGGTTCCACCGCCGTCAGCACCGGGATGCCGGACTTCGTCGTCGACTTCTTCACCTCGTACGGCCCGACCGCCACCGTCGCCAGATAGCTCGCCATCGGCTCCGCGCTGTGCCAGGCGAAGGTGGTGCGGCCGTTCTTGGTCGACTCGCGGGTCAACTCGCCGTTGGAGATGGCCTTCAGGCCCTGGGGGACGGTGACGCGTATGTCGTACGAGGCCTTGTCCGAAGGGTGGTTGTTGGAGGGGAACCAGGCCATCGAGCCCGTCGGCTCGCCGAGCGCCAGAGAACCCTCCTCCGTGCGCAGCCAGCCCTCCTCGGATTCGTCCGGGTCGGTGATGGTCTCCGGGTTGCCGGAGTAGCGGACGATCGTGCGGAACGTCTCGCCCTCGTCGAGGTCGTCCGCGGGCCGGATCGTCAGCTCCTGCCCGTCGCGGTGGAAGGAGGCGTCCTTCCCCTCGACGGTCACGTCCTTCACCTCCAGACCCTTGAGGTCGAGGTTGAAGGCGCTGAGGTCCTGGGTGGCGCGCGCCGTGACCTCGGCGGTGCCCGTGAGGCGGCGCGCGTCGGGGTCGTACCCGAGGGTCAGGTCGTAGTGCGCGACGTCGTAACCGCCGTTGCCCAGCTTCGGGAAGTACGGGTCACGCACGCCGTCGGCCCCGGGCGTGCCATGCACTCCGGAGCCGCTGCAGGCGGTGAGGGCGAGGGCGGTGAGGACGGCGGCCGAAGTGCCGCGCAGCGCCGTGGATCGTGGGTACACACCTGTGATCTTATGCGGCATATGTTCGGTGGGCCGTCACGGGCTTCACCGGGGCTTCATCGCGGGCTTCACCGGGAGGTCCGCCCCGGCAGGGCGGCGGGCCGGCAGTGCTCGGTGAACAGCCGGGGCGACCGGCTCGCCCCGGCTGGAGAGGCCGTCGAGGAACCGCCGGAAGCGGGCACTGCGGGCGGGAGGACCTGCACCAGCATCGGCGCCGCTCCACGAGGGCACTCCCCGCCGGGCCCTAGAGCACGGCGACGCCCAACGGCCGCTCCCCTGCCGGGAGTCGGCGCGTGTCCCCGCTTGCCAGATCGATGACGGTGACCCCGTTCCAGAACCCGTCGCGGGTGAAACCGCCGGTGACGTAGGCGGTGGCGCCGTCCTCGGAGACGGCGACGTCCTCGTGCGGGCCTTCGAGCGGGAAGACCTTCTCCTTGCCGCCCTTCGTACGCATGGTCAGCGAGGGTCCCTCGTCCGCCGAGGGGTCGATGGGGCCCGTGCCGACCGCGAACAGCGTGCCGTCGTCGGTGATCTGCGCGCCGTGCTGGTGGGTGTTGGCCGTCATCTTCTCGATGTCGTACTCACCGGTGCGCGGGTCGAGCACGACGAGCTTCTCGCCCTCGAAGGGCAGCAGGAGCCTGCCGTCCGATGGCCGTACGGCGGCGTAGTGCGGCTTGAGCCAGGAGCCCAGGCCGCCTTCGGTGCCGTAGGGGGCGACTTCCATGCGGCGCGGCTTCAGGGAGTCGGCGCGTACGGCCGTCACGTCGAAGGAGTCGTGGTTGGTCGCGTAGACCTCGCGGCCGTCCTTCGACACGTCCACGTCGAAGGGCCGCCTGCCCACCGGGACGGTGTCGGTGACCTCGCGGTCGTCGGTGTCGATGACCTCCAACATCCCCTTTCCGTCGGGCACGTTGACGCCCACGTAGACGTGCTCGCCGTCCGGGGCGACGGCGATGCCCATGCCGCCGCCGCGGTACTCGCCGGTCGTCGCGGGGCCGCTGTCCGTCTCGTACGGGATGCGGTCGACGCGCTCGCGGGTGCCGGTGTCGACGACAGCCACCGCGTCCGCGGTGGCGACCCAGGCGCGGCCGTCCTCTCCCACGGTGAGCCCGTAGGGCGCGGTGCCGACCTTCACGGAGTCGATGGGGCCACGCTCGGGGTCGACGAACGTGACGGTGTCGGAGCCGAAGTCGGCCACCAGGAGGGTGCCGTCCGGGGTGCGCTGTTCCGTGGGCAGCGTGGCCGTGGGGGTCGCGGGCTCGGCGGCGGAGGCGGCCGGGTCGTCGCTGCCGGTGGCGCAGCCCGCGAGGGCGGCGACGGCCAGGAGGGCGATGACCGCCGCCTTGGGAGCCTTCACGAGGCGGCACCCCTCAACAGCGCGGCGATCTCCGCGAATCCGCGGCGTTCCGCGTGTGCGAGGGGCGTGACGCCGTCCCGGTCGGCGAGACCGGGCGTCGCACCCGCGGCGAGCAGCAGCTCCACGATCTCCTGGTGCGGACGGCCGCCGTCACCAAGGATCACGGCCTCCAACAGGGCGGTCCAGCCAAGGCCGTTGACATGGTCGACGTCGATGTCCGTGACGCACAGGACCTCCCGTACGTACGCGACATGACCGCGCTCCGATGCCGGGATCACCGAGATGCCGCCGAAGCGGTTGCGGAGCTTCAGGTCGGGTCCTGCCGGGAGCAGGACGTGCAGCATGGCGACGCTGCCCGTCACGCCGGTGACCAGCCAGGGGCTGTCGGCGCGGTGGTCCTGCGCGTCCACGTCGGCGCCCGCGGCCACCAGGACCCGGGCCGCCTCGACGTGGTCGCCGATGGCGGCGAGCAGCAGCGGCGTGCGCAGCTCGCTGTCGCGGGCCTCGACGCGGGCGCCCGCGTCGAGGGCGGCTCTCACCTCGGCGGCGTTCCCGGCCCGTGCGGCGTCGAGCAGCCGCTGGTCGTCAGCGGGCCTTGTCATGATCGTTCTCCTCGTCGTCGTACGGACCGGGAACAGCCTCAGCATGATGAGATCCGGCGGCTTCGGCAGCTGCGTTGCTTACGCGGCTTCAGCGATTCAGCGGCTCAGCGGCCGAGCGCCGCGACGCCCGCCTTCGCGAACTTCTCGTCCAGGTCGCCGCTCGGGGCGCCCGCGACACCGACGCCCGCGATGGGCGCGTCCTTGGCGGTCACCGGCACACCGCCCGCGAGGAACAGGGTGCCGGGGATGTCCTTCAGGTTCGGGGCCTGCTCCAGGCGCTTGGTCAGCTCGGAGGTGGGCGCGTTCCAGGAGACGGCGGTGTACGCCTTCTTCTCGGCGGACTCGTACGACTGCGGGCCCGCACCGTCGCCGCGCAGGGTGACGATCGTGTCGCCGTTGCGGTCGACGACGGCGACCGTGACGCGCTGGTTCTCCTTCTCGGCGGCGTCCAGGGCGGCCTTCGCGGCCTTGGTGGCGGCGTCGATGTTGAGGTGCGTCGACTGCGTGAGGTTCTTGCTGCCCGCGTCGGCCGTCACGGCGGCCTTGGCGGCGGCGGCCGGGGCCTCGGCGCTGGCGGAGACGGCGCCGAAGGTGCCGGCGCCGAGGACGGCGGCGGTCGCGGCGACGGTCAGGACACGGGTGCGGCGCGAGATCTTCTTCATCGGGGGCTCCTCGGGGTGAAGGCGGGGATCGGGTGATCAGGTGATCGGGGGAGGTTGTTTCCTCTGCGATCAATCCTCCGGCCGCATCCGGGGCCCACCCCTCGACGTACCGGCTGGGACCGGCGCGCGACTCGGCCGACACCAGGGTCAACCGATCGGTTGACCCCGCCGTGGCCCCACCGGGTCACAATGAGGGTGTTTGCCCAGTTCAGCGACACCGGGCGGCAGCAGGGGGCGTCCGTACGAGGCGTCCATACGAGGCGTCCATACGAGGCGTTCGTACGAGGCGTTCGTACGTGACGTCCATACGAGAGGGAGAGGCCAAGTGACCCCCATGGGACAGCTGAGACTGCGACAGCGCACGCAGCCGGCCGGCCTCGACCGCCGGGGGCCGGACCCGGACGCCCGCTGGCTCGCGGCCGTCATGCACGCGGCGTTCTACCTGCTGCTCGCCACCTCGCTGGCCCGCTTCCTGCTGCGCCACCCTGACGGCGCGCGCGTCCCGTGGATCATCGCGCTCTCGGTGGTCCTGGCCGTCCTGTACGCCCTGCCGCCCCTCACCGCCGCCCTGCGGGGACAGCTCCCCGCGCCCTACACGTCCGGCCCGGTGCCCGGCGCCCGCCCGACCCCCCGACGGCTCACCTGGCTGGCCCTGGTCGTCGCGGTCTGGCTGGTCCTCGTCATCCTCGCGCCGAGCTTCGGGTGGTGCGCGGTGCCGCTCTTCTTCACCGGGCTCCGTACGCTGCCGCCGGCCGCGGCCCTGGCCCTGGTGGCCGTCCTGACCACCTGCGTCATCGCGTCGCAGCTGCGGCTCGCGGGCCGCTACGACCCCGACCTGATCCTCGGGCCGCCCGCCGTGTCGGCGATCGCGACGGCCGTCTTCGCCTACATGCAGCGTCAGGCGGCCCGCCAGCGCGAGCTCATCGACGACCTCATCCGCACCCGCCGCGAACTGGCCGCCACCGGGCGACGCGAAGGCACCCTCGCCGAGCGCCAGCGCATCGCGATGGAGATCCACGACACCCTGGCCCAGGGCCTGTCCAGCCAGCAGATGCTGCTCCAGGCAGCCGACCGCGTCTGGGACACGGACCCGGCCAAGGCCCGCACCCATGTCCGTACGGCCGAGTCGATCACCGAACGCGGCCTCACCGAGGCCCGCCGCTTCGTGCACGACCTGGCGCCCGCCGACCTGGCCGACGGCGGAGGCCTGGACGCGGCGCTTCGGACGCTGGCCGAGCGGACCGCTCGGGACGCGGGCCTGACGGTCCGCTTCCACTCCGAAGGCACGCCGACCCCGCTCCCCGACCAGACGCAGTCCGCGCTCCTGCGCATCGCGCAGGGCGCCCTGGCCAACGTGACGGAGCACGCCGACGCCACGACGGCGGCGCTGACGCTCACACACCTGGACGACCAGGTCGTACTCGACGTCGCGGACGACGGCCGCGGCTTCACACCCACCGAACAGCCGCCCGCCTCCGACCGTCGCGGCCACGGACTGCCCGCGATCCGCGCCCGCGCACGGCAACTGGGCGGCACACTGACGATCGAGTCGTCACCGGGCGAAGGCACGGTGCTCTCGGTCTCGATCCCCCTCTCCCCCCAAAGGACCACCTGATGTCAGAGCCCTCGGTCCCGGTCCGCCTGCTGGTCTGCGACGACCACATCGTCGTACGCGCCGGACTGCTCGCCCTGCTGGGCAGCGCGCCGGACATCGAGGTGGTCGGCGAGGCGGGCACCGGCGAGGAAGCGATCGCGCTCGCCGCGAAGCTGGCCCCGGACGTGGTCCTGATGGACCTGCAGCTGGGCGAGGGAATGGACGGCGTAGAGGCAACACGCCACATCACGTCACCACCACCCACCCCCACACCCCACGTCCTGGTCCTGACGACATACGACACGGACGCCGACATCACCCGCGCCATCGAGGCGGGCGCGACGGGCTACCTCCTGAAGGCCGAACGCCCCGAGGAGCTTTTCGCCGCGATCCACGCCGCCGCACAGGGCCGCACCGCGCTCTCACCGCCGGTCGCGTCCCGCGTGATGGCCCGCATGCGCAAGCCGCAGCCGACGCTGACCGAGCGCGAGCTCGACATCCTCGCGCAGCTCTCCCACGGTCTTGGCAACCGTGAGATCGCCCGCGCGCTGTTCATCAGCGAGGCCACGGTGAAGACGCACCTGGGCCGTATCTACGACAAGCTCGGGGTGGACACGAGGGCGGGAGCGGTGGCGGTGGCGAAGGAACAGCGCCTGCTCCCCTGAACGGGTCCGACCACGCCCAGGCCCCGGGGGCCATGGGACCATCACCTACGTGCTCGACATCGGCTACGCCCTCTCCCACCGCTTTCCCGACCCCCCGCAGTACGACTACCGCCGCGCGGACGTCCACGCGCTGCGGCACGACCTGTTCTGCGGGGACGTGTATCTCGCGGACACGAAGGCGGACCGGGAGCTTTCCACGGCCTGGGGATGGGTTCCCGTCCTCGACTTCGCGTGGGCGCTGTGCGACATCGTCGAGCTCGTGGACCAGGATCCGCGGGGGAGCAGGGCATCCCGCCCTCAGTACGCGGAGCTCGACTTCACGGAGTCGACGGACCGCATGCTGTTCACGCGGCGCTTCGGATGGGTGGACATCGAGGCGGACTGGATGCGGGACGAGGACCCCCCACTGACGTTCTCCCACTCCGAACTGCGCCGCGAGGCAAGGGATTTCCTCCAGGACCTCCTGGCGGACCTCATCGACCTCCACGAGCCCCTGGCGGACAACCCAGCGATCTGGACCCTCCAGTCCCGCTTTCCCCGGGCGTAGAGGCCTCCGCCTCCGTCCGACCGGGCCTCGCCCACCCACCCGCCCGTCACCCCTCATGCATCCACCCCCTGCACGAACAAGCCTTCCCGCCGACCCGCCCGATTGCCCCGCGGCGCCAAGGGATGGGTGGGGCGTTTGCGTGCAACAGCGGGGGTGGGTGGGGTGTGCGTGCAGCCGGATGGGTCAGCAGGCGTCGGCAGGGTGCGACGTAGCCCGTGAGAGATCAGCCCCCACGCGTCCGCAGCCGGCAGCGCACCCGAGGGGACGTGCTGGTATGTCCGCCCGGAGCACCGCTCGCGGGACCCGCCCGCCGAAGCAGCAACACGGCCACCGGACGACAGCGAGGACGGACATACCGGCACGGCCCCGCCCCCACAGCCGAACCAGCCCCGCACCGCCCAGCCGGACGCTAGGCCACCCGCACCCCCACCTCCGCAGCAAACGCCGGTGCCAGATCCATCAGCTGTGACGCGCTGATCACCGCCCCAGCCAAGCTGTCGATCCCCCGCAGAATGTCCACCTCCGCCGCACCCCGCAGGTCGACGTCCTTCAACCGGACCCCGCTGAAATCCGCCCCCTTCAGCACGCAGCCCACGAACTCCACCCGCTCAAGCACCGCCTGCCCGAAGTCCGGCTCCACCAGCACGCACCCCTCGAAGACGACGTCCTTCAACCGCGCCTTCCGCAGGTTCAGATAGTCGATCTTGCCGCCCCGCACGACGACCCGCTCCAGCACACTCCCGTGCAGCTGAACGCCCCCCAGCCGCGCGTCCACCACCTCCACGTCCCGCAGCGAAGCCTCCGCCAGCTCCGTGCCGACCCCCCGCAGCTCCGTCAGCACGGAGTCCACGAACCGTGCCCTGCTGAGCCGTGTCTCCGTCACCCCGCAGCCCGTCACCGCGCAGTCCAGGAACAGCGCTCCCCCACCGTCCTGCCCCGCCAGGTCAAGGTCACGGAACTCGACCCCGTCATAGTCCCCGTCGGGCTCCAACTCCCCCTTCCCGAACGCCCGCAGCGCGGGCAACCGCACCTCCGGCCGCCGAGCCTTCTTCACCACTGCCGCGCCACTCTGCCGATCCCGATCCCGATCCCTCTGTCCCATACGCCCATCGTGCACCCACCCACTGACAACGCCGCCGCACCCCGATGTCACATCCAGGGCACCCCCACCCGTCGTACCGAGTGAGCACAACCGCAAAGCACCCGGCCACGACAGGAGCCCACCCCCATGCCGCACAACCGCAACAACAACGCCACCCCCACCCCCCTCACCATCATCGGCGGCGGCTTCGCCGGCCTCACCGCCGCCATCACCGCCGCGGAAGCCGGCGCCCGGGTGACCCTCCACGAGTCCCACCACACCATCGGCGGCCGAGCCCGCACCGCCGAAGGCGCGTACCGCACGAACGAAGGCCCCCACGCCCTCTACAACGGCGGCCCCCACTGGGCCTGGCTCAAGCAGCGCGACCTCATCGGCCCCCTCGCCCCCCTCCCGCCCATCGAAGGCACCCGTCTCCGCCTCCACCACCAGGGCAGGCTCCGCCGTACCCCACCCCTCGCGATGCTGAAGCTCCTGCGCCGCAAGCCCGAACAGGCACCGGTGGACAAGGACTTCATGTCCTGGGCCAGCGGCGAGGTCGGCGAGGAAGGCGCACGCGCCGCCGCGCACTACGTCGCCGTGGCGACGTTCCACCACGACCCCGGCTCCCTCTCCGCCAGGTTCGTGCAGGAGCGCCTGCGCCGCGCCACGAAGCTGCCCCCGGAAGCGCACTACCCGCGCGGCGGCTGGGGCTCCGTCATCGACCGCATGGCGACACTCGCCTGGAACCTCGGCGTACGCGTGGAGACGCTGTCCCGCGTCGACAGCATCGCCTCGCTCCCCGCCACCGCCGCAGGCCCCGTCACCGCGGGCCCCCTCGCCGCAGGCCCCGTCATCGTCGCCACATCCCTCCCCGCGGCCCGCCACCTCCTCCAGGACGACTCCCTCCAGTGGGACAGCGCCCGCACCACCCTCGTCGACCTGGCCCTCAGGTCCCGCAAGGGCGACCCCTTCGCGATCTCCGACCTGGACGGGACCGGCTGGATCGAGCGGTTCACCACCCAGGACCGCACCCTCGCCCCCGCCGGACAGGAACTCGTCCAGGGCCAGATCCCGCTCTCCCCCGAGGAGTCCAAGGCGGACGGCGTGGCCCGCGCCGACCACCTGCTCGACCTCGGCTTCCCCGGCTGGCGCGACCGCCTGGTCTGGCGCCGCGACTCCGTGTCCAACGGCCGCACCGGCGCCGTGGACCTGCCCGGCACCACCTGGCGCGACCGCCCCGCGATCGACCGCGGCAACGGCGTCTACCTGGCCGGCGACCAGGTCGCGGCGCCCGGCCTGCTCTCCGAGGTCTCCTTCAACAGCGCGCTGGAGGCGGTGACGCTCGCACTGACCTCCACGAGGCTTGACCTCAAGTCCGCTTGAGGCAACAGGGTCGACAGCACCAACACCGCGACAGAAGACCAAGACCAAGACCACAGCCCAAGGAGCGAGCCCCCATGCACGCCATCCGCCTGCACACCTTCGGCCCCGCCGAACACCTCACGTACGAGGCAACCCCGGACCCCGCCCCGGCCTCCGGCCAGGTCCGCATCGCGGTGACCGCGGCCGGCGTGCACCTCCTGGACACCGCGATCCGCGCCGGCATCAAGGGCCCGCTCCCCGAACTCCCCGAGCTGCCCACGATCCCGGGCCGCGAAGTGGCCGGCACCGTCGACTCCCTCGGCGACGGAGTCGACGGCGGCTGGCTCGGCAAGCGCGTGGTCGCCCACATCGGCTTCGCCCCCGGGGGCTACGCCGAGCTCGCCGTCACGGAAGCCTCCCGCCTGCACGAGATCCCCGAAGGCCTGGACGACGCGCAGGCCGTGGCCCTGATCGGCACGGGCCGTACGACGATGGGAATCCTGCAGTTCGCCGAGCTGACCCCCGACTCCGTGGCCGTCGTCCCGGCGGCCGCGGGCGGCATCGGCACGCTCCTGGTCCAGTACGCCAAGCACGCGGGCGCCACGGTGATCGGCCTGGCGGGCGGCCCGGAGAAGACGGCCCGGGTCAGCGCGAACGGCGCGGACCTCGCCGTCGACTACACGAACCCGGACTGGCCGGACGAGGCGCACGCGTACCTGACGAAGATCGGCGTCCCCGGCGCCACCGTCGTCTTCGACGGCGTGGGCGGCGAACCGGGCCTGGCCGCCGTGGACCTCCTCGCCTCCGGTGGCCGGCACCTCGTCTTCGGCTGGTCGGGCAAGGGCCCCCACGACGGCGCACCCCTCACCTTCACCGACGAGCAGCTGGCGACCCGCGGCATCACCCAGACCGGCGTACTGGGCCCGGCGATGATGCAGAAGGCGGGCGGCGAGAACCCGATCCGCACCCTGGAGCTCGCGGCACTGGCCGAGGCGTCGAAGGGCCACTTCACCCCGGCGATCCAGCGCTACCCCCTGTCGGAGGCGGCAAGGGCCCACGCCGACCTGGAGAACCGCCGCACGACGGGCAAGGTGGTACTCGTCCCCTGACCCTCATCCCCTGACCCTCAGCCCCTGACGCCCAACCCACGGCCTCCCCACGGCCTCCCCACTAACTGGCAGCAGACCCCAACCCGGCCAACGCCCCATCGGTCAACCGATAGACGGTCCATTCGTCCTGCGGCAACGCACCGAGCGACTTGTAGAAGTTGATCGACGGCTCGTTCCAGTCGAGCACGGACCACTCGAGCCGCTCATAACCCCGCTCCACACAGATCCGCGCGAGCTCGGCGAGCAGAGCCTTGCCGTGACCGCCACCGCGCGCCTCGGGCCGTACGTACAGGTCCTCCAGGTAGATCCCGTGCACTCCGCGCCACGTGGAGAAGTTCAGGAACCACAGCGAGAACCCGACGACCTCCCGCGTCGCGTCGTCCTCCGCGATGTGCGCGAACGCGGCGGGCCGCTCCCCGAAGAGCGCTTCACGCAGCTGCTCCTCGGTGGCCCTGGCCTCGTCGAGAGCCTTCTCGTAATCGGCGAGTTCACGGACCATGGCATGGATGACGGGAACGTCGGCGGACGTGGCGTTACGAATCATGGCCGCAGGCTAACCAGAGCGCCCACCGGCACCAACCTGCGTCTCACGACCCGAGCAGCCGCCGCGCGACCTCCAGGTCGTCCTCGTCGGGCTCCCGCTCGTCCTCGATGTCCCACAGCGCGTTCTGCAGCACCCGGGCCAGGGTCCAGGCGCGCGCCCGCTCCCTGTCGAGGCCCAGCACCTCGCTCATCGCGTCGAAGCGCCACAGCACGTCGTCCACGTCGAAACGGTTGTTGAGCGCGGGCCAGAGGTCGAACCCGGGATCCCCGGCCAGCGGCTTCGGGTCGATGGCGAGCCACGGCTCGCGCTCGGCGGCCAGTACGTTCTCGAAGTGCAGGTCCCAGTGCAGCAGCCGGTCACCGGGCTCCCCCATGACCTCGCGCATCGCGCCCCCGCACCGCTCCACGATCGAGCGCTGGACGGGATCGGGGATCGCCTTCAGGGCGTCGGGCAGGTCGTCGAGCATCTCCCCCGCGATGTCCCCGAGCCGCCGCATCCCCTGGGGCGCGGGCACCGAGGTGAGCCGGGCGAGCAGTTCGGCGATGACGAGCACCGCCTTGTGCGTGTCCTCCGTCGTCGACAACATCCGCCCGGAGTCGAGGCGTTCGAGCAGCATCGTGCCCGTGCGGTCGTCGTGGTCGAGCAGCCGCACCGCCCCGTCGCCGTCCCACACCCGGAGCCCGACCGGCTCCCCCTCGGTCTCCTCGTCGAGCAGCTGGAACTTGACCGCGGCGGGGGTGCCGTCCCGCCGCACCACGGGCAGTACGAGCGCGGCCATGCCGTGCATCGATGGCCCGTCGACCCTCAGGTCCCACCGCTCGACGAACTCCGCCACGCGCGCGGGCAGCGCCGCGATGAAGGCACGGCCCGGCTCCCCCGCGTACTCGTACTGCGACTCGATCAGCTCGTCCGGAATACGAATGTCGATCACGGCCGCGACGCTACCGGCGCGGGTGAATCGCCGCATGGGGATTTTTCGGGCCACCGCCGTGTACGTCGCTGCGACCCGCTGCCCCAAAGTGCCGTACGTCCACGGCCCTGAATACCGGCCTCAAATCCCGGACGCCTTGAGCTCCTCGGCGAACGCGTCCTGGTCGAACAGCGAGTTGCTCTCCGCCTTCTTGCCGTCGATCACGACGGTCGGGGTGCCCTGCATGCCGTCGTCGGTGAAGGCCTGCATGGCCTCACCGACCCACTTCTTGTACGTCCCCTTCTGCACCGCCTTGTCGAACTCGGCACCCCGAAGACCGTCCACCTTGTCCGCGATCTTCAACAGGAAGGCGGGCGTGTAGGCGTCCTCGGTCTCGCTCTCCGGCTGGTTGGCGAAGACCGCCGCGTGGAACTGCGGGAACTTGCCCGCCTCGACCGAGGCACGCATCGCGTTCGCCGCGTTGACCGAGCCGCTGCCGCCGAGGTTCTTGTCGAGGAACGAGGCGAGCGTGTACTCGACCTTCACCTTGCCCTCGGCCACCGGCTTCACCAGGGCCTGCGCGCCGCTCTCCTCGAACTTCTTGCAGATCGGGCAGCGCGCGTCCTCGTACAGCCGCACGGTGTGCGCCGCCTTCGGGTCGCCGACCGTGATCACGCCGCCCTGCACCGTGGCGGGCGCCTTAGCGAGCGCGTCGGTGCCGGCCGGCGGCTCCTTCGCCTCGGGACCACCGGCGGGCTCCGAGGCCGACGCCGACCCCTTGTCGCTGCCCCCGCCCGTGATGTCCTCGGGCCCGCAGGCGGCTGCGCCCCCGGCGACGAGTGCGGTGGCGGCCACCGCGGCGACGATGCGCCCGGCCTTGCGTACGGCCATCTGAACAGTCCTCCAGGATCTCGGCACATGACGCTCCGCCACGTGCCGGATCAAGGTATCGGAACGCTCTCCCCTGCCCCCTCCCCAAAGCCCTCAACAGCGCAGTAACGTCCCGCGCATGAGCAGCACGATCAACGGCGGCATCTCCTTCTGGTACGCGGACCACGGCACCCCGGCCCCCCGTGAACCCCTCCCGGGCGACGAGAGTGCCGATGTCTGCATCGTCGGCGGCGGCTACACGGGCCTGTGGACCGCGTACTACCTGAAGAAGGCCGCCCCCTTCCTCCGCATCACCGTCCTGGAACAGAAGTTCTGCGGCTACGGAGCCTCCGGCCGCAACGGCGGCTGGCTCTACAACGGCATCGCGGGCCGCGACCGCTACGCCCGCCTGCACGGCAGGGAGGCGGCGGTCCGCCTCCAGGAGGCGATGAACGAGACGGTCGACGAGGTGATCCGCGCCGCGGCCGAAGAGCAGATCGACGCGGACATCCACCACGGCGGCGTACTCGAAGTGGCGTACACCCCGGCCCAGTTGGCGCGCCTGAAGGAGTTCCACGCCACCGAACTCGCGTACGGCGAAAAGGACCGCACGCTGCACGGCGCCCGCGAGACGGCCGACCGGATCCGCGTCGCGGGCGCAGTCGGCTCCACCTGGACCCCGCACGGCGCGCGCCTGCACCCGGTGAAGCTGGTGAAAGGCCTGGCGAGGGCGGTGGAGGCACTGGGAGTGACGATCCACGAATCAACCCCGGTGACGGAGATCAAGCCCAAGCACGCCAGCACTCCATACGGCACGGTCCGCGCCCCGTACATCCTGCGCTGCACGGAGGGCTTCACGGCGTCCCTCAAGGGCCAACGCCGCACCTGGCTCCCCATGAACTCCTCGATGATCGCGACGGAACCCCTCACGCCCGCCCAATGGGAGTCGATCGGCTGGGAGGGCCGCGAGACGCTCGGCGACATGGCGCACGCGTACATGTACGCCCAGCGCACCGCCGACGGCCGCATCGCACTGGGCGGCAGAGGAGTCCCGTACCGCTACGGCTCGCGCACGGACAACGACGGCCGCACCCAACCGGCCACGATCGAGGCCCTGCACGAGATCCTCACCCGCTTCTTCCCGCAGTTGTCCGGAGTGCGGGTGGCCCACGCCTGGTCCGGCGTGCTCGGCGTCCCCCGCGACTGGTGCGCCACGGTCACCCTGGACCGCGCGACGGGCCTGGGCTGGGCGGGCGGCTACGTCGGCTCGGGCGTGGCCACGGCCAACCTCGCGGCCCGCACCCTGCGCGACCTGGTCCAACAGGACTCGGGCCAGGCAGGCAACACGGACCTCACGACCCTCCCCTGGGTCAACCACAAGGTCCGCAAGTGGGAGCCGGAGCCACTGCGCTGGATCGCCGTCCAGGGCATGTACGCGACGTACCGCAACGCGGACCGCCGAGAACTGACGACCCCGACGACCGGGTCCCCCCGCCTGGCCCGCATCGCGGACCGCCTGTCGGGACGGCACTAGGAAAGAACGGGACCCCCCCCCCGTCGGATTCGAACCGACGACCTACGCATCACAAGTTGTCCGATCTTGTTCCGGAGCCGTCCGCCGAACCCCCGAAAGTCGAGGTCAACCGGCTTGCTGGATGCCCCCGGACGGCCCTGAATCGCTGCGGATGCCGAGCCAGCCGAGATCGCAACTGAGCCCACGTGGTTGCGGATCAGAGTTGATCCGCAGACGAGCCGGTACACCCGGGCATCGCCGCCAATGCGAGCGATGGCCCCCAAGGGCTTCGAGGCGCTTCAGTGCCTGTGCGAGAACCCGATTCAAACTCGCCAGAGCGACATGAACGGCCCGAATCACGCAGGAAATCGAAAGAGGAGAATTCGTCCCTCAAGGTCACCGTTGAATGCAGTGACGCTGCCCACAGTGGCCGAATTTGAGCAAGGTCAATAAGTCGGGATATGTTCGTGATCACTCGCCGGAACGGTCCAGACCAGACCCAACTGGCGGGTGAATGCAATCAGTTCGCACGGGGGGATGGAGCCGGGTAGCGGCGCGGGGCCTAAAGTGTCCAAGCCGTCGGCTCCGCGAACGCATGCCCTAATGCTCCATACCCCCCCTTGTGCATGTACACAAGGGAGGAATACGTGAACCGCAAGACGATACGCATCGCGGGCGCTACCGCGATTGCCGCTCTCGCCATCGGCGTCGGTGGTGGTGTGGCCCAGGCCCACACCGAGGCCCCCGCCCCCCCCATTACCGTTTTCGTAGCCCCGCAACGGGGCTTCCGGCCTTCGGAGTTGGCATGACTACCTCCCCTTGTC